>NZ_BAABZW010000019.1:0-382688 GCF_040365325.1 Intrasporangium sp. DVR | reverse complement strand
GGTCCACGACGACGAGACCGGCGCCACCGCCGTGGCCGTCCTGCGCCGGGCCGTCGCCTGGTTCAACGAGCGCGGCGTGACCGTCGAACGGGTGCTGTCCGACAACGGGCCGGCCTACCGCTCGCACCTGTGGCGCGACACCTGCACCGAGCTGGCGATCACGCCCAAGCGGACGCGGCCGTACCGGCCGCAGACCAACGGCAAAATCGAACGCTTCCACCGCACCCTGGCCGATGGGTGGGCCTACGCCCGGCACTACGCCACCGAGACGGAACGCCGGGCCGCCCTCCCGGCCTGGCTGCACGCCTACAATCACCACCGGCCCCACTCAGCCTGCGGGAACCAGCCACCCCTCAGCCGATTGACCAACGTCCCCGGTCAGTACATCTAGGGCAGGAGTGTCAGGCGCTCGAACTCCGCCCGGATCGCCCCGAGCCGTGACGCAGCCGCTGCTCGTGCAACCGCAAGGCTCCCGACGTCGGGCACCGGCTCGATGACCTCGAGGTAGATCTTGACCTTCGGCTCGGTCCCGCTCGGTCGGACGACGATGCGGGCGTCGTCGTCGAGGTGGTAGCGCAGGCCCTCCGTCGGCGGCAGCCCGCCGACGCCGAGCGAGAGGTCGTCGAGGCGGGCGACCGCCCTGCCGGCGACCGAGCCGGGGGGAGACTGACGAAGCCGGCGCATGAGGGCCTCGCTCTGGGAGAGGTCGGAGACGCGGACCGAGAACGAGTCGGTCGCATACACCCCGTGGGCCACGGCGAGGTCGTCCAGCAGGTCGGTCAGCGTCCGTCCCCCGGCCTTGAGGGTGGCCGCCAACTCGGCGAGCAGGAGCGCAGCGCTGACGCCGTCCTTGTCACGGACCAGGTGCGGGGCGACGCAGTAGCCGAGCGCTTCCTCGTAGCCGTAGCGCAGACCCTCGACGCGCGAGATCCACTTGAAGCCCGTGAGGGTCTCCTCGTGCCGGATCCCCGCGGCTGCTGCGATCGCCGCGAGGAGCCGCGACGACACGATGGAGCTGGCGAAGACGTCGTCCGGCTCGACTCCCCGGTGCACGAGGTGGGCTCCGAGCAGGGCGCCGACCTCGTCACCGCGCAGCATCCGCCAGTCACCGACCGCCGGGTCGAGGACGGCTGCCGCGCACCGGTCGGCGTCGGGGTCGTTGGCGATGACGAGGTCACAGCTCTCGCGGCGCGCCTGCTCGAGGGCGAGGTCGATGGCGCCCTCCTCCTCGGGGTTGGGGAAGGCGACGGTGGGGAAGTCCGGGTCCGGCAGGGCCTGCTCGTCGACCGGTGTCGGCGGAGGGAAGCCGGCCCGTGCAAAGGCCACCGCGACCGTGCCGTGGCCGACACCGTGCAGGCTCGTGTGCACGCAGTTGAGGTCACGCGGGGAGGCCGGGTCGAGGACGCTGACGACCGCGCTGATGTAGTCCTCGACGAGGGAGTCGTCCACCGTCTCCCAGCCGTCGGTCGCCAGCGGCACGCTCGACACAGAGGGAACGGCCGCGATCCGCGCCGCGATCTGGCTGTCCGACGGAGGAACGATCTGGCTGCCGTCCCCGAGGTACACCTTGTAGCCGTTGTCCTGCGGGGGGTTGTGGCTGGCGGTGACCATGACACCCGCATCGGCGCCGAGGTAGCGGATCGCGAACGCGAGCACCGGTGTCGGCAGCGGCGCGGGCAGCAAGAGGGCTCGCCCGCCTGCCCCCACGACCACGGCAGCCGTGTCGCGGGCGAAGACGTCGGAGTTGTAGCGCGCGTCGTAGCCGATGACGACCAGGGGCGTGGCACCGGACACCCCCACCGCGTCGAGGTGCGCAACGAGGCCCGCGGCCGTGCGGATGACGACGCTGCGGTTCATCCGGTTCGGCCCCGCGCCGAGGGCCCCTCTGAGGCCGGCCGTGCCGAACTCGAGCATCCCGGCGAAGCGGTCGGCCAGCTCGACCCGGGCCTCCGCCGAGCCCGCCTCGACCTGCTTGACCAGGCGGTCGAGCTCCGCTCGGGTGGTGGCATCGGGGTCGTCGTCGCGCCACGCCCGTGCCGCTGCGAGCAGGCCCACCGGCGTTCCTGCGGCCGTCATCCGAGCCGCCTCACGATCGACGCGAGCAGGGTGGCGCAACGCTCGGCAGCCGCCTCCCCTGCCTCGATGACCTCCTCGTGACTGAGCGGCTGGTCGGAGATGCCGGCGGCGAGGTTGGTCACCAGCGAGATGCCGAGCACCTCGAGACCCGCCTGGCGGGCGGCGATGGCCTCGAGCGCCGTTGACATGCCGACGAGGTCGCCACCCAGGATCCTGGCCATCCGAACCTCTGCCGGTGTCTCGTAGTGGGGCCCGCGGAACTGGACGTAGACGCCCTCACCGAGCGAGGGGTCGACATCGCGCGCGAGCTCGCGGAGGCGGGGTGAGTAGAGGCCGGTGAGGTCGACGAAGTTCGGGCCCTCGATCGGCGACTGTGCGGTGAGGTTGATGTGGTCACTGATGAGAACAGGGGTGCCGGCGGCCCACTCGGGGTTGAGCCCACCACACCCGTTGGTGAGCACGATCGTCGAACAACCCGCGGCCTTCGCGGTGCGCACGGCGTGGACCACGGAGCGCACGCCCCGGCCCTCGTAGAGGTGCGCACGCGTGCCGAAGACGAGCGCCCGGGGCCCGGTGTCGCCGACCGCGACCGAGCGCAGCGTCCCGGCGTGGCCTTCGACGGCGGCCCGGTGAAAGCCCGGGACGTCGGAGCTGTCCACCTCGCCGACGGTCTCACCGAGCAGGTCGGCTGCACCGCGCCATCCCGAGCCGAGGACGAGGGCGACGTCATGGCGCGGCACGCCCGTCCGCTCGGCGATGGTGGCGGCGGCCAGACCGGCGACTCGCAGCGGATCGGTGGCCGGGTCGTTGAGGTCGACGGGCGTGGTACTCACCCTCCGGACTCTAGCGACGGCGACCACCCGCAGGTGCGCGGCTCCTCGCGCAAAGGTGGCGTTCGCTGGGTCCGAGCCCAGCGGCATACGGCCCGATGGGTGGTTGGATGGGCGGGTGATCACCCGAGAGACGTCCGTTGTCATCATCGGTGGCGGCCCCGGCGGATACGAGGCGGCCCTGGTGGGCGCTCAGCTCGGCGCCCACGTCACCATCATCGAGCGCCAGGGCGTCGGCGGCGCGGCGGTGCTGACCGACTGCGTGCCGAGCAAGGCCCTGATCGCGACGGCGGACTACATGTCCGACTTCGAGGTGGCCAGCGGTCTCGGCGTCCACCTCACCGACCACGAGGGCGACGTCGTCGAGGACGTCGTCGCACAACCGCAGCTGGTCAACGAACGGATTCTCTCGCTGGCCGCGGCCCAGAGCGAGGACGTCCACGGCAGCCTCCAGGAGGTCGGGGTCCGGATCATCCGCGGGGCCGGCCGCGTGGCCGCCCGGGACCTGGTGATCGCCCAGACCGACGCAGACAGCGGGGGCCCGACCGAGGAGCTGGCCGCCGACGTCATCCTCGTCGCGACGGGCGCCACGCCGCGGGTCCTGCCCACGGCCGTGCCGGACGGCGAACGCATCCTCACCTGGCAACAGATCTACTCGCTCACCGAGCTGCCCGAGCGACTCGTCGTCATCGGCTCCGGCGTGACCGGAGCCGAGCTCGCCCAGGCCTTCCTCGGCCTCGGCTCGAACGTGGTCCTCGTGTCGTCCCGCGACCACGTCCTGCCGGGCGAGGACGCCGACGCCGCAACGGTGATCGAGGACGTCTTCCGCAAGCGCGGGATGGAGGTGCTCAGCAGGTCACGTGCTGCCGGGGTCGAGCGCACGGAGGACGGCATCGTCGTGCGGCTCGAGGACGGCCGGACCGTCGAGGGCAGCCATGCCCTGCTGGCCGTCGGCGCGATCCCCGCGACCAGCGGGCTGGGACTCGAGGAGGTCGGCGTCGACCTCGCCGACTCGGGGCACATCACTGTCGACCGCGTGTCGCGGACATCGGTCCCCGGCATCTACGCCGCCGGCGACTGCACCGGCGTCCTGCCGCTCGCCTCGGTCGCGGCGATGCAGGGGCGGATCGCCATGTGGCACGCCCTCGGCGACGCCGTGGCACCGCTCAACGTCCGGGGTGTCGCCGCGACGATCTTCACCGAGCCCGAGATCGCCACGGTCGGCATCGGGCAGGTCGCGGCGGACGAGGCACCCGACATCGAGTCCGTCATGCTCCCGCTCGCCCGCAACCCCCGGGCCAAGATGCAGGGGATCACGGACGGCTTCGTCAAGCTCTTCTGCCGGAAGGGTTACGGAACCATCCTGGGCGGGGTCATCGTCGCCCCCAAGGCCTCCGAGCTGATCCATCCCGTCGCGCTCGCTGTCCAGAACCGGCTCAACGTCGACCAGGTGGCGAGCACCATCACCGTCTACCCCTCACTGTCCGGGTCCATCGCGGAGGCGGCGCGGCAGCTGCACCAGTCGGAGTGACGACACCGACCCGGCCATCGAGCACGAGCACCGGGGACGTGGCAGGGTGGGCCACACCAGCCCGGTTGCCGGCACCGCCGACCCGAGCAGCACCTGCGCGACACCGCCGAGGCGGAGCAGCGGAGTAGCGTCGGGAGACCGGGACCACAGCCAAGGAGGCGCGCGGCACATGACAGGTTGGATCGACAAGGCGAAGGACTTCATCAAAGGACATCCGGAGCAGGCCAAGGATGCCCTCGAGAAGGCGGAGGACCTGATCAACGAGCGAACCGGCGGGAAGTACGCCGAGCACGTCGACCAGGGCTCCGACGCCCTCGGCGAGCAGCTCGGGCTGCCCCCGGACGTCGAGGACGCGGCGGCTCCCGAGCCCGGCCCGGGGCCCGAGGTCCCCGCCGACCCGGGCACCGACACCGGCCTGCCGCGCGACTCGACGAGCAGCGGGCCGGCCCCCGTGCCGTCCGAGAGCCCCACACCGACCCCCACGCCCACCGACGCCGGGCCGACCGGCAGTGACACGGGCACCGGTGCAGGCGAGGGGCCGGTGGGTGGCGGGGTGCCGGATCCTCCGTCAGAGGGCGACATCACGCTCGGCGACCCGCCGCCGTCGACGACGCCCTGACCGGAAAGCCTGACCGGCACTCCAGACGACTGACCCCGCAACACACCCGCTACCGTGCAACCCACCCGGATCCGACCCCGGTGTGTTGCACGGTAGCGGGTGTGTTGCCGCGGGGCGCAGCTGCCCGGGCCGGCCGCCTCGGGTCGCCCGTCGGAAGGCGTCAGGCCTCGGGTGCGGCGTCTTTGATCTCGGCCAGGACCGCGCCGGAGGTCACCGTCTCGCCGACCGCCGCCTTGAGGCCGCTCAGGACGCCGGACTTGTGCGCGTTGATCGGCTGCTCCATCTTCATCGCCTCGAGGACGATGACGAGGTCACCCTCGGCGACGGTCGCCCCGTCCTCGACGGCGATCTTGACGATCGTGCCCTGCATCGGCGCCGTGAGCGAGTCACCAGACGCCGCGGCGCCGCTCTTGCCGCCGGCGGAACGCTTCGGAGCCTTCTTCTTCGCGGCGCCCGCCCCGCCGCCACCGCCGAGGGTCAAGCCACCGGGCAGGGACACCTCGAGACGCTTTCCGCCGACCTCGACGACAATCGTCTGACGCTCAGCCACCTCGTCAGCGGCACCGTCAGCGGCACCCGGCCCAGCGGCATACGGCGGGACGGTGTTGTCCCACTCGGTCTCGATCCAGCGGGTGTGCACCGTGAACGGCGACCCGTCGGACGGGGCGAAGGCCTCGTCGGAGACGACGGCACGGTGGAACGGGGTCACCGTCGGCATCCCCTCGATGACCAGCTCGTCGAGCGCGCGGCGAGCCCGCTCGATGGCTTGGGGACGGTCGCGGCCGGTGATGATGAGCTTGGCGATCATGGAGTCGAACGCCCCGGCGACGGTGTCGCCCTCGACGATGCCGGCGTCCCAGCGCACACCCGGGCCGTGCGGGACGACCATCCTCGAGACGGTGCCCGGCGCGGGCAGGAAGCCACGGCCCGCGTCCTCGCCGTTGATCCGGAACTCGATCGAGTGGGCGTGCGGCTCGGGGTCGGTGAAGGTCAGCGCCTCACCGTTGGCGATGCGGAACTGCTCGCGCACCAGGTCAATTCCGGTCACCTCCTCGGTCACTGGGTGCTCGACCTGCAGGCGGGTGTTGACCTCGAGGAAGCTGATGCCACCGTCCTGGCCGACGAGGAACTCGCAGGTGCCGGCGCCGACATAGCCCGCCTCGCGCAGGATCGCCTTGCTCGCCCGCACGAGCTCGGCGTGCTGGCTCTCGGAGATGAAGGGGGCCGGGGCCTCCTCGACGAGCTTCTGGTTGCGCCGCTGCAACGAGCAGTCGCGGGTCGACACCACCACGACGTTGCCGTGGTGGTCGGCCAGGCACTGCGTCTCGACGTGGCGCGGCTTGTCGAGGAACCGCTCGACGAAGCACTCGCCGCGGCCGAAGGCCGTCACCGCCTCGCGGACCGCGGACTCGTAGAGGTCAGGGATCTCCTCCATCGTGCGGGCGACCTTGAGGCCGCGGCCGCCACCACCGTAGGCGGCCTTGATCGCCACGGGGAGCCCGTGCTCGGTCGCGAACTCGACGACCTCATCCGGCCCCGAGACGGGCTCCTTCGTGCCGGGCACCAGGGGAGCGTCGGCCTTCGTCGCGATGTGCCGGGCCTTGACCTTGTCACCGAGCGCATCGATCGCAGCCGGGCCGGGGCCGATCCAGATCAGGCCGGCGTCGATGACGGCCTGGGCGAAATGGGCGTTCTCGGCGAGGAAGCCATAGCCGGGGTGAACTGCGTCGGCGCCCGCCTGCTTGGCGACCTCGAGCAGCTTCTCCTGCACCAGGTAGCTCTCGCCCGGGGTGGCGCCGCCCAGGGCGTAGGCCTCGTCCGCCACCTTGACGTGCAGGGCGTCCCGATCCGGCTCCGCATAGACCGCTACGGACCCGATTCCGGAGTCCTTGCACGCGCGCGCAATGCGGACGGCGATCTCACCACGATTAGCGATCAGGACCTTGCTGATGGAAGCCATGCGAGGGACTCTAGCGCCTCGGCGACGCGCCAAAATGGGCCGTCCCGGCCATTCCCCACCAACTCGGAGTGAGGTCCGGCACACACCGGGAAGCGGCACGGCCTAGCGTGGGGTGCATGCCCATTGACGAGCCGGTCCCCACCGTATCCTCCCTGTCCCAGGGTTCCACCGTGCCCCTGGGCCATGCCTCGACACCGGGGCTGGCGATCCCGATGCTGGGGTTCGGCGTGTGGGAGGTGCCGGACGAGCAGGTCGACTCGGCGTTCGCGCAGGCGCTCCGGGTCGGCTTCCGCCACATCGACACAGCGCACCTCTACCGGAACGAGCGCGGCGTGGGTCGCGTCCTCGCGTCCACCACGGTGCCCCGCGACGACATCTTCGTCACGACCAAGGTGTGGAACAACGACCACCGCAACGTCCCGGCGGCGTTCGACGCCTCGATGGACCGCCTCGGGCTCGACGTCCTCGACCTCTACCTGATCCACTGGCCGGCCCCGGCACAGAACGAGTACGTCCGGGCGTGGCAGTCCCTGCTCTCGCTCCAGCAGGCCGGGCGGGTCCGCTCCGTCGGCGTGTGCAACTTCCAGATCCCACACCTCGAGAGGCTCCGCGAGGAGACGGGCGTGCTGCCGTCCATCAACCAGGTCGAGCTCAGCCCGTACCTCCAGCAGGAGGAGCTGCGAGCGTTCCACGCCGAAGCCGGGATCGTCACCGAGGCCTGGAGCCCCCTTGCCGCCCGGGCCGGCCTCCTCGAGGACCCGGTCATGGTGTCCCTCGCGGCCAAGCACGGGGTCTCGCCCGCCCAGGTGGCGCTGCGCTGGCAGCTCCAGCTCGGCCACGTCGTCCTGACCCGGTCCGTCCAGCCCCGTCGGATCGAGGCGAACGCCGACCTCTTCGGCTTCGAGCTCGACGACGAGGACCTGACGGCCATCAGAGGGCTGGACCGCGGGAAGCGGACCGGCCCTGACCCAGACGCCTTCGGCTGAGGGGCCGCCGAGCGATCCGGGCCCCGCCGCCCTCCTAGGCCGGTGCCCGCTTCCGCAGTACGTTGGCGGCATGGGCCTCTTCTCACGCAGGAACAAGGAAGAACCGAGCCCGGGGGAGCGTGGGTCGACCGACGCCGCCGCGACCGTGGCGCTGCCGGAGGGCGGCCGTCCGGTGTCCTCGCCGCTGGGCACCGCCGAGCGGTCTCGGATCGCCCACGGCCTCGAGGCACTGCGTGCCCGCGCGGTCGATGTCGACGACCTCGCGGCCCTGGGTGCGGCGTATGACCGTGCCTTCGAGGCCGCTCGGTCCGGGGTGGGGGAGACACCTGCAGACGTCGTCGAGCAGTTCGGCATCGCCATCGGCGAGTACCTCGCCCGGCACAGCCACCGTGACTGGGCGGTCGTCACCGACGTCTTCGGCACCGACCTCGGTCTCGTGGACGCGCGGAGCGACACCGTGATCGTGCCGCACAACCTCGTGAGTGCCCGGTGGATGCGCGGCGAGACCGGCTGGATCCCCGGGGTCGTCGGCCACCTCGTGAGCCTGCGCCCGCGAGCCTAGGCTGGCCCGCATGTCCGACGACGTCCCCGATGACCGCAGGAGCCGACGCGACCTGGAGGAGGGCATCCAGCGGGACTTCAGCCGCCGCATGTCCTACGGCGACTATCTCCGCCTCGACCTCCTGCTCTCGGCGCAGCAGCCGCTCAGCGACCCGCTCCAGCACGACGAGCTCCTCTTCATCATCCAGCACCAGACCTCCGAGCTCTGGCTCAAGCTCCTCGTCCACGAGCTGCGCTCAGCACGAGCGCTGCTGGACGAGGACGAGCTGGCGCCGGCTCTCAAGCGCCTGGCCCGCGTCAAGCACATCCAGCACACCCTCACCGACCAGTGGTCCGTGCTCGCGACGTTGACGCCGAGCGAGTACGCGCAGATCCGGCCGTTCCTCGCGACGAGCTCCGGCTTCCAGTCCGCGCAGTACCGCGAGGTCGAGTTCCTGCTCGGCAACAAGAACGCCGACATGGTCGGCGTCTTCGACCACGATCCCAAGGCGCAGGCGGAGCTGCAGGTGCTGCTCCACGAGCCGAGCCTCTACGACGGCTTCCTGGCCTACCTCGCGCGGCGCGGCTACGCCGTGCCTGCTGCCCTGCTCGACCGGGACTGGTCCCAGCCGTACGTGCACCACGAGGGGCTCGTCGACGTCTTCGCCGCGGTCTACGCGGCCCCGCAGGACCACTGGGGTGTCTACGAGACGTGCGAGGAGCTCGTCGACGTCGAGGACAACTTCCAGCAGTGGCGGTTCCGCCACCTTCAGGTCGTCCAGCGGACCATCGGCCAGAAGACCGGCACCGGCGGGTCGACCGGCGTGGACTTCCTGCGCCGGGCCCTCGACCTCACCTTCTTCCCCGAGCTCTATGAGGTGCGCACGCGCATCGGCAGCTGAGCCCGGCTGGGTGAACAGGTCGTATGCCGCTGGGCTGGCTCGCGTCGCCGAACGGCCCCCGCCAGCCGCCGGGTTGCGACGCAACACACCCTCTACCGTGCAACACCCCGCAGTCCGATCCCCACGAATGGCGTGGTGTGGCGCACGGTAGCGGGTGTGTTGCAGGTGAAGGGGCGGGAGGGACGCGAGGTCACGGGCGCTGGAAGCGAGCCCAGCGGCATACGGCTGAGGTGTTCTGGGCGGTCAGCCGGTCGACTTCTCGCGAACCTGGCGCTTGATGCGGGCGAGCATCGCGGCCATGCCGCGCAGCCGGAGCGGCGAGACGGCATCGGCCAGCCCGAACCGCATCGGCGCGTCGTCGGGCACGCCGAGGACGTCCTCGGCAGGAAGGCCGTCGAGCCCGGCGTGGAGGATCCCGGCGAAGCCGCGAGTCGTCGGGGACTCGGCAGGTGCGTCGAAGAAGAGGTGCACGCGGCGTTCGGCGGGGGTCGGGGCGTCGTCGACCTCGACGACGAGGAACAGCGGCGTCTGGCACTCGTCGACCCGTTCGAGCTGGTCGAGCCGGCCGGCGTAGCGCTCCGGCAGCCCCGGCAGCTCGTCGCTGAACTCCAGCAGCAGCTGGAGCTTGAGATCGTTGCTCGCGGTGCGGAAGTCGTCGGCGATCTCGGCCAGGGCGGTGGGCAGCTCGGTGGTCGTCACTTCTCGATGGGCACGCGCACGGCGTTGCCCCACTCCGTCCAGGATCCGTCGTAGTTGCGGACCGACTCGAACCCGAGCAGCTGGGTCAGCACGAACCAGGTGTGCGAGGACCGCTCGCCGATCCGGCAGTAGGCGACGACGTCGTCGTCGGGAGACAGACCCTGCTCCCTCAGGTAGATGTCCTCGAGCTCCGCCCGGGACTTGAAGGTGCCGTCGTCGTTGGCCGCGCGTGCCCACGGCACCGACTTCGCGCCGGGGATGTGGCCGCCGCGCATCGCGCCCTCCTGCGGGTAGTCGGGCATGTGGAGCAGCTCGCCGGAGAACTCGCCGGGCGAGCGGACGTCGACGAGCGGCTTGCCGAGGTGCGCCAGCACGTCGTCCTTGAAGGCGCGGATCGGGGCGTCATCACGCTCGGCGACGGGATAGGTGGCGCGCTGCGGCGTCGGCACCTCACGCGTGAGCTCGCGGCCCTCGGCGACCCACTTCGCGCGCCCGCCGTCGAGGAGGCGGACATCCTCGTGGCCGAAGAGACTGAACACCCAGAGCGCGTAGGCGGCCCACCAGTTCGACTTGTCGCCATAGATGACGACCGTGGTGTCGCGGGCGATGCCACGCGAGCCCATCACCTCGGCGAACCGGGCGCCGTCGACGTAGTCGCGGGTGATCGGGTCGTTGAGGTCGAGGTGCCAGTCGATCTTCAGCGCACCGGGGATGTGGCCGGTGTCGTAGAGGAGGACGTCCTCGTCCGACTCCAGCAGGGCGATGCCGTCCGGGCCACCGATCCTCCCCGCCCCGATCTGCGCGGCGAGCCACTCCGTGGTGACGAGGCGCTCGGGGTGCGCGTAGTCCGCGAACCTGGGGTCTGCTGCCGTCGTGTCCTGGCCGGTCATGCCTCCATGGTGTCACGTCGCGGCCCAACGGCACGGCCCGGTCCGAGGAGGTGGTCGAGGTCGACCCGGCACTGGCGCTCGAACTCGCCGAGCTCGCGGATCGCGTCCTCGACGTCCCTGCGCCGCTGCTCGAGGTCGGCCCTGCGCTCGTCGATCTGGTCGAGGACGTACTCGAGCTGGGCGCGACGACCACGAGGTGCGTCGAAGAGGTCGACGATGGTGCGGATCTCCTCGAGGGGGAAGCCGAGGCGCTTGCCGCGGAGGATGAGCTTGAGCCGGGTGCGGTCGCGGCGGTGGAAGATCCGCTGGGTGCCCCTTCGCTCGGGGGAGATGAGTCCCAGCTCCTCGTAGTGACGGATCGTCCGGTGGGTCACGCCGAACTCGTCCGCGACCTGCGCGATCGTCCACTCGGGCCCACTTGTCATGGTCCGGATTCTGCTTTACGTTTACGTCAACGTCAACCGCCCCGTCGAGCGTGAATGTGGAGAACGAGGATGTTCGAGCTGAGCCAGGAGCACGAGGACTTCCGCAAGGTGGTTCGCGACTTCGCGGAGAAGGAGGTCGCCCCGCACATCGCCGGGTGGGACGCCGAGAGCCACTTCCCGACGGACCTCATTCCCAAGATGGGCGAGCTGGGCCTCTTCGGGCTCGTCGTGCCCGAGGAGTTCGGTGGCAGCGCCGGTGAGGGACAGGGTGACTTCACCAGCCTGTGCGTGGCCATCGAGGAGCTCGGCAGGGTCGACCAGTCGATCGGGATCACCCTGTCGGCCGGTGTCGGCCTCGGAATCAACCCGATCCTCACCTACGGCGACGACGAGCAGAAGCAGCGGTTCCTCCCGGACCTCGTCGCCGGGCGCGCCCTGGCCGGCTTCGGCCTGACCGAGCCCGAGGCCGGGTCAGACGCCGCGGCGACGAAGACCCGCGCCGCCCGGGACGGCCACGAGTGGGTCATCAACGGCGCCAAGGCCTTCATCACGAACTCCGGCACCGACATCACCTCAGTCGTCACCGTGACGGCGCGCACGGGGACCAACGAGGACGGCACCCCCCAGATCAGCGCGATCCTGGTGCCCTCCGGGACGCCCGGCTTCACCGTCGAGCCGGCGTACCACAAGCTCGGGTGGCACGTGTCCGACACGCACGGGCTCACCTTCGCGGACTGCCGGGTCCCACTCGAGAACCTCCTCGGTGACGAGGGGCAGGGCTTCAAGCAGTTCCTCAAGACCCTCGACGACGGCCGCATCGCCATCTCGGCCCTCGCGGTCGGCTGTGCCCAGGCGTGCCTCGAGCTGGCCACCGACTACGCCAAGACGCGGATCGCCTTCGGTCGACCGATCGGCGTCAACCAGGGGATCTCCTTCCAGCTCGCCGACCTCGCCGTCATGGTCGAGGCGTCCCGGACCCTGACGTACAAGGCGGCGTGGCTCAAGGACGAGCTCCACGAGGGCCGTCGCTCCGTCAAGGAGGTCAAGCACGCAGCCGCGATCGCCAAGCTGTACTCCACGGAGGCGGCCGTCTCGGCCACGCGCATCGCCACCCAGGTCTTCGGCGGCAACGGCTTCATGGAGGAGTTCCCCGTGGCGCGGTTCTACCGGGACGCCAAGATCCTCGAGATCGGCGAGGGCACCTCGGAGGTGCAGCGCATGCTCATCGCGCGCGGCCTCGGCCTCCCGCAGTCCTGAGTTGGAAGGATGACCCGTATGCCACCCCGTGACCTCTCTGCCCAGGCCCCCTTCGCTGCCGACTCGCTGGGCGACGACCCCCGCGTCGCCGACGTCCGAGCCCGGTTGACCGCGGCCTGGACCGCGTCGGAGCGGGCCCCGGAGAAGGCCCAGGCGAAGCTCGACGCGCAGGGGAAGATCTACGTCCGCGACCGGATCGCGCTGCTCTTCGACGAGGGCTCGTTCGTCGAGGACGGCCGCTACGCGAACGCGCTGCAGCCGGGCCTCCCGGCGGACGGCGTGGTGACGGGCCGCGGCACCGTGGACGGCCGGCCGGCGATCGTCATCGCGAACGACCCGACGGTCAAGGCGGGATCCTGGGGCAGCCGCACGGTGGAGAAGATCGTGCGCGCCACGGAGATGGCGCTGCGAGAGGAGCTTCCGGTCTTCTGGTTCGTCGACTCGGCCGGGGCCCGGATCACCGACCAGGTCGAGATGTTCCCGGGTCGGCGCGGGGCCGGGCGGATCTTCCACAACCAGGTGGCGTTGTCGGGCAGGGTGCCCCAGATCTGCTGCCTGTTCGGGCCGTCGGCTGCCGGGGGTGCCTACATCCCGAGCTTCTGCGACCTCATCATCATGGTCGAGGGCAACGCGTCGATGTACCTCGGCAGCCCGCGGATGGCGGAGATGGTCGTCGGGGAGAAGGTCTCCCTGGAGGAGATGGGCGGCGCGCGGATGCACTGCACCGTCTCCGGGGTCGGCGACCTGCTGGCCCAGGACGACGGCGAGGCGATCGAGCTGGCCAAGCTCTACTTCTCCTACGTCCCCGGCAGCTGGCGGGACCGGCCGCCGAGCTACCACGCCGAGGAGCCCGCCGAGCCGCTGACCAAGCACACGGTTCCGGAGCGCGAGTCGGTGCCCTTCGACGTCCACACGGTCATCGAGGGCCTCGTCGACGAGGACTCGTTCTTCGAGCTGAAGCCGCTCTGGGCCGCCGAGCTCGTCATCGGCTTCGGGCGACTCGACGGCGAGACGGTCGGGATCGTCGCGAACAACTCGATGGTCAAGGGCGGCGTGCTCTTCACCGACAGCGCCGACAAGGCGGCCCGGTTCATCTGGCTGTGCGACGCGTTCAACATCCCGCTGGTCTACCTTGCCGATGTCCCCGGCTTCATGATCGGCTCCGAGGTCGAGCGCGGCGGGATCATCCGGCACGGCGCGAAGATGGTCAGCGCGGTGTCCTCGGCAACCGTGCCCCAGGTGTGCGTCGTGGTCCGGAAGGCCTACGGCGCCGGGCTTTACGCCATGGCGGGCCCGGGCTTCGGGCCGGACGCGACGATCGCGCTGCCGACGGCCCGGATCGCCGTGATGGGTCCGGAGGCAGCGGTCAACGCGGTCTACGCCAACAAGATCGCAGAGATCGAGCGTGCCGACGGGGTCGAGGCGCGCGACGCGTTCGTCGCCGCGCGCCGGGCCGAGTACGAGGAGGACGTCGACATCGAGAGGCTCGCCGCCGACCTCGTCCTGGACTCGATCATCGAGGCGGACGAGCTGCGTAGGGACCTCATCCGCAGACTGGCCTATGCTGCCCGGCGTGACCGTCACTTCAGCGAACGACGCCGCTCCGTCCCGCCAGTCTGAGCCCCGACTGGCGGAGCGTCTCGAGCAGGTCGATCGCGCGGCCGAGGACCGCCAGGCGTGGTGGCGCCGCTTCAGCTTCTGGTTCCCGGTGGCGGTCTACGCCGTCTCGCGTCTCTATGTGCTCGTCGCCGGCATCCTGCTGGCCAAGGGGCAGATCGCCCTGCCCATCGGTCTCGAACGGATCCGCATCTCCTACCCACTCCCGCCCGACCCCGGCTATCTCGCCGCGATGACGAACTGGGACGGCCAGTGGTACCGCGTCATCGCCGAGGAAGGGTATCCCCGCGTCCTCCCGCGCGTGGGCCACGGGGGGATCGACATGAACCCCTGGGCCTTCTTCCCGGTCTTCCCGCTGACCGTCGGTGCCATCATGAAGGTCACCGGACTGCCCTTCGACGTGGTCGGGCCCGTCCTCTCGACGCTGCTCGGCTTCGTCGCGATGTACCTGCTCTTCAAGCTCGTCGACCAGGTCGTCGGTCGCTGGGAGGCGATCGTCGCCGTCGTCGCGACCTGCTTCTACATGGCCTCACCGGTCTTCTCGGCGGCCTACACCGAGTCACTCGCGCTGCTGCTCGTCGTGGCGATCCTGCTCCTGCTCCGGGCCCGCCGGTACTGGTGGGTCGCCGGTGCTCTCGTCGTCCTCTCGCTGACCCGAAACGTGGTCATCGCGATGATGCCGGTCATCATCGCGCACGCGGTGGTCCGGTGGCGCCAGCAGGACGAGGGACCCAACCCGGTGCGCCTGCGGTGGGGCCTGGCGGGACTGGCAGTGTGGGCCGGCCTGCTGACCTGGCTGTGGCCGACCATCGTCTCCGTCGTGACGCAGACGCCGGACGCGTACAACCAGACGATGCTGGCCTGGAACATCCAGACCAAGGTCAAGCTCTACATGTGGTGGGACCTGCTCTACGCGTACTGGGGCGTCGTCGGGCAGGTCCTCGGTGTCCTGGGGGTGGCGGCCTTCGCGTGGTTCATGCTCTCGAAGCACTCGTGGCGCTGGGGCCCGGAGATCTGGGGCTGGGCCGGCGCCTACCCGGGCTACATCCTCATGGTGACGAGCACGACCCCGAGCCGGGTCCGCTACGCGCTCCTCGCCTTCCCGTTCACGCTGATCATCGCCTGGTTCCTCAAGCTGCGCTGGTGGAGCCGGTGGCGCTACTGGATGCTCGGTGGCATCGTCGTCGTCGGGGCCATCCTCATGTGGTGGTGGCTCGAGCACTACCTCATCATCAAGAACCTCACCGACGACCTCTATCCCTAGCCGGTGGGGTGCCCAGAGGTGGGTCAGCGGTTGACGACGTCGAACCAGCCGACGCCGGCGTCGGCCAGGAGGTCCCGCAGGAGCGGGAGGGACAGCCCGACGACGTTGTGGTGGTCCCCCTCGATCCCGGCCACGAACGGTCCACCCAGCCCGTCGATCGTGAAGGCGCCGGCGACGCGCAGTGGCTCACCGGTCGCCACGTAGGCGTCGATCTCGGCGTCGGACACCTGTGCGAAGTAGACGGTCGTCGAGGCCGTCGCGCCGAGCGTCGCGCCCCCGGAGTCGCGGTCGTCGACGAGCCAGTGCCCCGTGTGCAGCACCCCGGACCGCCCGCGCATCCGCCGCCACCGGGCCCCCGCCTCCTCTGCGTCGGCCGGCTTGCCGTGGATCTGGCCGTCGAGCTCGAGCACCGAGTCACACCCGAGGACGAGGGCCGGCGACTCGGTGCGAGTCGTGACGTCCTCGGCCTTGGCCCGGGCGAGGAGCAGCGCGATGTCGGCCGGCTCGATCGGCCCATGACGCTCGAGCGCCTCGGCCACGACGAGATCCTCGTCGACCTCGCTCACCAGGACGATGGGCTCGACACCGGCGCTGCGCAAGGTCTTGAGGCGTGCCGGCGATGCGGAACCCAGCACGAGCGGGACGGGGCTGTCGGGCGGAAGCGGGCTCAGCGGCATACGACGGAATTTACGGCACGGACGCGCGACGGCGCCGCCCCAGCTGGGGGGCGGCGCCGTCGGCGGTCTCAGATCTCCTCGAGGACCGCAGCCCGCAACGTGTCGAGGCCGACGCCGCCGATGTCGAGGGCGCGCCGGTGGAAGCTCTTGAGGTCGAACGCGTCTCCCTCGCGGCGCTCGGCCTCGTCCCGCAGCTGCAGCCAGAGGCGTTCGCCGATCTTGTAGGACGGGGCCTGGCCCGGCCAGCCGAGGTAGCGGTCGAGCTCGAAGCGAAGCGTCTTCTCGTCCATGAAGCCGTAACGCGTCAGGTAGGTCCACGCCTTGTCGTAGTCCCAGGCCCCGCCACCCACTTCCTCGGGCGCGTCGAAGCCGCAGTGCACCCCGATGTCGATGACGACGCGGGCGGCCCGCAGGGACTGGCCGCCGAGCCAACCCATCCGGTTGCCCGGGTCGTCCATGTAGCCGAGCTCAGCCATCAGCCGCTCGGCGTAGAGCGCCCACCCCTCCGCGTGGCCGGAGGTGAACGACTCGAGACGGCGCCACTTGTTGAGCAGCGCCGAGCGGTAGACGGTCTGCGCGATCTGGAGGTGGTGACCAGGGACGCCCTCGTGATAGACGGTCGTCAGCTCGTTCCACGTCAGGAACTCGGTCTTGCCCTTGGGGACCGACCACCACATCCTCCCCGGGCGGGTGAAGTCATCGCTCGGCCCCGTGTAGTAGATGCCACCGGTCTGCGTGGGCGCGATCATGCACTCGATGCGTTGGACCGGCTCCGGGATGTCGAAGTGGACGTCCTTGAGATTGCGAATCACCTCGTCAGCGCGCTCCTGCATCCAGGCCTTGAGGGCGTCGGTGCCGTGGAGCTGGTACTTCGGGTCGGCGTCGAGGATCTCGACACCGCGCTCGACCGTGGCGCCGGACTCGAGGCCCTCGGCGATCTCCTGCATCTGGGCGTGCAGGCTCGCCACCTCCTGCTGGCCCCAGGCGTACGTCTCCTCGAGGTCGACCGTCGCACCGAGGAAGTAGCGCGACTCGAGCTGGTAGCGCTCGCGCCCACAGGCGTCGGCCTCCGGCGCATGCGGCAGCAGCTCCCGCTCCAGCCAGTCAGCCATCTCCCCGTATGCCGCTGACGCCGCCGTCGCCGCGTCCGCGAGCTCAGCCCTGACGTCGCCTTCCAGATCGCCCTCGGCGGTCCTGGCGGTCGACACGAGCCGGGCGAAGTAGCCGTCGTCCGTGGTCAGGTCCCGGGACTGCTGGGCGGCCGCGACGACCTGCCTGCGAGGGGAGACCATGCCCCTCTCGCGGGCGGCGAGCAGCGACTCGCGGTAGCCCGCCAGGGCCGCCGGGATCCGCGACATGCGCACGGCGAAGGTGTGCCAGTGCTCCTCCGTGTCCTGGGGCATCAGGTCGAAGACGTCCCGGACGGCCTGGAGGGGGGAGGCGAGGACGTTCAGGGACATCTCGTCCAGGCCGGCGGCATGGCGCTCCTCGGCCAGCTGGAGCCGGTCGGTCATGGCCGCGATGGTGACCCGGTCGACATCGTCCGTCGGTGTCGCGGTCGCCAGCTCCGCGAGCGTCGCGCGGCGCAGGTCCCGGAGGGCGGCGTGGCCGGCGGGCGAGAGGTCGTCGAGCTCGTCCTCGCGGCCGGGCACCCCGAGGTAGGTGGCCTGCATCGGGCTCAGCTCGACGAGGGCGTCGAGGTAGGCGTCGGCGATGCGGTCGACCTCGGTCCGGGGCCGCGCCGGCGGTGCACTTGCCGGGGTCACGGCGGGGGCGTCGGGAGAGGTGCTGGGAGTCGTCGTGTCTGTCACCCGGCGAACGTATCCCACGGGGCTGCAGTCGGCGCCACGCAATATCGTTCCGGCTAGTCGTTCTTGTCGTCCCGCTTCTTGCTCCCACCCTTGGCGTCCGTCGTCCGGCTGCTGTCGGTGGCTCCGCCGTCCGTGGCGCCGGTTGCGACGACGAGCACGACCACCCCGTCGGTGGCCGGCTCACCGGTCGCCGGCCAGCTGCCGATCACGGTGCCGGGACCGGCGTCCGAGGCGATCGGCGCGGTGCTCACGCGCAGGCCGGCATCGACCAGCGTCGCTGATGCGGCGTCGGCGGTGCTGCCCACCAGGCCGTCGGGGACGTCGACGGGGTCGACCCCGTCGGGCAGCTGACCGCGGCTGACGACGATGACCGCCGTGTCGCCGCGCTCCATGGTCTGCCCGGGTCGGGGGAACGTGCCGATGACCGAGCCCTCGGGTGCGCCCGACCGGACGAGGGCCCACCGCACCCTGAGCCCACGCTCATTGAGCTCCTCCACGACGTCGGCGCGTTCGCGGCCGACCGCATCGCGCGGCATGGCCGGCCCGTCGGGCGTCACCGGCTCCTCTGAGGAGGGCTCCTGCGACGGTGTGGTGGTGGGGGAGGCCGCGGTTGCCGGCGGGGGTGTGTCGTCGCCTCCGGTCATCCCGACGGTGACCGCGGCCGCGACGATGACCGCCGCGATGGCGGCGCCGACCCACCGCAGCCGAGATCGGCCGGGGCCGGAGGTCTGAGCGTGGCCGAGCCGGTCGCGACGCGTCGCAGGTGCGGCCGCGACGGGTGACGAGGGTGAGGCGTCGGGTGCTCGGGAGCCTTGTGGCGGGACGGGGATGAGGGCGGGCGTGCGATCGGAGAGCACGCGGGTCGCTGAGTGTCGCTGGGGGACGGCCAGGACGCTCGTGGCCGCAGCGTGGGCGGGCTGGGCGACCGGTGCGGCCGCGGCCGAGCGGAGGGCGGCAGCCATCGACCGGGCATCGGGGAACCGGTCCTCCCGCCGGGCTGCCGTGGCGCGGGCGACGATCTCGTCGAGCGCGGCCGGGACCTCCGGGACCAGCGAGCTGGGGGCCGGCACCTCGCTGTCGAGGTGCCGCAGCGCGATGGACACGGGGGAATCGCCGTCGAAGGGCACTTGACCCGTGAGCATCTGGAAGAGGACGACGCCCACGGAGTAGAGGTCCGACGCCTGGCTCGCCGGCTCGCCACGGACCATCTCCGGGGAGACGTACGGGGCGGTGCCCATGATGGTGCCCGTCTGGGTCAGGGACGACCCACCCAGCGCCCGCGCGATGCCGAAGTCGGTGACCTTGACGGCCCCGTCGCGGGTGCCGCCACTGCCGTCGGCCGTGACGATGACGTTGCTCGGCTTGATGTCGCGATGGACGAACCCGGCGTCGTGTGCCGCTGCGAGGGCGTCACAGACCTGCGCCGCGATGCGGGCTGCCTCCCCGGCGGGGAGACGGCCGCGTCGGGCCAGCAGCTTGGCGAGGTCCTGACCCTCGACGAGCTCCATGACGATGAAGTGGCGGTCACCGTCCTGCCCGTAGTCCAGGATGCGGGCCACGGCCGGGTGGGCCAGCCGGGCCGACATGAGGGCCTCGCGACGGAACCGCTCGATGAAGTCCCCGGACCCGGCCAGCTCCTCCCGGAGCAGCTTGACGGCGACCCTGCGGTGGAGGCGTTCGTCGATCGCGACGTGCACCTCGCCCATCCCTCCGGCGGCGATCCTGGACTCGAGCTGGTATCGGCCTGCGAGCATCACGACAGCTTCACCGGTAGGACTGGCACAAGGAGAGAGGCTAGACCACTAGGGCGTTCGAAGGGACATGAGGACGACGCCCCGCTTCTGCTCCGAGGGCCCCGAGACGGCACAGGGCCGGTCCCCGCGAGCTGCCAGCAGACACCCGCCACAGCCACTCGCTGGGCAGCCGAACGAGAGCGACTCGCTGGTGAGCCGGCCGACCCGAGCCAGGTGGTCGACGGCCGCCTCGACGACGTCGCGCGGCAACCCGGTCGCGTGTTCCACGGCGGCGACGGAGCCGGAGCCGGACCTGATCGCCCCCAAGACCGCGCTGAGGGGACGAGCCGGCGCGGGCGTTCTCATGTGAGCATCCGTCCGACCTGGAAGACGGCCACCGCAAGGAGCCAGGCCACGGTGAGCTGGACGCCGATCCCGACCAGGGTCCACCGCAGCCCGACCTCTCGCGTCTGGGCGGCGAGGGTTGCCACGCAGGGTGTGTAGGCGAGGATGAAGACGAGGAAGGCCAGCACGGCGGGTATCGGGTGTCCACCGGACGAGTGCTCGAACGCCTGTCGGAGCTCCGCGGCCAGGCCCCCGGGTTGCGCGCTGCTCGCGGGTTCCTCAGTGGCGTACGTCTGGGCCCAGGACGAGACGACTGCTTCCTTTGCCACGAAGCCGACCATGAGGGCACCCGTCGTCTGCCACTGCCCGAAGCCGGCCGGCTCGAACACCGGTGAGACCGCCTGCGCCGTGGCGGCATAGAGGCTGTCGCCAGGAGGGACCTCGGCGAAGCCGGAGTCGCCCCGCACCGGCACGGACTGGAGGAGCCAGACCACGGTGACGGCTGCCACGATGATGCCTCCGGCCGTGCGGAGGAAGCCCTTGACCCGCAGCCAGCTGACCATGCCCACCACCCGGAGCGTGGGCCGCTGGTAGGGCGGCAGGTCGATCATCAACGGCTCGCCGCCCATGGTGCGCCAGAGCGTCGCCCGCAGCGCCAGGCCGACGAGGATGACGAGGACGATCGACACGAGGTACATGCCGAAGACGACGAGCCCCGCCTGGTCCGGCATGAAGGTCGTGGCGAGGAGGACGTAGACGGTCAGGCGCGCACTGCACGAGGTGAACGGCACGAGGAGGGCAGTGAGGATGCGGTGCCGGGCGTTGGGCAGGGCACGGGTCGCGCTGATGGCGGGCACGTTGCAGCCGAAGCCGACGACGAGCGGCAGGAACGCGCGCCCCGGCAGACCGATCAGACGCATCATCCGGTCGGTCACCACCGCGGCGCGGGCGAGGTAACCGGAGTCCTCGAGGACGGACAGGAGGATGAACATCAGGCTCATCACGGGCAGGAACGTCAGCAGCATGCCGACCCCGGCCACGAGGCCGTTGACGACGAGCCCGTGCAGCGGTGTCGCTCCGAGCCCGACCGCCTCCAGAGCCGCGGTTGCGCCGCTGGTGACCGGCCCTGAGAAGAGCGAGTCGAGGGCCGCCTGGAACGGCGCGGCCACGGTCGTCGTGGCCTGGAAGACGACGAACATGGCGGCGAGGAAGAGCAGCGGGCCAGTGACGGGGGCCGTCGCCCACCGGTCGATCCGGTCGGTCCACGTGCGCCGCCCGTCCCCGCTGGGGCGGGTGGCCCGGTCGACCACCTCGAGCACCCAGGCGAACCGCTCGTCGGCACGCTCGAGCTCAGCGACGTCACCGAGACCGCCGAGGTCATGCCCGCCCTGCCCTCCGTGCCCTTCGTGCCCTTCGTGCCCTTCGTGCCCTCCGTGCCCTTCGTGCACGTCGAGGTGGCAGCCGCGGGGCGTGGGCGCCGGCCGCTGCAGCACGCGGGCGACCGCACCCGCAAGGGCCTCCGTGCCCAGGCGACGACGAGGGTCCACGACGACGACCGGCAGGCCGAGGGCCTCCTCGAGGGCCTGGTCGTCGACCTCGATCGCACGCCGTCCGGCGAGGTCGGTCATGGTCAGGGCCACGACGAGCCGCAGTGAGTGCTCCCGCAGCTGGGCCACCAGGTGCAGGCTGCGCGCCAGGTGGGCTGCGTCGACGACAGCGACGACCACCTCAGGTCGGTCCTGGGCAGGGACGTCGACGACGAGTCGTCGCGTCAGCTCCTCGTCCGGCGACACGGGGTCGAGGCTGTAGGCGCCGGGCAGGTCGAGCAGTGCCACCTCGAGGGCAGCCCCGCCCGACCCGAGGAACCACGCGCCCTCGCCGACCTCCACGGTCGTGCCGGGCCAGTTGCCGACAGAGCGGCGGGCGCCGGTGAGCGCGTTGAACAGCGTGGACTTGCCGGAGTTCGGTGCGCCGACGAGGGCCACCTCCGGGGAGCCGGTCGACGGCTGCGCCTTGGCCGCCTGGCTCGCACAGGACGGGCACGCCGGCGCGGTGTCGTGCGTCGTCATGACTTCACCTGAACGGGCCACGCGTCCAAGGTCGCCCGGTCCAGGGCGATACGCGTCGTGCCGGTGGCGATGACCCGTCCGCGGCCCGCCGTCCGGTGCAGGATGACGACCTCGGTGCCGGCTCGCAGCCCGAGCTCGCCGAGGCGCCGCGTCGTGGCTGCCTCCAGGCGAGGCGCGGCCAGGACGACCGTGCTCCCCAACGGATGACGGGCCAGGGTCGGGCCGCGCGTCGACCCGTCGATGGGAACGGATGGGAGCTCGCTGCCAGAGGCCGGCTGTGTGCCCGGATCGCTCCGCCGGGACAGCCCGAAGAGGTTCACAAGGCGAAACATACTCCTCGGTTAGGTGTGCCTAACCTCCACAGGGCCAGAAGTGGCCGGGATCACGCCCCGAGCCTCACCGCGGCAGGCTGGAGACGCGCCAACCGCCCCGGCGCGCCTGCGGTCCGACGAGCCGCCACGCGGGGTCGGACCACGCCGACCGGGAGTGCGCGACCTCGCCCTCACCGGCCCCACCCACGGCAGCGAGCACCGCGACGAGGACCGCCGTCTCCTCGGCCGTCGGGTGGCCCCGCAGCACCCGCACCGCTTCGCTCGGCTCGCGGTGCTCCCCGGAGCTCACTTCGCCCGCCGCACCCCCCGATGCCCCCGAACCGGGCTCGTTCCTCGCGGTCTGGCCGGTCACAGCGGGATGTTCCCGTGCTTCTTGGGCGGCAGCGTCTCCCGCTTGTTCTTCAGCGCCCGGAGGGCACGAGTGACGTTCATCCGGGTGTTGGAGGGCGAGATGACCGTGTCGATGTAGCCGCGCTCGGCCGCGATGTAGGGGTTCGCGAGCGTCTCCTCGTAGTGGGCGATCAGCTCCTGTCGCTTGGCGTCCACGTCACCGCCCTCAGCCGCGACCGCGGCGAGCTCCTTGCGGTAGAGGATGTTGACCGCGCCCTGCGCCCCCATGACGGCGATCTGCCCGGTCGGCCACGCCAGGTTGATGTCGGCGCCGAGGTGCTTGGAGCCCATGACGTCGTAGGCGCCGCCGTAGGCCTTGCGGGTGATGACGGTGATCTTCGGGACGGTGGCCTCGCCGTAGGCGTAGATCAGCTTGGCGCCACGCCGGATGATGCCGTCCCACTCCTGGGAGGTGCCCGGGAGGAAACCCGGCACGTCGACGAAGGTGAGGACCGGCACGTTGAAGCAGTCGCAGGTGCGCACGAAGCGGGCGGCCTTCTCCGAGGCGTCGATGTCGAGCGTCCCGGCGAACTGCATCGGCTGGTTGGCGACCACGCCGACGGACATGCCGTCGACCCGGGCGAACCCGGTGATGATGTTGGGTGCGAACAGCGGCTGGACCTCGAGGAACTCACCGTCGTCGACGACGTGCTCGATGACCTGGTGCATGTCGTAGGGCACGTTGGGCGAGTCGGGGATGCAGGTGTCGAGCCACCGGTCCTCGTCGGTCACGGTGAGGTCGGCCTCGCCCTCGTCGTACGACGGCGGGGTCTCCATGTTGTTGCTCGGCAGGTAGGACAACAGCGCCTTGACGTAGTCGATGGCGTCCTGCTCGTCGGTGCCCATGTAGTGCGCGACGCCGGACTTGGTGTTGTGCGTCTTGGCGCCACCGAGCTCCTCGAAACCGACGTCCTCGCCGGTCACCGTCTTGATGACGTCCGGGCCGGTGATGAACATGTGGCTGGTCTGGTCGACCATGACGGTGAAGTCGGTGATCGCGGGGGAGTACACCGCCCCGCCCGCGCACGGGCCCATGACGAGGCTGATCTGGGGGATGACTCCCGAGGCGCGCACGTTGCGGAAGAAGATCTCGCCGTAGAGGCCGAGGGAGACGACGCCCTCCTGGATCCGAGCCCCGCCGGAGTCGTTGAGACCGATGACCGGGCACCCGATCTTCATCGCGAAGTCCATCACCTTGACGATCTTCTCGCCGAAGACCTCGCCGAGCGAGCCGCCGAAGACCGTGAAGTCCTGCGCGAACACCGCCACCTGGCGGCCGTCGACCATTCCGTAGCCGGTCACCACGCCGTCGCCGTAGGGGCGGTTCTTCTCCTGCCCGAACTGGTTGGACCGGTGCCGGGCGTACTTGTCCATCTCGATGAAGGTGCCCTCGTCGAGCAGCATCGCGATCCGCTCGCGGGCGGTCTTCTTGCCTCGCGCGTGCTGCTTCTCGACGGCACGCTCGGAGCCGGCATGCGCCACCTCGGCCACCCGACGCTTGAGGTCGGCGAGCTTGCCCGCCGTCGTCGTCAGGTCGATGGTCTGATCTGCCGTGATCTGATCTGCCTCGGCGGGGGCCTGCTCCGTTGCCATGGCGGCACTCTAGCCTTGCATGCGTGCGCGAACCGCTCGACCCCGACCTCATCCGTGCGGCATTGGTCACGTCCGGCCAGCCATGGCGGGCAGTGGAGTTCCATCCGTCGATGGGGTCGACGAACAGCCGGGCGACCCAGGTCATCCGGTCGTGGGGCGCGGGCGGGGGAGCCGTCTCCGCCGACTCCCCTCGGCCGTATGCCGCTGGGCTCGCTCCCGACGACGGTCCCCTCTGGCGCGTCGTCCTCACCGACGACCAGACGGGCGGGCGGGGCCGGCTGGGACGCTCCTGGGACGTCCCGGCGCGGGCCTCGGTCGCCGTCTCCGCGATCGTCCCCGCGCCCCGGGAGCCGGCGTGGGTGCCCCTGCTCGCGGGCGTGGCCCTCGCCCGAGCGATCGGGTCCGTGACGGCAGCCGGGGGGCTGCGGCTGGAGGCGCGGCTCAAGTGGCCGAACGACGTGCTCCTCCCGGCCGACGGCGACCGCAAGGTCGCGGGCATCCTGTGCGAGTTCACCGAAGGCCCCGGGGTCCGGGCGGTCGTCGTCGGGACCGGGGTCAACGTCGACCAGACCCGCGACGAGCTGCCGGTCGAGACCGCCACCTCGCTGCGTCTCGCCGGCGCCGACGTTCGTCGCGAGGACCTCGTCATCGCCTACCTGACCGAGCTGGCCGAGGTGCTCGACAGCGGTCCGCAGGGGCGCGCGGAATACCGGTCGGCGTGCTCGACCATCGGCGAGCACGTGCGGGTGCACCTGCCGAGCGGTGGCATCGCCGAGGGCCGAGCGGTGCGGGTGGACGACTCGGGAGCGCTCGTCGTCGACGTCGCCGGCGGGGAGCAGCCCTTCTCCGCAGGCGACGTGGTCCACGTGCGCCCCCGTGGCGGTGTGGCTGGCATGATCGGGCCATGACCGAGGCAGGCGGCTCCGAGGGGCCCGTCGGTCCCGAGGGAGCCGAGGAGCTGGAGGTCGGCCCGGAGACGGACGTCGACGCCAAGGACGTGACCGAGCGGCTGCTCGGCCGTCCGCTGGAGCTGCGGCGCCGCGACGTGACGCGCGAGGCCGGCGTCTCCCTCCTGTCTGCCCAGAAGTTCTGGAGAGCCCTCGGCTTCCCGGTCGTCTACACCGACGACGAGCTGTTCACCGATGCCGACGTCGACGCGTTGCGAACCGTCGCCGGCATCGTCCGGGAGGGCCAGGTCGACGAGCCGCTCGCGCTCGCGATGACACGCGCCGTCGCGCGCTCCGCGGATCGACTGGCGGTGTGGCAGGCCCAGCTCGTCGCCGAGGCGGTGGAGACGGAGCTGTCCGAGCACCTCGCCGCAGAGGTCGAGCCCGGGGCCGGCGCCGAGACGAGGGTCGTGCCCTCCTTCCGCACCGCGGCCGTGACCGCCCAGCGGATGGCCGACCTGGCCGACCAGTTCGAGCCTCTCGTGGTCTACGCCTGGCGGCGGCACCTCAGCGCGGCGATCTCGCGCATGGTCGCCGACGCCGATCCGGAGAGCTACGGCCTGGTGAAGATGCGCTCCGTCGGTTTCGCCGACCTCGTCAACTTCACCTCGCTCGTGCGCAAGATGTCCGAGCGCGACCTCGCCCGGCTCGTCCACCGTTTCGAGCGCCTGTCCGCCGACGTCATCACCGCGCACGGCGGGCGGCTCATCAAGACCGTCGGCGACGAGGTGCTCTTCACGACCGTGCAGGCCGCGCCCGCCGCCGCGATCGCCCTCGACCTGGTCGAGACCATCTCGCACGACGACGTGCTGCCCGAGGTGCGGTGCGGAATGGCTCGTGGCCCGATCGTCTCGAGCCTCGGCGACGTCTTCGGCACAACCGTCAACCGGGCTTCGCGCCTGACCGCCGTCGCCCAGGCCGGCACCGTGCTCGTCGATGCGCCGATGGCCCGCGAGCTCGCCACGCTCTCCGGGTTCCAGCTGACCGGCCAGCGCCGCCGGATCCTCCGCGGGGTCGGGCCGGTCTCCCCGTCGATGCTGCGTCGCGCCCCGGCCGAGGGTCGACGGGTGACCTGACCCCCTTCAGCCGCCTCCTGCTGTTCCACCCGAACCCACCCGAACCCACCCGAACCCAACCCACCCGAACCCACCCGAACCCAGAGGAGTCCCGCCGTGACCCAGCCCTCGAGCCCGAGCCTCGTGCGCGTCGAGCGGTTCGACGAGCCAGCCCTTGCCCACGTCGTCGAGCTCGTCCTGGACCGTCCCGCGGCCCTCAACGCCGTCTCGACCGCGATGGCCGAGGCGATCCGCGACGCCACCACCGCGATCGCCGCCGACGACACGGTTCGGTGCGTCGTGCTCACCTCGAGCCACGACAAGGCCTTCTGTGTCGGCGCCGACCTCAAGGAACGCAGCTCGTTCACCGACGCCGACCTCATGCAGCAGCGACCACTGGCCCGCGCGGCCTACGGCGGCGTCCTCGGCCTTCCGGTCCCGGCCATCGCCGCGGTCGACGGCTTCGCCCTCGGAGGAGGATTCGAGCTGGCCCTCTCCTGTGACGTCATCATCGCCGGGGACGGCGCACTCGTCGGGCTGCCCGAGGTCGGTGTCGGGGTCATCCCCGGCGGAGGCGGCACGCAGCTGCTCGTCCGCCGCGTCGGCTGGTCCCGAGCCGCCAAGGCGATCTTCTCCGCCGCCAAGCTGCCGGCCGCGGAGGCGCTCGCGATGGGAGCCGTCGACGAGGTCGTGCCGGCAGGGACGGCCCGTGACCGCGCCCTCGACCTGGCCCGGGCCGTCGCCGCCAACTCGCCCGTGGGACTGCGCAACGCCAAGCGGGCCATGCGACTCGGCTCCGACGTCGACCTCGCATCCGGGCTCGAGATCGAGGACGCCTGCTGGCGCGCCACAGCCTTCTCCGGCGACCGCCGCGAGGGCGTCGCCGCCTTCGCCGAGAAGCGCACACCCAACTGGCCCGGCCGCTGAGGGCACCCTCGGCGAGGAGCGAGCCCAGCGGCATACGGCATGGAGCTCCCCGTGCGACTTCTCGCGGGGACGGCGGCACGATCGCCCAGTGGCGCCGCCGAGCGATGTCGATAGGCTGCCCTTCGGGTCGGTGACCACCGGCCGCGCATGGCAGCGGGACGCGGCTCAACACGGCGATTCGAGGACGGTGACATGACGCGAGTGCTCCTGGCCGAGGACGACCCGGCGATCTCCGAGCCACTCGCCCGGGCCCTGCGTCGCGAGGGCTACGACGTGGATGTCCGTGAGGACGGTGCCGAGGCCCTCGAGGGCGCCAAGGACAACCCCGACCTCGTCCTCCTCGACCTCGGGCTGCCCAAGGTGGACGGGCTCGAGGTGTGCCGCCGGTTGCGGGCCGAAGGACGCAGCATCCCCGTGCTCATCCTCACCGCCCGTGCCGACGAGGTGGACACGGTCGTCGGTCTCGACGCCGGCGCCGACGACTACGTGACCAAGCCCTTCCGGCTCGCCGAGCTGCTCGCCCGGGTCCGCGCCCTGCTCCGCCGCACTCCGGCCGATTCCGCCCCCACCGGAGACCTCGTCCGGATCGACTCGGACGGACGACGCGCCTGGTTCAAGGGGGAGGAGCTGCAGCTGACGGCCAAGGAGTTCGACCTGCTCCGGGTGCTGGTCCGCGAGCAGGGCAAGGTGGTCCCCCGGGAGCAGCTGATGCGGGAGGTCTGGGACACCGCCTGGTTCGGGTCGACCAAGACCCTCGACATGCACATCTCCGTGCTGCGACGCAAGCTCGGCGACGACGCGACCTCACCGCAGTACATCGCCACCGTGCGTGGCGTCGGCTTCCGCTTCGAACGCCCCCAGCCGGAGTGACCATGCGGCGGACGCTCGAGCGGGTCACGCTCGTCACCGCGGCAACCACGGCCGGCGTCGCCGTCCTCGGCTCCACCGCGGTCGTCGCCTATGTCGTCACCCGCCGCCCTGACGTCGTCCAGCAGTTGCTCGCCGAGGAACCGTCCGTCGGGGTGATGCGCTTCGCGCTGGCGACGACGGCCGTCGCCCTCATCGGTTTCCTCGTCGGCCACCTCGTGAGCCGGCCCCTGCGCCGGCAGCTGGAGCGCGCCGCAACCGCCCTGGTCGAGCTCGCCGACCGCTTCGCCAACGGTGAGGCCAGGCTCAAGCCGCTCCGGTCCGGGACGGCCGAGCTCGACCACGTGTCGGACGTCATCACCCGGCGCGCCCACGACATGACCCGCTCGCTCGCGGCCGAGCGCGACTTCGCCTCCGACGCCTCCCACCAGCTCCGCACACCGCTCACCGCCCTCCTCATGCGCCTCGAGGAGATCGCCGAGACCGACGACGTCGACGCCGTCAAGGAAGAGGCGAACATCGCCATCGCCCAGGTCGAACGCCTGACCCGGGTCGTCGACGACCTGCTCGGGCGCTCGCGGGGCACCGGCGGACCCGCCCCGGCCGTCTCGCTCGACTCAGTCATCGCAGCACTCCAGCGTGAGTGGCAGCCGGCCTTCGAGCAGGCGCGGCGCTCGGTGCGGGTCAGGGGCGAGCGCGGCCTCTTCGTCCGGTCGACCCCGGTGGCCCTCTCGCAGGTCCTGTCGACGCTGCTCGAGAACTCCCTCGTCCACGGCCGTGGCACGGTCGACGTCCACGCCCGCCGGTCCGGGCCCTCGGTCATCGTCGAGGTCAGCGACCAGGGGGACGGGGTCGCGCCCACGATCGCGCCGCACATCTTCGAGCGCTCCGTGAGCAGCGGGACGGGCGGCAGCACCGGGCTCGGGCTCGCCCTGGCCCGCGACCTCGCCGAGGCGAACGGAGGGCGCCTCGACCTCGTGCAGGCCCAACCCGCGAGGTTCGCGCTGTTCCTCTCCGAGGCCGAGTCCGACTGAGCGGACCGGTCGAGGGACCCGCACGGCGAGGCCGGGTTAGTCTGCGCTGGTGAGAGGGCTGCGGGAGTACGTGTTGGAGCGGCACCGGCACAACTGGCTGCTGCTGCTCCGCTTCGGGCTCGTCGGGGCGTCCGGGGTGGGCGTCAACCTCGCCACCCTGATCCTCGTCAAGCGGCTCGGGCCGGACCCGGACCTCGCCGTCATCGGACTGCCCGTCTCCGACTACAACCTGCGCTGGTACCACGTGTTCTCCACGGTTGCGTTCCTCGTCGCCAACCTGTGGAACTTCCAGCTCAACCGGACCTGGACCTTCCGGAGCGGACGTCACGCCGCCTGGTGGCGCGAGTACTGGCCCTTCCTGGCGGTGGGCCTGCTCGGGCAGGTCCTCGGGCTGCTGCTCCTCACGCTCCTCATGCACCGCGAGTCCCCGCTCGCCCTGCCGAGCGACCTCCTCGACGACTCGACCGGACTGCGGACGCGCCTCTACTGGGCCCAGCTCGTCGTCATCGCCGTCGTCACGCCCCTCTCGTTCGTGCTGAACAAGCTGTGGACCTTCGCGGCGGTGCGCACGCGGCACACCGAGCTGGCCGACCCCGTCCACACCGAGGCGGTCCTCCACGGCGCGCTCGGCGGTCCGGGCAGCATCGACGATCTGGACGAGGAAACGACCGAACGCGCTGCCCACTAGGCTTGGGCGCCGTGACCGAGCCGAAGCGTGCCCCAGGAGGCTTTCCCGTCGTCGGCGTCGTCGGCGGCGGCCAGCTCGCCCGGATGATGCAAGGCCCTGCCATCGAGCTCGGCATCCAGCTGTCCGTCCTCGCCGAGGACGAGGTCGCCGCAGCAGCCCTCGTCATCCCGTCCTCGCCCGTCGGGAAGCACACGCGGCTCGACCACGTCCTCGACTTCGCGAGGTCCTGCGACGTCGTCACGTTCGACCACGAGCACGTCCCGCAGGACGTCCTGCAGGCCCTCGAGGACGAAGGCATCGTCATGCACCCGAGCCGGTCGGCGCTGCGCTACGCCCAGGACAAGCTCGCGATGCGTCGCCGGCTGACCGAGCTCGGCATCGCCTGCCCCCGCTGGGCCGTGGCGCAGGAGGCCGTGGACGTCGATCGTTTCGGCGCCGAGGTCGGGTGGCCCATCATCGTCAAGACACCCCGCGGTGGATACGACGGCAAGGGGGTCCTCCTCGCCTCCTCCACCGCCGACGTCGTCGACTGGCTCGCCCACGTCGGTGAGCCCGGGCCGATGTCCGACGGGCTCCTCCTCGAGGAGCGGGTTGCCTTCACGCGGGAGCTCGCGGCCCTCGTCGCCCGCAGCCCGTCAGGGCAGGCGGCAGCCTGGCCGGTCGTCGAGACCGTCCAGACAGCCGGCATCTGCACGGAGGTCCTCGCGCCCGCTCCCGACCTCGATCCGGACCTCGCCTCGGTCGCCACCGAGGCGGCCCTCCGCGTCGCCGGCGAGCTCGGCGTCACCGGCGTCCTCGCCGTGGAGATGTTCGAGGTGCCCGGTCCCGACGGGCGCCCCGGCTACGTCGTCAACGAGCTCGCCATGCGGCCGCACAACAGCGGGCACTGGTCGATGGACGGTGCGGTCACGGGGCAGTTCGAGCAGCACCTCCGAGCCGTGCTCGACCTGCCGCTCGGCGACCCACGTCCCCGCGCCACCTGGACGGCGATGGCCAACGTCCTCGGCGGCGACTACCCCGAGCTCTACCCGGCCTACCGGCACATCATGGCCCGCGACCCGGGGGCCAAGGTCCACATGTACGGCAAGGGCGTCCGGCCCGGCCGCAAGCTCGGCCACGTCAACGTCAGCGCGCCCGACCTCGCCCAGGCGCGCGAGCGAGCGCGACACGCGGCCGACTACCTCCAGGGCGTGATCACGGAATGAGGCACGAGTGACCGAGCAGAGCAAGCAGCCCATCGTCGGCATCGTGATGGGCAGCGACAGCGACTGGCCCGTCATGCGTGAGGCCGCGTCGGTGATGGCCGACTTCGGCATCCCCTACGAGGCCGACGTGGTCTCCGCCCACCGGATGGCCGAGGAGATGATCGCCTACGGCAAGGCGGCCGCCGGACGTGGCCTCCGCGTCGTCATCGCCGGGGCCGGGGGAGCGGCCCACCTGCCGGGAATGCTGGCCTCGGTCACGCCTCTGCCGGTCATCGGCGTGCCCGTGCCCCTCACCTACCTCGACGGCATGGACTCCCTCCTCTCGATCGTCCAGATGCCCGCCGGCGTCCCGGTCGCAACGGTCTCCATCGGCGGCGCGCGCAACGCGGGGCTGCTGGCGGCCCGGATCGTCGGGACCGCTGACGACGATCTCGGACGCGCCGTCCGCGCCCGGATGAACGACTTCCAGATCGCGCTCCGGGACCAGGCCCACGCGAAGGGCGCGGCGCTGCGCGACGAGGTCGCCAAGGGCCTCTGAGCGATCGAAAGAGCAGTTCGCGACACGCGCCGCCTGGGGGTGCCCCCGCGCCCACTGTCGCGAACTGCTCTTTCGATCGTCGTGAACTGCTCGTTCGATCGTGGGGGAGTGCCTTCGTCGGTCAGCCGGAGATGGCCCCGGCAGCGTCACCGGGCTCGATGCGGGGCCACTCGATCTTGGGGCAGGTGTCCATGACCACCGCGAGGCCCGCATCCGTGGCGCGCGTCGCGGCGTCCTCGTCCACGACGCCGAGCTGCAGCCACAGGGCTCCGATGCCGAGCCGATCCTTCTCGGCGATCGCCTGGTCGACGCAGTCGCCGACCCGCGAGCTGTTGACGTAGAAGTCGACGACGTGCACGGTCGTGCCGTCCGGGATGTCGGCGAGTCGGGCGTAGCCCTGGAAGCCGTGGACCGCCGCCGCACTCGGGTGGATCGGGACGAGGTTCATGCCGAGCTCGCGGGTGAGCCACAGGGACACGCTGTGGGCGGTGCGGCTCGGATTGTCCCCGAGGCCCACCACGGCCCAGGTCGCCGGTGTGTGGAGCAGGTCCCTGATGACGGCTGGGTCGTTGTGGTGCATACCTCCATCCTCACACGGACGGGTGGCCACACGCCCGAGAGAGCGGTGTCGATGCGTGACAGGATGACGAGCATGAGATTCGGACTCTTCGTGCCACAGGGCTGGCGGATGGACCTCGTTGGGATCGAGCCGGAGCGGCAGTGGGAGGCGATGGCCGGCGTGGCCAAGCACGCTGACGACGGCGACGTCTTCGAGTCGATCTGGGTGTACGACCACTTCCACACCGTGCCGATCCCGTCCGAGGAGGCGACTCACGAGGCGTGGACCCTGATGAGCGCCTTCGCGGCCTCGACGAGCAGGGTCCGGCTGGGGCAGATGTGCACCTGCATGAGCTACCGCAACCCGGCCTACCTGGCCAAGGTCGCCGCCACGGTGGACGTCATCTCAGGCGGGCGCCTCGAGATGGGCATCGGCGGCGGCTGGTACGAGCACGAGTGGCGTGCCTACGGCTACGGCTTCCCGTCCGCCGGCGAGCGGCTCGGTCGGCTGCGCGAAGGGGTGCGGATCTTCCGCGACATGTGGACGACGGGGTCGGCCACGCTCGACGGGAAGTACTACCAGGTCGACGGGGCGCTCTGTGCCCCCCGGCCGCTCCAGGGCACGTCGCTCCCGGGATCCGAGAGCAACGGCATTCCGATCTGGGTCGCCGGCGGCGGGGAGAAGGTGACGCTTCGCATCGCGGCGCGCTACGCCGACTACACGAACTTCTTCGACGACGCCGAGACCTTCTCCCGCAAGAGCGACATCCTCGCCCAGCACTGCACGGACGTCGGCCGCGACTTCGAGTCGATCGTGCGGACGGGTGACTTCAACGTCGTCATCGGCGAGACCGAGGCGGAGGTCGAGGACCGGCTCCGCTTCCACGCCGACCTGCTTCGCAAGGGCGGCGTCTCGGAGCAGCGGGCCGAGCGACACATCGCCGACCTGCGCACCCAGCCCGCCGTGGGCACCCCGGAGCGTGTGATCGAGGTGCTGCGCGACATGGAGCGTCGGGGAATGGCCTACGGAATCCTCTACTTCCAGGAGGCGGCGTACGACCGCTCAGGCATCGAGCTGTTCGAGAGAGCAGTCGCCCCCGAGCTGCGCGCCTGACCGCGTCACCACGCCGTCCAGCCGCCGTCCACGGCGATGACCTGCCCGGTCACGTAGGCGGCGGCGTCGGAGGCGAGCCAGGCCACCACCCCCCGGAAGTCGTCCTCGGTCGCCATCCGTCCCAGCGGGGTCAGGTGCTCATAGCGCGCGACGAAGGACTCGTCCTGGCCGCGCGCGATGCCCCCCGGGGCGAAGGCGTTGACGCGGATGTCCGGTGCCAGGACCGTCGCGAGGTAGCGGGTCAGCTGCGCGAGACCACCTTTCGACGCGGCGTACGCGGCTGGGTTGCCCATGCGCGTGCCCTCGTAGAGCCCCATGTTGGGGCCCACGAGACCGTAGATGCTCGAGACGTTGATGACGCTGCCGTGGCCCTCGGCGCGCAGCAGCGGTGCGAGCTGCCGGGTCAGGGAGAAGGGCGCCGTGAGGTTGAGCGCGAGGGCCATCGCGAACGCCTCGTCGGTCTGCTCGTCGAACGGGACGGCGTAGCCGGGCACGCCGGAGGTGCCGGTGAAGGCGGCGTTGTTGACGAGCACGTCACACGCGCCGATCTCCTGGACGGTGCCGACCACCGTCGCGATCCCGGGGGGCTCGAGAAGGTTCGCCGAGACGGCAACGTGCCCGCTGCCCTGGAGCGAGCGAGCAGTGGCGGTGCAGCCGTCCTCGTCGAGGTCGACGACGACGACGCGGGCGCCGGCGTCGGCGAGGGCGGCGGACAGGACCGAGCCGAGCGGCCCGGCTCCGCCGGTGACGACAGCGGTCCGGCCGCTGAGATCAGCGAGAAGCGGGAGGGCCGACGGGCCCGTGTGGTCGTGTCGGGGTGCCGTCATCGAGCGGTCTCCTCCGTGGTCCGGTCGAGCCAGGGCAGCGTGATGAGACCCGCTGCGACGAGGGCCTCGATGAGGCGGAACTCGTACTCGTCGTCGATCGAGAACGCCTGCGACTCGGGGATCTCGGCGCCGGCATGGCGCCCCTCGTCGAACCAGGACGAGTCGAGCGCCCGGACGAACTCTGCGCGCCAGAGGTAGAAGTTGCCGTTGATGCGCAGGAACCGCTCGGCGTCCTGGCGGCGCGTGACCCCGGTCCCCGCTTCGAAGTACCGCTCCAGCGCGCCGTCCGGTGCCTTGCCGTGCCGCACCCCGACCCAGGTCGGGTTGAAGGTCGGCTCCGAGACGCTGATGACACCGTCGAGGTCCTCGCTGGCGAACAGGCGGTCCGCGGCCGCGGCGAGCTGCTGGGGGACGCGCGCGGGCGAGGTCGGGTCGAGAAGGAGCACAGCGGCATACGGCCTGCCGTCCTCCCGCTCGCACCACTCCAGCGCGTGGCGGACGACGGGCGCCATGGGCGTGTCGTCCGTGGCCAGCTCCGCCGGGCGCAGGAAGGGAACGTCCGCGCCGAACCGGCGGGCGACGGCGGCGATCTCGGCCGAGTCGGTCGAGACGATGCACCGGGTGACCTCCGGCGTCAGCGCGGCCGCACGGATGCTGTGCGCGATCAGGGGCAGGCCGGCCAGGGAGCGGATGTTCTTGCCCGGCAGCCCCTTCGAGCCGCCCCGCGCCGGGATGACCGCCAGGATGCGTCGAGACGTCATGACCGTGACCTTGCCTGGTCGCACAGGTCGAGCGTCGCCAGGCCTTCGGCAAGGGTGGCGGGGGCTCCGGCCGTATGCCGCTGGGCCGGGTCGGTGTCGGGCGCGAGCTCGAGCGCTGCGCGGGCCTGGGTGACCATGACCGTGTCGCGGTCGAGGTCGGCCGGGAACGCGGTGCTCGTCGCTCGGCTGACGCTGTCGACGTGGGTGACCGTCGCGGTGGGCACGTCCCAGAGCAGGGCCCCGTCGGGGCCGTGGATCTCGACGCCGCGTGAGGTGGGCCGGGTGACGTAGTCGAGCCGGCAGGTGACGGTTGCCAGCTCGGTGTGCCACAGCAGCGTCGCCGCCTGCTCGGCGTGGATGTCGAGCGGGCCGGTGTGCTCGAGGCGGGCGCCGAGCAGCGTGGGGCGGCCGAAGAGGACGGCGGCGTAGTCCAGCTCGTGGACCAGGTCTCGCAGCACGCCACCCTCGTCCGGGCGCGCGGAGTAGGAGTCGCGGTAGTCCCGGTCGGGGCGCCAGTCCGGAAGCCAGGAATGGCACCTGACATGGGCGGACACCGGCGCTCCGACGAGGTGGAGGCGGGTCGACAGGTGCCGGAACGCCTCGTGGGCCCGCAGTGGTGCGGCCACCCAGACGTCCGCTGCGCGGGGATGGTCGGCGAGAGCCGCCGCGTCGCCACGGGTCGGGGCGACCGGCTTCTCGAGGAGGACGCGGCCCGCCCCGGCCTCGAGCGCGGCGACGGCGTCGGTCACGTGACGGCTGGTGTCGGTCGCGACGACCACGAGATCTGCCGACGAGAGGGCAGCGGGCCCCGTCAGGTCGTCGAGGATCTGCTGGTCGCCGGTGCGCGCGCCCCGGGGTCGGACTGGCCAGACCGAGACGTCCGCGCCGAGCATGCCCAGGACCCGGGCGTGCCGCTGGCCGATGGACCCGGCCCCGCGGATGACGACACGTCGTCCGTCGTGGGAGGGGGTCACCGGGCCGAGGTCGGACACGACAGCACCTTCTCACGGGCGTGCGGATATCCGCTGGCGCCATCCTGTGTCGTCCGTCGTCCCCTGCCTGCCCCGTGGCTCCTGAGCCGGTGAGTCGGGGCGCACTCCAGCCTGTGGATCGCGGGGCCACTCGAGCGGGTGGGTGTGGACTGCGGGGCCACTCGAGTCGGACGGGGGGGTCAGGAGACGTGCTCGGCGAGCCGGAGGACCGCGTCGGCCACCTCCGGCCCGAACATCACCTCGTCGTTGTGGTCGGCCCCGGCGAGCACGAGCCGCTCGACGAGTCCCGGTGCCGCGTCGGCCACCCCAGCGCTCAGGCCGGGCGGCACGATCGAGTCCCGGTCCCCGTCGATCACCGTTGCCGGGACCGTGCTCTCGGCGAGGTACGACTCGACCTCGAACCGGTCCCGCAGCACGCGGCGCACCGGGAGCCACGGGTAGTGGTGCGCGCCCACCTCGACGAGGCTCGGGAACGGGGACCGGAGCACGATGCCGGCAGGACGCGTCGCTGACTGCAGCGCCGCGACGACGCCGGTGCCGAGGGACTCGCCGAAGTAGATGGTCCGACCGGGTGGGTAGCCGAGGTCCGCGAGCGCGGCCACCGCGGCTGCGGCGTCGATCAGCAGGCCCTCCTCGCTGGGCGTCCCCGGGTTGCCGCCGTAGCCCCGGTAGTCCATCAGGAGCACTGCCAGGCCGCGCCGGCTCAGCTCTCTCGCGAGACCCGCGCGGCCCTCCCGGTGGCCGCCGTTGCCGGGCGCGACGAGAACGGCGAGCTCCTCCCCGGTGGGGGAGCGGGCCGGCACGAACCACGCCCCGAGCTCCAGACCGTCGAAGGTGCGCAGCACGACGTCCCGCGCCCCGGCGATCACCGTGCCGGCGGGGGGAGCCGCGGAGGAGTCCGGGAAGTAGATGAGCCGCCGGTGCAACCCGGCCATCACGCCGACTGCCACCACCACCGCCAATCCGAGTGCGAGGGCCACGACCCCGAGCCGGGTCAGCCTCCGGCGGCCACCAGACCGGCCCCGAGTGACCATGCCCCATCGTTTCCCCTCCATGTCGCCGGGGCAACACCGAGAGCCGGCACCACCGTGAGCACGAGCGGGCGGTACCTTCGGTCGGGTGACGACCGACCCCGAGGCCACGGCGCCACCGGCGGGAGCGGCAGGCTCCCTGGCCGGGCACTCGGTCGTCTACCTCGTCGGGACGGCCCTGCAGGGGCTCGGCATCCTGCTGATTCTGCCGTTCGCGACCCGGCTGCTCGGCGACGCGGAGTACGGCAAGGTCGCGACCGCGCTCGTCGTCGTCCAGATGGTCGGGACGATCGCTGCGGCGGGACTGCCCCAGGTGATCCTCCGGGAGTACCACCGCGGGCTCGACGGCCCGACCGCGGCGCGGGCCCTCGCGGGCACGATGACCCTCCTCGCCGTCGGTCTGGCCGTCGTCGGGGTGGCGACGGGCGCCGTCCTCGCCGCAGCGGGTCGGGCTGACCTCGGGGAGTGGACGCTCGTCGTGGCGGCATCCGCCGCCCTGACCGTGGTGGTCGCCGGACAGGCCCTGTCGCGAGCGCGGCTTCGCCCCTTCGAGTTCCTCGGCCTGGCCGTGGCTGCGACCGTGGTGGCCCACCTCGCGGGTCTCGTCGCGGCGCAGTCCGACCGCAGCGGCCGCACCTACCTCACCGCGTACACGGCCGCGCTCGTGCTCGCGGCGCTCGCTGCCGTCGCGGTGGGCCGGCCCCTCCTGCCGGGCGCCGCGCGGGAGAGGACCCGGGCCGGGATCCGGCTCGCGGCGCCGCTGCTGCCCCATGCCGTGGCCATGCTGGCCCTGCTCATGGGCGATGTCCTCCTCGTCAACGTGTTCCTGGGTCAGGCCGCGGCGGGTGCGTACCAGGTGGCGCTGCAGCTGGCGAACATGCCCTTCGTGCTGGCCGTCGCGCTCTTCAACGCGTGGAGCCCCCTCGTCCTCTCCCACCCAGTGGAGCGGCGCTGGGACTGGACTGCCCGCACGGCCTCGCCGCTCGTCCTCGTCGTCGGCGGCGGGGCAGCCGGGGTGGCGCTCCTGGGCCCGTGGCTCGTCCGGCTCATGGCGCCCGACTTCCCGCAGCGCCCGATGTGGACCTCGCTCGGGCTGATCACCCTCGTGTCGATCGTCTACATGGTCTACCAGGGGGCGTCCCTCGCCGTCCTCGACCGCGAGCGCACCTCGAGGCTGGCCGTCGCTGCAGCCGGCGCCGTCGTCGTCCTCGTCGTGCTGGCGGCCTCGTTCGCGGGCAGCACGGGCTTGGCTGGGGTGGCCGGCGCCAAGGCGGTTGCCTACCTCGTCCTCATGGCGCTGACCGTGGAGGCAGCGAGGAGGCTGACGACGCTGCGCTTCGACCGGTGGCTCTGGGGCGGCGCAGCGGCGGCGGCCGCGCTGAGCATCGCCGGGGCGACGCTCCCGTCGTCGGGAGCCGGTGCCGTGGTCCGGCTCGTCCTCGTCGCCCTCGTCGTCGCGGCTGGCCTCGCGCTCGCACCACGCGTCCTGCGCGGCCTACGCGGCTAGGATGACGACGGCCTGAAACGCCGCCCCCGCTCACCCGCGCTCATCCCCGGAAGCGAGCCCAGCGGCATACGGCCTGACCTTCGATCCCGACCCGAGGAGAGACGCCTTCGTGGTGACACCGCTGGTCCACATGGGACTCGGCTACGACGACCTGCTCGTGCCCGCCCTCGTCCACGCGGGGTTCGACACCCGGGACCTCATCCTCGTCGTCCGCACCGACGCCAACCTCGCCTGGGTCCGTCGGCACGCGCCGCACGCGACGACGGTGCGGCTGCCCTATGCGGCGGCCCGGAAGGCCAACGTCGTGAGCGGGCTGGCGCCGCATGCCGCCCTCAAGCGCGCCTGCGCCGGCGTGGGGCTCGACGTGCTCGACCTGCTCGTGTCGGAGCGCGCGCTGCGCCGCAACCGGGTCGACACGGCGATGAACTTCCTCAACCTCGCCGCGGAGCACCTCGAGGAGGCGATCGTCGGCCGCGGTCCCATCCTGGCGCTCACCGAGTTCACCGTGACCTCCGAGCTGCTCACGGCCGGGCTCGTCACCCACCACGGTGGGCTGGCAACCTGGCCACGTGGGATCCGCCTGCCCTCCGACCGCTTCGGTCTCATCGGGGCTCCCCAGGGGATCACGCTCTTCGAGCGTCCCGTCGAGGACCCCGGCGCCCTCGACGCCGGCAAGCGGTTCATCGAGACCTGGCGCACCGAGCACGGGCGACCGATGGGGTACGCCCGCAACCTCAAGGTCGAGTCCGGCCAGGAGATCTGGCGGCTCGCGACCGACCGCGTGCGCGAGTTCGCCGTCGACCGCGGGGCCAACCTCCAGCTGCCGAAGCCGAGCGACTACACCCGGCTGCCCTGGCTCAACCCGGTCAAGGCGCGGCTCAACCTCCGCGAGTACCGGACCCGCCGGTGGGACCCCGTCCCGGAGCGGTTCGTCTTCCTGCCGCTTCAGGTTCAGCCCGAGTCGAGCGTTGACGTCATGGGGCAGGAGTGGCGCGACCAGGCATACACGGCAAGGGTGCTCGCCGATGCGTTGGCTCCGTTGGGCGTCGGGGTGGCGGTCAAGGAGCACGCCCACTTCATGTGGCGGCGGGACCCCGACTACTGGCCACAGTTCGACGTCCACCCCAACATCGCGACGATCGACCCGTTCGCCGACTCGCGTGAGCTGATGAAGCAGGCCCTCTTCACCGTCACGGCGACCGGCACCGTCGGCCTCGAGGCGGGCCTGCTCGGCCTGCCCGTCGTGACCGGTGCCGCGATGCCGTGGAGCGACCTGGCCAACGTGCGCCGGCTCCGCACCCCGGACGACCTCCCCGACTTCGTCGCGTCACGGGGTTGGGAGTCGCTGCGCGCCACGGAGGCCGAGATCGACGAGTGGTTCGTCCACTCCTACGTGCGCAACTCCTGGGAGGGGCTCGTCCTCGACCCGCCGCGCGTCCCCGCCGTCCTCGAGCCGGCCAACATCCGCCGCATCGGGGAAGCCTTCGCCGAGGCCGCCGGCACGCTGGGTGGTCACCATGACTGAGATGCCGTATGCCGCTGGGCTCGCCTCCCGCCCACCCTCGCCCCCGCGCGGGGCGGGCTGGGTCGTCTTCGGCGCCGGCGGGCACGCCGCCTCGGTCGTCGACGTGCTGGAGCGGCTCGGCGAGTCGGTGGTGGCCGTCGTGGGTGACGCCGGTGTCCGGCACTGGCACGTGGACGTGCTCGGCGACGAGGCCGAGGCCATCGAGCGCGTCGTCGCCGAACGGCTGCGGGCGGTCGTCGCGATCGGTGCACCTGACCCGCGGATGGCGGTGCTGGGGCGGCTGCGCACGGCAGCAGAGTTCGCCCGCACCACCCCCCTCCGATCGAGAGAGCAGTTCGCGACAGGGACCCCGGTGCCGCAGAGCGCTCTTCCGACTGAGGAGCGGGCAGTGTCGCGAAGTGCTCTTTCGACTGAGGTGGTGGCACCGGCTGTCGTCGCGGCGAGCGCGACCGTGGCCCGCGACGTCGAGCTCGGACCGGGCGCTGTGGTCCTCGAGCACGCCCACGTGGGTCCCGGCTCCCGGCTGGGGGCCGGGGTCATCGTCAACACCGGCGCGATCGTCGAGCACGACTGCGTCGTCGGTGACGGCTGCCACGTGGCGCCGGGAGCAGTGCTCCTCGGCGCGGCGCGGGTCGGGGACCGCAGCTTCGTCGGGTCCGGCGCACGGGTCCTCCCCGGGGTCGAGGTCGGGGCCGACGTGACCGTCGGAGCCGGGGCCGTCGTGACCCGCGTGGTCCCTGCGGGAGGCACCGTCCTGGGCGTCCCCGCCAGACCGGCTCACCGACTCCCGGTGGAGGGCACGCACCCATGAGCACCGTGACCATCGCAGGAACCGCCATCCCGAGCGAGGGCGACGTCTATGTCATCGCCGAGGCGGGCGTCAACCACAACGGGGACGTCGAGCTCGCCCACCGCCTCGTCGACATCGCAGCCGCCTCCGGCGCCGACGCGGTCAAGTTCCAGACGTTCTCCCCGGACAAGCTCGTCTCGTCGACGGCCGCGACGACGCCCTACCAGCGCGACCGGGGCGGGAGCGCGGACCAGCGGTCGCTCCTCGAGGCGCTGACCCTGCCCGAGACGGCCTGGGCCGAGCTGCGCGCTCACGCGACCGACGCCGGGATCACCTTCCTCTCGACGCCCTTCGACCTCGACAGCGCGGAGTTGCTCGTCGCGCTCGGTCTGCCTGCGCTCAAGGTGAGCTCCGGAGAGCTGACCAACCTGCCCTACCTCCGAGCCCTCTCCGGCCTCGGTGTGACCCTCCTCGTCTCGACCGGGATGGGCTCGGCCGACGAGGTCGCCCTCGCGGTGGACGCCTGCCGGGCGGCGCCCGGCCTCATCCTCTTCCACTGCGTGTCGGCCTATCCTGCGCCGATCGAGGAGTGCAACCTGCGCGCCATCCCGGTGCTGGCCTCCGCCCACGGCGTCCCCGTCGGCTGGTCGGACCACACCCCCGGGCTGACGACCGCCCTCGGGGCGGTGGCCCTCGGCGCCCCCATCCTCGAGAAGCACTTCACGGCCGATCGCACCCTGCCCGGCCCCGACCACCTCGCCAGTCTGGAGCCGCAGGAGCTGACCGACTACGTCGCGGCGACCAAGCAGCTCGCCCGCGCCCTCGGCGACGGTGTCAAGCGGCGGATGCCCTCGGAGCAGGAGAACGCCGTCCTGGTGCGCCGCTCGTGGCACGCCGCCGTCGACCTGCCCGCAGGGACCGTGCTCGAAGGACACCACCTGTCGCTGCTGCGACCCGAGGACGGCCTCAGCCCGGCGCTCGACCTCCGCGGCCGCGTCATCGCGCGAGCCGTCGCCGGCGGGGCGCCGATCACCGACGCGGACCTGGGCGACTGATGGGCGACGCGCGCACCGTGGCCGTCTTCGTCGGGACGCGGGCCGACCTCGGGCCGCTCACCCCGGTCATCAGCGTCCTGGCCGAGGCGACCGACATCGACCTGCACCTGCTCACCGGAGTCATGTACGCAGCCGACGAGCTGGTGCGTGCCCTGCCCCGGGCCGCGAGGTCAGCCGCCGTCGTCCACGCGCTCGCCGAGCCGATGGGGGAGATGACGGTCGAGGCCCAGCTCGAGCAGGGTGCCCGACTCTCCGCCGCAGCCGGTGAGGTGCTCGCGCAGATCCGGGCGGACTCGCTCGTCGTCCTCGGCGACCGGTGGGAGCTGCTCTACGTCGTGCCCCCCGCCTTCCTCCTCGGCGTGCCGATCGTCCACCTCCACGGCGGCGAGGTCACCGAGGGAGCCGTGGACGAGCGGATCCGGCACGCCGTCACCAAGCTGGGCGACGAGCACTGCGTCGCCTCTCCCGACGCCGCCCAGCGCCTCGCGCAGATGGGCGAGCCCGAGGCCCGGATCCACGTGACCGGCGCCCCCGGCCTCGACCGGCTGGCCGAGGCCGCGCCGCTCGACGACGCGGCCCTCGCCGGGCTCCTCGGCGTCGACCGGGTCGAGCGACCCGTGGCCCTGTTCACCTACCATCCACCGACGGCGCAGGCCGGGGCTCCGGTGGGGCAGTGGGCTCTGGCCGCGGCGGAGGCGACCCTTGCCGTCTGCGGCACGGTCATCGGGACCCACCCCGGGATGGACGAGGGGCGGGACGAGATCATCACCGCCCTCACGGCGCTGGCAGCGCGCGAGCCCCGGTTCCGGTTCCTCGATGCCATCGGGGTGCGGTACCCGCGGGTGCTCGCCGCAGTGGATGTCGTCGTCGGCAACTCCTCCTCCGGCGTCATCGAGGCCGCCACGCTCCACCTGCCCGCCGTCGACGTGGGCGAGCGCCAGCGTGGCCGGCTCCGCGGCGACAACGTCACCCATGCGACCGAGGGACGCGAGGCCGTCGAACGGGCCGTCCGGCTGGCCCTCTCGCCGGAGTCCCGCACCCGGGCCCGGGCCGTCGTCAACCCCTACGGGAGTGGTGACGCGAGTCACCGCATCCTCGCTATCGTGCGGAGGGCCGGTGGCGCCGGACGGGTCAAGCCGTTCGTCGACACAGCGGCCAGTGGGAGGACCGACGACAACCCCGGGGACCGGGCACAGGGTGAGGAGGTGGCACCGTGACCGCGCCAGAGCTGTCCGCTGAGCTGCTGAGGTCCATCGCGCCCACGTCCGCGACCCTGCGAGACGCCCTGCTCGTCATCGACCGCAGCGGCACTCGCGTCTGCCTCCTCGTCGACGCGGCCGGTCGGCTCGCGGGACTGCTGACCGATGGCGACCTGCGCCGCGCGATCCTGCGCGGCCGCAGCCTCGAGGACCGCGCGATCGACCACGCAACCACCTCGCCGCACACCGTCGCCGCCGGCTCGCCGCGGGCGCTCGTCGTCGACCTCCTCACGGCGCTGCACGTGTCCGTGGTCCCCGAGGTCTCCGAGGACGGCACCCTCATTGGCCTGCACACGCTGTCCGACGTCGTGGGCGCCCGTCCATTGCCCAACGTCGCCGTCATCATGGCCGGAGGTCGCGGCTCGAGGCTCGGCGACCTCACGAAGGACACCCCCAAGCCGCTCATGACGGTCGCCGGCAGGTCGATCATCGAGTGGCTCATCCTCGGCCTCGTCGGCGACGGGATCCGCGACATCCACGTCAGCGTCAACTACCTGGCCGACCAGATCGAGGACCACCTCGGGGACGGGTCGCGGCTCGGCTGCTCGGTGCGCTACCTCCGCGAGGAGCCCGAGCGGCCGCTCGGCACGGCCGGTTCCCTCACCCTGCTGCGCGCGCAGCGGCCGGACCTGGGCAACCCCGTGCTCGTCATGAACGGCGACCTCATGGTCCAGTTCGACGCCGGCGACCTGCTGCGGACCCATCGCCGGACCGGGGCCACCGTGACGATGGCCACCCGCACCTACCAGCACGAGGTCCCGTTCGGCGTCGTCGAGAGCGAGGCCGGACGCGTCGTCCGGATCTCGGAGAAGCCGACCATCTCGCTCGACATCAACGCCGCCGTCTACGCCGTCGAACCGCATGCCCTCGCCTGGCTTCCGGAGGGACGGCCCAGCGGGATGCCGGACCTCGTCGAGACCTGCCTGTCCAACGGCGAGGTCGTCACGGCCTGGCCGATCGGGAGCGACTGGATCGACGTGGGCACCCCGACCGACCTCGCCCGAGCCAAGGGGCACGCCTGAAGGGCACCCGGCCCAGCGGCATACGACATGGATGAACCCAACGAAAAGGCAACTGTGACCAGCACTCCCGACATCGGCCCCGCCCTGCACCCGCGACCCATCGACGGGTCGGTCGCCGGCAGGACCGTCCTCGTGACCGGCTCCGACGGCTTCATCGGCAGCCACACCGTCGAGCGGCTGCTCGCCGACGGGGCGAGGGTCCGGGCGTTCTGCCTCTACAACTCCAACGGCTCGCTCGGCTGGCTCGACGAGAGTGAGGCGTTCGCGCAGGGCCTTCGGGACGGACAGGCGGAGGTCGTCCTCGGTGACATCCGCGACCCCGAGCACGTCGCGGCCTCCGTCGAGGGCGTCGACGTCGTGCTCCACCTCGCGGCGCTCATCGCGATCCCGTTCTCGTACGTCGCGCCCCGGTCCTACGTCGAGACCAACGTCATCGGCACGCTCAACGTCCTCGAGGCGGTGCGGCGCCACGGCACCCCGCGCCTCGTCAACACCTCGACGTCCGAGGTGTACGGCACACCGGAGGAGGTGCCGATCACCGAGAACCACCCCCTGCGGGGTCAGTCTCCCTACTCCGCGACGAAGATCTCCGCCGACAAGATGTGCGAGTCCTACGCGCTGTCCTTCGAGACGCCGGTCATGACGCTGCGGCCGTTCAACACGTTCGGCCCGCGGCAGTCGGCCCGGGCGGTCATCCCGACCGTCCTGTCCCAGCTGCTCGCCGGCGCCGAGCAGGTGCGCCTGGGAGACACCACCCCCAAGCGGGACTTCACCTTCGTCACCGACACGGCCGACGGCTTCGTCCGAGCGGCCCTGTCCGACGTGGCCCCGGGGACCACGATCCAGCTGGGGACCGGACGGACGGTGTCGATCGGCGAGATCGTCGAGATCTGCCGCACCGTCACCGGCAGCACCGCAGAGATCGTCACCGACCAGGCCCGGATCCGACCGGAGGCGTCCGAGGTCCAGGTCCTGCTGTCGGACCCCACCCGGGCCAACGAGGTCCTCGGCTGGGCACCGACGGTGTCGCTCGAGGAGGGGCTGGCCCGGACGGCTGAGTGGTTGCGACCTCGCGTCGACCCGGAGAAGGCTGCGCGGTACCACCGATGAGCGAGCGACTGGCGGACGGGGGAGCGCACCCGGAGACGCACGCCCCCGGAGCCCGAGGGGCCGCCGGGACGATCCCACTCGCCGTGCCCAACATCGGGGCACTGGAGCGCCACTACGTCGTCGAGGCCGTCGAGTCGGGCTACGTGTCGTCCGTCGGTCCCTTCGTGGCGGAGTTCGAGGACCGCTTCGCCCACCGCGTCGGGGCGAAGCACGCCATCGCCTGCTCCAGCGGCACCGCCGCCATCCACATCGGTCTGATCCTCCTTGGCGTCGAGCAGGGCGACGAGGTGCTCTGCTCCGACTTCACCTTCGTCGGCTCGGTCAACCCCATCGCCTACCTGGGCGCCCGCCCGGTCTTCGTCGACTCGGAAACCCGCACGTGGAACCTCGACCCACAGCTCGTCGCGGCCGAGCTGGACCGTCGGGCCGCGGCCGGCGAGGCGCTGCCCAAGGCCGTCGAGGTCGTCCACGTCCTCGGCCAGCCGGCCGACATGGAGCCCATCGTCGACGCCTGCGACCGTCACGGGGTCGCGGTCCTCGAGGACGCCGCAGAGTCACTGGGCGCCGGCTGGTCGGCCGGCCGCTACGGAGGGAGGCACACCGGCACGGTCGGTCGTCTGGGCTGCTTCTCGTTCAACGGCAACAAGATCGCGACCACCGGCGGTGGCGGCATGATCGTCACCGACGACGATGCGTTGGCCGAGCGCGCCCGCCACCTGACGACCCAGGCCAAGGTGCCCGACGTGGGGTACCTCCACGACGAGGTCGGCTACAACTACCGGCTGACCAACATCGCTGCGGGACTCGGTCTCGCGCAGCTGGAGCGGCTGGACGAGTTCATCTCGGCGAAGCAGCGGATCGCGCACCGCTATGACGAGGCGCTGTCGGACCTGCCCCTGGACCTGCCGCCACGCGTGCCCGGTTTCGACGCGACCTACTGGCTCTACTCCGTCATGGTGTCCGAGCGCGACGGTCGGGGACGGGACGAGCTGCTCGCCCACCTCGAGCGCCGCGGCGTCGGAGCGCGCGCCCTGTGGCGGCCCCTGCACGCCCAGCCGCCGTTCGCCGACGCCCCCGTCCTCGGCGGCGCGGTCGGGGAGGGCTTCTTCGCGCGTGGCCTGTCGCTGCCCTGCTCCACGGACCTGGCCGAACGAGACCAGCAGCGGGTCATCGACGCGGTGCGCGCCTTCTTCAGCTGATCGGAGCCCGGACGCCCGCATCGCTCGGGGCCCCGTCACCGTAGGTTTGGTCCATGGAACTCCCTCGCGCAGACGTTGACCCGGACGGCCTCCTCGAGTACTCGGTGGTCTTCAGCGACCGCTCGCTCAACCACATGTCGCAACGGTTCATCGGCGTCATGCAGCAGATCGTCGACGTGCTGCGGACGACCTACCACGCAGACGGGGTCGCGGTCGTCCCGGGGGGCGGCAGCTATGCCATGGAGGCGGTGGCTCGCCAGCTCGTCACCGGCCGTCGCGCGCTCGTGGTGCGAAACGGGTTCTTCTCGTACCGGTGGTCGCAGATCTTCGAGGCCGGCTCCATCCCCAGCGCGGTCACGGTGTGCACGGCGCGACCCGACAGTGCGGCTCGTGACGCCGCCTGGTCACCCGCACCCGTCGACGAGGTGGTCGAGACGATTCGCCGGGAGCGTCCGGAGGTCGTCCTCGCCGCCCACGTGGAGACGGCCTCGGGGATCCTCCTGCCCGACTCCTATGTCGGGGCCCTCGCCGACGCTGCGCACGAGGTGGGTGGGCTCTTCGTCCTCGACTGCATCGCGTCGGGCGCGATGTGGGTCGACATGGAGGCCTCCGGCGTCGACGTCGTGCTCAGCGCACCCCAGAAGGGCTGGAGCGGTTTCCCCTGCGCGGGGTTCGTCATGCTGGGCGAGCGCGGCCGGGCGGCGGTCGAGAGCTCGACGTCGACCAGCTTCGCCGCGGACCTGCGCACCTGGTTGACCGTGACCGACGCGTACGTCGAGGGGCGGGCCAGCTACCACGCGACCATGCCGACCGATGCCCTGGCGCACAACGCGGCCATCATGCGCGAGACCCTCGACCGCGGGCTCGACGCCCTGAAGTCGGCCCAGGTCGACCTCGGTACGCGGGTTCGCCGGCTGCTGGCCGAGCGCGGCTTTCCCTCCGTCGCGGCTGCGGGCTTCGAGGCGCCGGGGGTCGTGGTCGTGCACACCGACGATCCGGCTCTGCAGTCGGGCGCGCGGTTCCGCGAGGTCGGCATTCAGGCCGCTGCAGGAGTCCCGCTCAAGTGCGACGAGCCCGCCGACTACTCGACCTTCCGCCTCGGTCTCTTCGGCCTCGACAAGCTCGCCGACGTCGACGGCACGGTCGCCCGTCTGGCCGACGGGCTCGATCGGCTGGGAATCAGCTGATCCCCAGCCGGGACCGATGACCTCGGGCGCCCTGACGCACTGACCCGTCAGACGAATCAGTGCGGCAGGCCCCAGCGGCAACCTTCCTGCGCGCGTCAGCGGACGAGGACGGCTTTGGCTTCCTTGACGATGATGGTGGTGCCGGGCTGGCGGATGGTGACCCGGTCGGGGATCTCGATCCACGGGCCGCCGTTGATCCGGAACTGCGCACCGAGGGTCACCGCCACCGACGCGGTGTACCGGCCGGGACGGGTGTAGGTGTGCCGGACGTCCCCGTGTGGGTAGACGCCACCGGGCGAGTCGGTCGGCCCGAACGTGTCCCCGTCGCCGAACGCGTACCGGTAGCCGAGCAGTCGCGGGCGGATCTGCACCCGGTAGCCGTACATCCTGGCCGGGTCCACCGAGTCGATCTCTCCCGGCTCGAACCCGGCCTCCACCCACTCGACCCGGAAGTAGGTCGCCAGGTTCACGAGCGTGGTGTCCCCTTCCGGCTGGGTGGCCACCCGGGCGGTGGCCCACCGCGTCTCGTGGAACGCCTGCACGATCATCTCGATCGTCGGCACCGGGCTGACCCCCGGCACCTGGTTGGGCAGACAGGTCGTGCCGACGAGCTGTTGGCCCGCCGCGCCGGACGGCGCGCTGCCGGCCGGCCAGTCGACGGCGGGCAGCGGGTCGCCGTCCTCATCGACCCACCACCGGTACACATCCGAGAGTGGGCCCCGGCCCTGCTCCGGGCTGTTGTCCGCGCACGCCGCCGTCGCCGCGGCCAGGCAGTGCCCGCTCAAGGCCGGACCGCCATCGATGTCGCACCCGGAGATCGAGAGCCGGTACTTCCAGTGCGCCTGCGGCTCGGCCAACAACCGCACATACTCGGAGTTGAGACGCCTCAGATCACTTGAGTACAGGTCGATCGTCACACCGTCTGAACCCGCGCCGCTGTTCCACGATCCATGCTCTGAGGCCCGCGCAGTGAAGGTGGTGGACGTGGTGGCTAGAAGGATCCCTAGGGCCGCGACCGCACATCTGAGCGCCCTCACTTCACGTCCTTGATCGCAGTGACCCTCCACCCAGACAAGTTCCAGTCGAGGTAGAACATGTTGTGCGTGGTGGAGGTTGCCTCATCTTCCACGGTGCGGCCGGCCACGTCGACGACACGCGCGCCAGTCTGTCCGCCGAGGAACTCAACCCGCATGAGTCCGCCTGCTTCCCCGAACGCGGTGGCCTTATCGACGCGGACTGGGTCGGAGTCGTAGTGGTGGCCGTGGCGTTCCAAATCCTGCGCAGTCTGAATGAAGGACTGACAAGACTCCGACGCCTCGGCGCAGAGTTGTTTGATCCGTCGGGGATCTGGGGAGCGCCACGCCCGGTTCAACTGGTCGATGAAGTGCTCGACGAAGGCCTTGGCGCCGTCCTTGGTGCGCTTCTTGGCCGCGGCCGGCAACCCCGCCGGGAAGTCCGGAGCCGCGGCCGTCCGCTTCGTGGCAGCCGCAGAGGAAGGCGCGACCGACGAGGTCACCGGCGCTCCCGGTGAACCCCCGGTGGTGGGCGCTGTGCTGCCCTGCGGGGCCGCGGATCCCTCCGCGCACCCGGTGAGCGTGACCGCGAGGGCGAGCCCAGCGGCATACGGCATGAAGTTTCGTCTCGACACGGTTCCCCTGACCCTCGAACGGACCGACAACCACCACCAAACGGGTGGAAACGCCACAGAACGCTCCCATGATCCTGCCCGAACCGCACCCTGAACCGCAGCGCCCATCCACAGGAGGGCGCCGAGTCACGCCTCAGGTGAGCGTCTGGGTGATGGAGTTCTCGCCGGCTCCGAACCGCACGGTCGTGGTGGCGCCGTTGACGAGGGCGAGGTACGGGGGAACGTGGCCGCACTCGACGTCGGAGATGATGGGCACGCCCAGCATGGCGAGGGCGTCGAGGACGGCCTCGTCCTGGGAAAGGTCAGGGGACGACAGAGCCTTCGTCCGGGAGACGAGGATCCCGGTGCTGCGGTCGAACCAACCGTGCAGACGCATGGCGTGCAGCGCCCGGCAGATGTCGTAGGCCGGCCACTCCGCCACGTCGAGCACGTGGATGACGCCCTCTGGAGCGAAGTCCTCGGCGAAGCCGGTGACGTTCCCGTACTCGCCGCCGGCGAGGAAGCCGACGGTCTCGACGCAGCCCGCAACGAGGCGCCCGTGCAGGGTCACCGGCTCGTCGGCGTCCTCGGAGTCGATCCGCCGCCAGGTCCCCGGCTGGTCGAGGTCGTACTCGGACGCACCGGGATCGGCGACCCAGTCGTCGAACCCGGCGCCGCGCCAGCTCCCCGGTGAGCGCTGCGTGATCTCCGAACCCGGCGAGGACGCAGCCACGTCGGTCCAGTGGGCGACACCGTCCGGTGTCCGGTAGAGGGTGTCCATGAAGTTCTGGCCGTGGATGGTCGCGATCCCCGTCCGGAGCGTGAGGGGGGTGAGCCACGTCGTGGTGTCGGAGTAGCCCACGCACCAGGTCGGGTCGGCGGCGGCGATCGCGGCGAAGTCGAGCAGGTCCAGCAGGTCGATGCCGGTCTCCCCACCCCACGGCGGGACGACGGCTCGGATCGCAGGGTCCGTGAGCATCCGCATCAGCTCGGCTGCACGCTTCTCGCGCGGCGCGCTGACGTGCGACGGCGTGTGCATGCACTCACCGATCTCGACTCGGAAGCCCTTGGCCTCCAGGAACTCTCGAGTCAGCTCGACCCGTGCCCACAGCCGGTCGGGGACACCGGCGCTCGGTGCGGTGACGCCGATCCGGTCACCCGGGCGCAGGGGAGCGGGATAGCGGACGGCGGTCGCAGGCTCGGCGGACATGCGAGCCAGCGTACGAGCAGGCGGAGGTGAGCGGCATACGGCATGGTCTTGGCCGCGCCGCCCACCTCGTCCGGCCGGTCAGCCCTTGGCCGCGGCGAAACCCTGCTCGAGGTCGGCGACGATGTCGTCGATGTGCTCGATGCCCACGGCGAGACGGACCAGCCCGGGGGTCACCCCGGCAGCGAGACGGTCCTCCTCAGGGCCCTGCGAGTGCGTCGTCGAGGCGGGGTGGATGACGAGGGAGCGGACGTCGCCGATGTTGGCCACGTGGCTGTGCAGCGTCAGGCCCTCGACGAACTTCTTCCCGGCCTCAAGGCCCCCACGGATCTCGAAGGACAGGACGGCCCCAGCGCCGCGCGGCGCGTACTTCCGGGCGGTCTCGTAGGACGGGCTGTCCGGCAGCGAGGCCCAGACGACGCTCTCGACCTGGTCGTGCGACTGGAGGAACGCCGCGACCTTGGCCGCGTTGTCGAGGTGGCGCTCGATCCGCAGTGACAGGGTCTCGAGGCCCTGCGCGATGAGGAACGCGTTGAACGGGGCGGCGGCGGGGCCGAGGTCGCGGAGCAGCTGGACGCGAGCCTTGAGGATGTAGGCCAGGTTGGCGCCGAGCGGGCTGCCGACACCGAGGTCCCGGGCGAACACGAGCCCGTGGTAGCTCTCCTCGGGCGTGTTGTAGTTGGGGAACTTCTCCGGGTCCTGGCCGTAGTCGAAGCGGCCCGCGTCGACGATGACCCCGGCGATGGACGTGCCGTGGCCGCCGAGGTACTTCGTCGCCGAGTGGACCACGACGTCCGCGCCCCACTCGATCGGGCGGATCACGTAGGGCGTCGCGATGGTGTTGTCCACCACGAGGGGGACCCCGTGCTCGTGGGCCAGCGCCGCGACGGCCTCGATGTCGAGCACCTCGGCCTTGGGGTTGGCGATCGTCTCCCCGAAGAGCAGCTTGGTGTTGGGCCGGATCGCAGCGCGCCAGGAGTCGATCGACGCCGGGTCGTCGACGAAGGTCACCTCGAGGCCCAGCTTGGGCAGGGTGAACTTGAGCAGATTCACTGTGCCGCCGTAGAGGCTCGGCGAGGCGACGATGTGGTCGCCCGCCTCGGCGATGTTGAGAATGGCGAGCGTCGTCGCCGACTGGCCGGACGCGACGAGCAGCGCCCCGACCCCGCCCTCGAGGGCGGCGATGCGCTGCTCGACGACGTCGGTGGTCGGGTTCATGATCCGGGTGTAGATGTTGCCGAACTCTTTGAGCCCGAACAGGTTCGCTGCATGGTCGGTGTCGTTGAAGACGTAGCTGGTCGTCTGGTAGATCGGCAGGGCCCGCGCGCCGGTGGCGCTGTCGGCGCTCTGGCCGGCGTGGATCTGCTTCGTCTCGAAGGACCAGTCGGGGGTGTCGCTCATCGGTGTTCCTCACACTCGCGCTTGCGCACCGGCGGTCGCCGGTGGCCAGGTCTTCACCCGGGGCACCCCGCCGCGTAGCGAGGGTTGCCGGTCAGCGAGCCGGGGCCGTGACGCTGACACTCATGACCTTCCGTGGATGGTATGCCGCTGGGCTCGTCCGCGCCCAGGCGTCCTCATCGTGGACGCTGAGTTCGCATGCTGGACACCGGGGCCGATGCCGCCCGGGCTGCGGTGGCCTGGATCACTTGGACGTCCTACTAATTGTGTCTCGCGAGTAGCATTGCTCCTCGTGACGAGCACTGATTTCGACCTGTTCCGGACCAGCGAGGACCACGAGGCGCTCCGTGAGGCGGTGCGCGCAGTGGCCGAGGACAAGATCGCTCCCTTCGCCGCGGCGGTCGACGAGGAGGCCCGCTACCCCCAGGAGGCGCATGACGCGCTGGTGGCGTCCGACTTCTTCGCCCCCCACGTCCCCGAGGAGTACGACGGCGTCGGAGCCGACGCGCTGGCGACCTGCATCGTGATCGAGGAGGTCTCGCGCGTCTGCGCCTCGTCGGCGCTCATCCCGGCGGTCAACAAGCTCGGCTCGCTGCCGCTGATCCTCGCCGCGAACGACGACGTCAAGCGCAAGTACCTGCCGCCGCTGGCGCACGGCGAGACGACCTTCTCCTACGGCCTGTCCGAGCGCGAGGCCGGCTCCGACACCGCGTCGATGAAGTGCCGGGCCCGGCGGGACGGGGACGACTGGGTCCTCAACGGACAGAAGTCGTGGATCACCAACGCCGGCGTGTCCGAGTACTACACCGTCCTCGCTGTGACCGACCCCGACGGGCCGCGAGGCAACAACGTGTCCGCCTTCGTCGTCGAGAAGTCGGATGCGGGCTTCACCTTCGGTGAGAAGGAGCGCAAGCTCGGCATCAAGGGCAGCCCGACTCGCGAGCTGCACTTCGACAACGTCCGCATCCCGGGCGACCGCCTGGTCGGCGAGGTCGGTGACGGCCTGAAGATCGCACTGCGCACCCTCGACCACACCCGGGTGACCATCGGGGCCCAGGCCATCGGCATCGCCCAGGGGGCGCTCGACCACGCGGTCGCCTACGTCAAGGAGCGCAAGCAGTTCGGCAAGCGGATCGCCGACTTCCAGGGCATCCAGTTCATGCTCGCCGACATGGCGATGGAGGTCGAGGCGGCCCGGCAGATGGTCTACGTGGCCGCAGCGAAGTCCGAGCGGGGCGACAAGGACCTCTCCTTCTTCGGCGCGGCGGCCAAGTGCTACGCGTCCGACGTTGCGATGAAGGTAACGACGGACGCGGTGCAGCTGCTGGGCGGAGCCGGCTACACGAAGGACTTCCCGCTCGAGAGGATGATGCGCGACGCGAAGATCACCCAGATCTACGAAGGGACCAACCAGATCCAGCGCATCGTCATGGCGCGCCAGCTCCTCAAGGGTTGAGAGGTAGTCTCCTCCCGACCTCAGTTCCCGAGCCCCGGAGCGGACGCACCCCGTGCATCACCCACCTCCCATCAGCGTCATCATGCCCCTGCTCAACGAGGAGAAGCATCTGGGTGAGGCCGTCCAGGCGATCCTCGAGCAGGGCTACCCGGGTGAGCTGGAGCTCGTGCTGGCGATCGGTCCGGGACACGACGACACCCTCGGGGTCGCGCGTGAGCTGGCGCAGCGGGATCCCCGGATCACGGTCGTCGAGAACCCCTCAGGACGCACGCCCGACGCGTTGAACCTCGCCGTCGAGGCGGCCGCGCACGACATCATCGTCCGGGTCGACGGGCACGGCTTCCTCAGCCCCGGCTACGTCGAGCGCGCCGTGACGGTGCTCGAGGAGACCGGCGCCGCCAACGTGGGCGGCGTCATGTACGCCGAGGGCGTGACGAACTTCGAGAAGGCGGTCGCCATCGCGATGCGGTCGCCGCTGGGCGTCGGCGGCGCCCGGTTCCACACCGGTGGGGAGGCCGGGCCGGCGGACACCGTCTACCTCGGCGTCTTCCGGCGCAGGTGGCTCACCTCCGTCGGTGGCTACGACGCGCGGTTCTCGAGGGCGCAGGACTGGGAGCTCAACTACCGGATCCGTCAGGCGGGCGGCACGGTCTGGTTCGACCCCGAGCTGCGGGTCCGCTACCGTCCCCGGCCCACGTTTCGCCGCCTCGCCCGGCAGTACCGTGACTACGGCCGGTGGCGCCGGGTCGTGGCTCGGGAGCACAAGGGCTCGATCAACGCCCGCTACCTCGCGGCGCCCACCGCACTGGTGGCCAACGTCGTCGGTCTGGTCGGAGGCTTCGTCTGGGCGCCGCTGTGGATCGTTCCTGGCACCTATGCGACGGCGATCACGGTCGGAGGGCTGGCCATCGGGTGGCGGGACGGTCTCCCCGTCGCGGTGCGCCTGCCTGCTGTCCTCGCGACCATGCACGGCAGCTGGGGCTGGGGGTTCCTGACCAGTCGCCCGGGCCAGCTGCTGCCCGACACCGACGAGCCGTGAGCTCGCGCCTCCGCCCGAGGCGCTGACCCCGAGCGCGCCCAGCGACCCCGAAACGCGAAGGCCCCGGACGCGGTGCGTCCGGGGCAATGTCGCGACTGCTCGGCTGCGGCTCAGCCGAGGTCGACGGTGAAGTCGGGCTCGGTCTTGTCGCGGACCTCGTCCTCGGTGACACCGGGGGCGAGCTCGCGCAGCACGAGCCCGTCGTCGGTGACGTCGAAGACGGCCAGGTCGGTGATGATCCGCTGGACGACGCCCTTGCCGGTGTAGGGCAGGGAGCAGTCCTTGACGATCTTGTAGGAGCCGTCGCGGGCGTTGTGCTCCATCAGCACGATGACCTTCTTCGCGCCGTGGACCAGGTCCATCGCCCCGCCCATGCCCTTGACCATCTTGCCGGGGATCATCCAGTTGGCGATGTCACCCTTCTCGGAGACCTGCATCGCCCCGAGGATGGCGGCGTCGACCTTGCCGCCGCGGATCATCCCGAAGCTCGTGGCCGAGTCGAAGAACGACGCGCCCTTGCGCAGCGTCACGGTCTCCTTGCCGGCGTTGATCAGGTCGGGGTCCTCCTCGCCCTCGTAGGGGTAGGCGCCGACGCCGAGGATGCCGTTCTCGGACTGCAGCACGATCTCCACGTCGTCGGGCACGTAGTTGGGCACCAGCGTCGGCAGGCCGATGCCGAGGTTGACGTAGGCACCGTCGGACAGCTCGGCGGCCGCGCGGGCGGCCATCTCCTCACGGGTCAGCGCCATCTCAGGCCTCCTGCTCGGTCGAGGTCTCGGTGGCCGCGCCCGGACGGGGGCGGACGGTGCGTCGCTCGATCCGCTTCTCGGCGGCCTGCTCCGCGCTCAGCGGCAGCACGCGGTGCACGAAGATGCCGGGCAGGTGGACCTGGTCCGGGTCGAGCTCGCCCGGCTCGACGAGCTGCTCGACCTCGGCGATCGTGACCCGGCCGGCCATCGCGCACAGCGGGTTGAAGTTGCGCGCCGACTGGTTGAACACGAGGTTGCCGTGCCGGTCGCCCTTGGCCGCGCGGACCAGGCCGAAGTCGGCCCGGATCGCCTGCTCGAGGACGAAGGTCCGGCTCTCACCGTCGACGTCGAAGTCCTGCGTCTGCTTGGGCGGGGAGGCGAGCGCGACGTTGCCGTCGCTGTCGTAACGCCACGGCAGGCCACCCTCGGCGACCTGGGTGCCGGCGCCGGTGATCGTGAAGAACGCCGGGATCCCGACGCCGCCGGCGCGCAGCCGCTCGGCGAGGGTGCCCTGCGGCGTCAGCTCGACCTCGAGCTCGCCGTGCAGGTACTGCCGCTCGAACTCCTTGTTCTCCCCGACGTACGAGGCGACCATCCGGCGGATCCGCTTGTCCTTCAGAAGGATTCCGAGGCCCCAGTCGTCGACGCCGCAGTTGTTGGAGACGGCCTCGAGGTCGGTGATGCCGGCATCGTGGATGGCCGCGATGAGCACGCTGGGGATGCCACAGAGACCGAAACCGCCGACCGCCAGCGACATCCCGTCACTGATCCCGGCGATGGCCTCCTGGGGAGTGGAGACGACTTTGTCCATGCTGCGGACTCTATAGGCCGCCCGGAACGCGCCGGGCGTGGGGTGCCACCACTTCGGCGCAGGCCACGTGGTGGCGCAGCACGTGACGCACCCGACACCGGAGCGGCCGACTTCCCGCGAACCGAATTACAGGTTTGTAGTTCGTCCGACGAACTTGTTAACGGTGTGACTGGAGTGCATAAATGGTGCAGTTGAACACTTGGGGGAAGTGGGAGACCTGTGTTCCAGCGCTCATGAATCGAGTCCGCCATGGCTTCACGCCGTCGTCCTCTCGCGCTCGTCCTTGCCGGGCCCGTGCTCATCGTGCCCAGCCTGGCCACCGCGGCCCACGCCTACACGCCGCCCGCGCCTCCGACGAAGACCCTGCCCAAGGCTCTCGACGTGTACGTGCCCTACCAGGGGCAGACGGTGTGTGACCCGGTGGCGCGTCCGGGGGTTCTCGCCTTCGCCAAGCTCATGACGAGCCACTACCAGATGGGGTCCACGAGCCTCATCGGACGCAGCTGCTCGAGCGACACGTCTGAGCACTACGACGGTCGCGCCTGGGACTGGATGCTCGACGTCGACGACCCCGAGGAGTCGGCGGTCGCCCGGAGCGTCCTCGCGTGGCTGACCAAGCCGATGCCAACGGCGTCCCCGGAGCGATGGCCCGCCGCTTCGGGATCATGTACATCATCTACGACCGAACGATGTGGAGGTCGTATGCCCCCGAGCGCGGGTGGGCGCCCTACTACGGCAGCAACCCGCACACGGACCACATCCACTTCAGCTTCAACTTCAACGGCGCCGCGGCGCGGACGTCCTGGTGGACCGGTGTCGCCGCGACGACCGTCCTCACCTCGCTGACGACCTCGGACACGACGACGGTGACGATCCCCGCGACCCCGACGGTGCTCTCCTTCGGCATGCAGTCGGAGGCGGTGCGCCAGCTCCAGGTGCGTCTCGGCAACCTCCCGACGACGGGGTACTACGGCGCCCTGACCCGCGACCGCGTCACCGAGTACCAGCGCTTCGCCGCACTTCCGCAGACCGGCGTCGCGGACCTCAGGACCCAGGAGATCCTCGCCAGACGTGGCTGGCGCACCATCACGGCGGCCTTCCCGACCCTGTCCTACGGCATGACGTCGAGCGCCGTGCGCACCCTCCAGACCAAGCTCGGGTCGCTGCCGACCACCGGCTACTACGGCTCCATGACCAAGGCGCGCGTGCTCGCCTACCAGACGTTCGCGGGGCTGCCCCAGACGGGGACCGCCGACCCGGTCACCCAGTACCGGCTCTGGGTGCGCGGCTGGACCGCGCCCAGCACGTCCACGGGCTCGGCAACGACGACGTACCCCACGCTCTCCTACGGCATGACCTCGACCGCGGTGACGAACCTCCAGGCCGAGCTCGGCTCCCTCCCCACCACCGGGTACTTCGGCCCGATGACGAAGGCGCGCGTCATCGAGTACCAGCGGGCCGTGGGCCTACCGGCGACAGGAATCGCGGACCACCAGACCCAGGCGCTGCTCTACACCAAGGGCTGGCCGCAGACCTACCCCACCCTGTCCATCGGGATGACCTCGACCGCGGTGAAGAACCTCCAGGCCAGGCTCGGGTCCCTCCCGACGACGGGGTACTTCGGGCCGATGACCAAGGCGCGCGTCATCGAGTACCAGCGCTTCGTCGGCCTCTCGGCGACGGGCGTCGCGGACAACCGCACCCAGCAGCTGCTCTACACGCGCGGCTGGGCGACCGCTGTCCCCGTCAGCACCACGGACCACCAGGAAGGAGAGGCCATGACCACCTTCGCCACAGCGCCGCAGCAGAGCCCGACCACCAGCCCGGCTGTCTCGACGGTCTCGACGGCGACGAGCCTGACGCCGTACAAGGACCTCGTCCTGGCGATGGGCGCGCGCGGCCCCGCGGTGCGGACCCTGCAACGCGCCCTCGGGGGACTCGTCGTCGACGGAGTCTTCGGCTCGGCCACCCGGGACAGGGTCGCCGCGCTCCAGCGTTCGTTCGCCCTGCCGCAGACCGGCGTCGTCACGCCGGACCTCTGGGAGGTGCTCGAGGCCAAGGAGTTCCCCTTCGCCGCGCATCGCACGACCGTCCTGCGCCTCGGGGATGCCGGGCCGCAGGTGTCGGCCGTGCAGCGCGTGCTCGGCGTGCGGGTCACCGGTGTCTTCGACGAGCCGACCCGCGTCGCGGTCAAGGACGCCCAGTCCCGTGCGGGGCTGGCGAGCACGGGCGTGGTGGCCTCGCGCACCTGGTCGCTCTTCGACCGGTTGTCGGCCTAGCCTCACCGGACGCGTCGGCAGGGCGTCGCGCCGGCCGTATGCCGCTCAGCTCGCTTCCGCTCTCGACCGACGTGAGCGCGTGGAGAGTTTCCCCACAGAGCGAGCCCAGCGGCATACGGGGGATCAGGGCGAAGGCGGGCCCCCCTCTCCCCGCGGTGCTGGCAGGAGGGAGACGGTGACCCCCTCCGTCGCCAGCCGCCGAGCCAGCGTGGAGGGGGCCAGGTCGGCAGAGCCACGCATCGCGACGACCGAGCCGTCCGCCGACCACGCGCTGAGCGCAACCTCGAGCAGCCCAGCGAGACCGGCGTCGACGGCCACGCGCGGCGCTGGTGCCGAGCCGGGACGGGTCCCGATGAGCTCGGCGTAGCGTGTGTCGACCCCGTCGACGCTGAGCGCGAGGTCACCTGCCTCAGGGTCGGACATCGGCGAGAACTGGTCCCCGTGCGTCGACAGCTCCTTCGCCTCGTCGACGGCGCCACCGGCATCAGCCGCCGCCGGGTGCGAGCGCGCCAGGGCAGGCAGCGAGACGAGCACGGAGTCACCCCCGTGGGCTGCTGCAGCAGCAGGGTCCGTCGTCACGAGGACGTCGGCGTCGGCCACCGCCTCCCCGAGCACGACGGTGGCGCCCACCGACCAGGTCGCGAAGGCCCAGTACACCCCGCGCCAGTGCGGCGGCAGGTCGAGGCCGACCGTCGTGCCCGGCCCGGCGGCGCAGTCGTCCTGCAGCAGGTTCGCGGCCTTCGACACCCAGTTGACGAGCACCTTGGCGCTCAGCTCGATGCGCTCGCCGGCCGTCGGCCCGGGCTCGTCGTCGTACCACGTCAGCCGGGGCCGGCCGGAGTCGCTCGACAGGAGGCGAGCGAGCACATCGGCGGGAAACACGGGGCTGGTCACGGGTGCCTCATCTCTCGTCCCCCGGGGTCGTGCCGGGCGGAGGCTCGGTCAGCGGCTCGTCGTCCCTGAGGGCGTGGAACAGGTCGAGGGCCCGCTCGGTGTCCCACTTGACGGCCACACCGGCGTTGTCCGTCGGATAGGCCAGGTCAGCGACGGGAACCGTCAGGGAGAGCCCCTCGTCGCCGCTCACCGCACGCATCGCCTGGAGGACCCGGTAGGCGTCGAGCAGCGAGGTCTCCTCCCCGACGGAGACCCCGCCGGCAGCCGCGTCGACGAAGGTCTTGTAGCGCCACGGGATGAGCACCGTGGACGGGGTGGCTGACTGCTTCATCAGGGCGCCGAGGAACTGGCGTTGCCGCGCCGCACGTCCGATGTCGCCGAGCGGGTCCTCGTAACGGGACCGGACGTAACCGAGCGCATTCCGGCCGTCGAGCACCTGGCACCCCTTCGCGAGGTCGATGCCGGCCTTGTCGTCCTTCATGTCGCGCGGCACGCAGATCTCGACGCCCCCGAGCGCGTCGACCATCCCGGCGAAGCCGCCGAGGCCGATCTCGAGGTAGCCGTTGATGTGCAGCCCGGTCACCTGCTCGACGGTCTGGGTGAGCAGCTTCGGGCCGCCGAAGGTGAAGGCCGCGTTGATCTTGTTGCTGCCGTGGTCCGGTATGGGGACGTAGGAGTCGCGCGGGATCGAGATGAGGACGGGCTTGCCGCCGCTCTCCGACACGTGGACGAGCATGATCGTGTCCGTCCGGTTGCCCTCGGCCGAGCCGGTCTTGAGCTGCCGCCGCTGCTTGGCCGTGAGGCCCTCCCGACTGTCCGACCCGACCAGCAGGTAGGTGTGCCCCGCAGTGTCCGCGGGGCGGTCGCCGGACGGGACGTTGTCGACCCGGTCGATGCCGTTCCACGCCGCGACCGGCACCCACACCATGAAGGCCAGCCAGCTCACGACGAGCAGGCCGACGAGCAGCAGGGCCACCCGACCCTTGCGCAGCCGGGTCCGCGGCGGCGCGGCCACGGGCGCAGCGGGGCGGCCGGCCGGCCGGGCAGCGCCGGGGGACTGGGGCCGCTTGCGGGTGTCGACGACGTAGACGTCGTCGTCGGGAGTGCTTCCTCGGGGTGGGCGGCGAGAGTCAGTCGGCATCGGTGCCCTTCGGGGTCGGAGCGGACGACGGCCCGGACGTGCCGAGCGGGTCGGATGGGAACGCCTCATGCACTGCGACCGCCTCGTCGAGGGCGATGCGCCGGGCAAGCCTGGTGTACCGGATCTCCATGTCGCGGAACCGCTTGAACGTCGTCACGACAAAGCCGAGGAAGGCGACGACGAGGCCGTAGAGGATGAGGTCGGCGCCTCGGCCGACGCCCAGGAACTTCGCCAGACCCGTCCACGTCTTGCTCGGGTCGATGATCGAGTAGATGGCCAGGCCGGCGAGCACCAGGAGACCGAGCCGCCGCACCGCCTGCGTGCGCTGACCCGTCCCGGCGAGCAGCCGCCAGGCCAGGGCCAGGGTCGCCGCGATGAGCAGGATCTGGATGACACTCTGTCGGCTCATCGCCAGATCAGCTCCGCGAGGATGTTGACGGCATTCCACAGCGACTGGCCCTTGGCCTTGCTGTAGTCCGTGTAGAGGATGTGGACGGGCGCCTCGGCATAGGTGACCTGCCGGCCGTCGAAGCGCATGGCCCCGATCTGGGCGACGATCTCGGACGCGTGCGCCATCCGGTTCTGCGTGATGTCCAGGCGCTCGACGACGTCGCGGTGCAGGACGCGCAGGCCGTTGTGGGCGTCGGTGAGCCGGGTGCCCGTCGTCAGGTTCGTGTAGGCGACCGCCATCCGCAGCACGAGCTTCTTGAGCCCCGAGGCCTCGGTCCGGTCGTCGAGGAAGCGGGACCCGAAGACGACGCGCACGTCGCCTGCCCGAATGAGGTCGAGCATGGCCTGCACGTCGGAGATCTGATGTTGTCCGTCCGCGTCGAAGGTGACGCAGAACTGCATCGCCGGATCGGTCAGGGCATAGTCGAAACCAGTCTGCAGGGCCGCCCCCTGGCCGAGGTTGACGGGGTGCCGCACGACAATGGCCCCGGCCTCCTCCGCGCGGGCCGCCGAGTCGTCGGTGGAACCGTCGTCCACACAGACCACCTTGGGGAAGTGGCTGCGCGCCGCGCGGACGACGTCGCCGATGACCCGCGCCTCGTTGTAGAGCGGCACCACGAGCCACACGTCGTTCGCTTGCATCACCACCAGAGTAAAGCGGAGCCGCCTGTGCCCTGTCCCGGCGCCACGCAGGCGCATCGGCTGGGCCGCCTCCTCGGGGCTAGAGTCGGTCCCGATGACGGACCTGAGGCTCGATGACGTGGCGCCCGCCGCCGCCGGCTCCGCGGCCCTGCGGATCGCCGTGGTGGGCCCGACCCACCCGCACAAGGGCGGCGTCGCCGCTCACACGACGATGCTGGCCCACCACCTGACCGAGGCGGGTCACGACGTGACCCTGGTGTCCTGGGCCCACCTCTACCCGTCCAGGCTCCACCACGCCGACGCCACCGTGCCGCAGGGAGCGCCGGAGGTGCCGCCCTACCCGCGCACCGTCCGGGCCCTGAGCTGGGCCCGGCCGGACACGTGGGTGCGCGCCGGGCGACGCCTCCGCGACGTCGACGCGGTGATCGTCGTCCACGTCATGCCTCCCGTGGTGCCGGCCCACCTGGCCCTGCTCCGTGCCGCCGGAGCGCTCCCCGGCCTGCCGCGGCCCCGGCCCCGGTCCATCGTCGTGTGCCACAACGTCCTGCCGCACGAGTCGCGTGCCGGCGACACCGCGCTCATGCGAATGCTCTTCGCCAAGGTCGACGCCACCCTTGTCCACAGCGCCGAGCAGGCCACTCTCGCCCACGAGCTGGGGGCCAGACGGGTGTCGGTCGCCGACCTGCCCCCCCACCTCCCCGGCGGCGACCCGGTCTCACGGGGACCACGGACCGGATCGACTCGCCTGCTCGCCCTGGGGCTGATCCGCGAGTACAAGGGCATCGACGTCCTCCTGCGGGCCATGCGCGACGTCCCCGACGTGAGCCTGACGATCGCCGGCGAGGTCTGGCCGTCGCAGCGAGAGGTGATCAACCGGCTCGTCACCGACCCGCGACTGGCCGGACGCGTCGAGATCCGAGACGGCTACGTGCCGGCCGATGAGCTCGCTGCGCTCCTGGCCGACCACGACGTCCTCGCCCTGCCGTACCGGTCGGCCACCGCCTCGCAGAACGTCATCCTCGGGCACGCCCACGGCCTGCCCGTGCTGGCCTCCGACATCGCACCCTTCTCCGCCCAGATCGAGGACGGCGTCAACGGCCTGCTCGTGCCACCGGAGGACGACCGGGCGCTCGCCGGGGCGCTGCGCCGGCTCGGCGACCCGCAGCTGCGAGCGCGCCTGGCCGAGGGAGTGCAGACCCCTGACCTCTCCGGGCCGTGGGCGCACTACCTCGGCACGATCGAGGCGCTGGCCGCGGACGACGACCCCGTGGACCCCGTGGAGCCCGTGGACCGGGTCGACACCGTCGACTCCGTGGACCCCGTCGACCCCGTCGACCTTCCCGACGGGGACGCGTCTCCGAGCGACCCATCCGCGGCCGGCACCACCGCCCACGCCGTGGTGGACGCCATCACGGCGGCCGGCGCCCGGCTCGCCTCCGAGGTGAGGCGCCGCACCCGCTCGCGCCGACCGCTGGTCGAGCTGCACCTGTCCGACCTGCCGGAGTGGGTCCTGCCGACCGACGTCCTCAGCGACCCGGGGGAGGCAGAGGAGGCACGCCGCCTGGCTCGCCGGCTCGGACTGCCCCTCTCGCTCGACAAGGTCTCCACCTGGGCCGCCCTCGGCGCGCTGGCCGCCATCCTGCGGGTGCGGGACGACGGACGGCGCAGCGCCATCATCGTCGACGAGACCGGCACGGGGTCCGTGCTGTCCCGCTTGGCCAGGGCCGTCGGCTTCGCCCCCGTCGAGATCGACTTCACCGGCGCGCAGCCGAGCGTGGCCGCACTCGACGTCGACACCGGGTCCCTGGACGTCATCGTCCGGATCCACCCGCGCGGCTGCGACGCGGAAGACGTGGACCACGTCCTCGAACAGGCCTCATGGGCGTTGCGCTCAGGCGGGCTGCTCATCGTCACCATCCCGATCGGTCCACCCTCCGCCCCGGGAGCGGTCGGCCCGGCAGACGTGCGTGGCATCCTGGCCCGCGCCCACGATCTCGGCTTCGTCCTCGTCGGCGACCTCGACGGCGACGTGAACGCCAGGATGCGCGAAGCCGGCGCGCGCGCGAGAGCGGACTCAGCGGCATACGGCCTCGTCCGGCTGACCCTGAGGAGGCGTTGAGTGGACCGCGCCCGAGTCCTCACCGTGGTTCGCGTCGTCGTGGCGGCCGTGACGCTGGCCGCCGTGGTCTACGCGGTGGCCCGGAACTGGGCCGACGTGTCCGTGCATCTGGGCAAGGTGTCCTTCGGGACCTTCGCGTGGTCGACCCTTGCCGCCGCCGTCGGGACGTGGCTGACCATGCTCGGGTGGCGCACCATCCTGCGTGACCTGGGCTCCGACCTGCACCTCGCGCCCGCGACGGGCGTCTACTTCGTGGGACAGCTGGGCAAGTACCTTCCCGGGTCGCTCTGGTCGGTGATCGTCCAGGCCGACATCGCCGCACACCTGCGCGTGCCGCGGCGGCGGACCGCCGTCACCGGCCTGCTCGCGCTCGGCTTCGCCCTGCTCACCGGGCTGCTCGTCGGGCTGCCGTCCGTCGCGTTCCTGCTCCGCCAGTCCTCTGCGGGCTTTCCGTGGTGGCTCCTGCTCGCCGTCCCGATCGGCGTCGTCCTGCTCGTGCCCCGGCTGTTGAACTGGTGCATCTCCACGCTGCTCAGACTCATCCGCCGCCCACCTCTGGAGCACGAGCTCTCCGCGCGGGCGGTCCTCACCGCCGTGGCGACGTTCGTGCTCGTGTGGCTCTGCTTCGGCGTGCACACGTGGCTGCTCGCGACCGCGGTCGCCGGCGACGCCCCCCATCCCGACCTGGCTACGGCCGCACTCACCGGCTATGCCCTGTCGGTCTCGCTCGGCATGCTGCTCATCATCCTGCCGGCGGGACTCGGTGCCCGCGAGGGCCTGCTCACGCTCATCCTGTCCACGGCCATCCCCACCCCGGCAGCCGCGGCGGTCGCGATCATGTCCCGCTTCATCGTCACCCTGCTCGACGTCGTCGCCGCACTCGTGGGGTGGGTGTACGCGCGGTCGCACGACCTGGTCAGCGAGCGACGCGAACGGGCCGTCGGCTCGGAGCTCGGTTCGAGGTGATCTCCGACCACCGGCAGTCGGTCACCGCGAACCAGGGGCCGACTGGCTACAGCCGCTCGAGGACGAACACCGGGATGACCCGATCGGTCTTCTCCTGGTACTCCGCATAGGGCGGGAACGCGGCCACGCAGACCGGCCACCACTCGGCTCGTTCCTCCGGGCCGAGCTCGCGAGCCCGGACCCGGAACGTCTCGGTGCCGTCCTGGAGGTTGACCTCCGGGTGGGCGCGCAGGTTGTGGTACCACTGCGGGTGGTCCGGCTGCCCACCCTTGCTCGCCACCGCGGCGTAGACCCCGTCCCGCTCGACCCGCATCAGCGGGACCTTGCGCACCGCTCCGCTCCTCGCCCCTCGCATCGTCAGCAGGACGACCGGCAGCCCCATGATGTCCACCGAGGCAGTCGTCCCGGTCGCCTCGATCCGGTCCACCTGGCGCCGCACCCAGCTGGTGGGGCTCGGCACGTATTCGCCGGCCACGGTCAGGCCGCGCCGGGCTCGGGAGCCGACGACCACGGGAACTTCTTGACGAAGTCCTCGACGACGCTGACGTTGAGACCGCCGCAGTACTGGCGCTTGCCGCTCTGCTCACCGACCTCGCCGGTCTGGAGGTTGACCTCGGCGGCCCAGTGGGTCAGGGCGTACTTCTTTCCCTCCGGGAACGCGCCGCGGGAGGTGTCCCACGGGGTGATGATGAACTTGTTCTGGGCCTCCGGCATCGCGTTGACCCGCTCGGCGAGCGCCGCGAACTGAGCTGCCTGGGTCTGCTCCACGGAAGGGTCGTACCAGAGGATCGTGTAGCCGTGCTCCAGGTTGTGGACGAGGGCCTCGACCTGCGGGGCATCGGCGACGGTGTAGACGCGCCGCTCCGACAGGGCGGGCTGCGCGAAGTGCTGTCCACTCGACGGCGGGGCGGTCTTGTACTCGATCCGCTGCGTGTCGGTGGCCGCCGTGCCGGGGCCGACGTGGTCGGCCGAGCCGGTGGCCGGGTCGTCGATGATGGAGTCGCAGGCTGCGGCAGCGACGTCCCCCGTCATCCCCTCGAGCGCCGCGTCCTTCTTGTTCTGCTCGCCGATGATCGCCCAGGCCACGGCCCCGCCGACCAGGGCGATGACCAGGACCACGGCACCGATGACGAGCAGGAACCGACGACGCTCGGCCTTCTTCGCCTGGGCTTGCATGGCGGCGACGCGCTCGCGTCGGTCTCGGCTCGTCTCGCGGGCCATCGTTCCTCGTTCCACTGGTGGGGTGCTCTGTCGGCGGCGGTGTCGGCTGCTGGGTCGGCTGCTGGGTCGGGTCGCATTCAACGAACGGGGTCGAGTGTAGGCGAGACTGTCCTCGTGGCCGAAGCGAAGGTACGGGTGTGGCAGGTGGATCGGGCTGTCAGCCTCGCTGCCCAGCTGTCCGCCTTCCAGCGCGGCGCGGGGGACCCGACCAGTCGTTGGGGGGCCGACGGGTCCTTCACTCGCGCCGCGCAGACCCCGGACGGCCCGGGAACCCTCCGGCTCGTGGGCGACCCGGGTCGGTCCGCGATCAGGTGCGCCGCGTGGGGGCCCGGGGCCGAGTGGCTTCTCGAGTCGGTCCCGGGCCTTCTCGGGGCCGGGGACGACCCGTCCGGGTTCCAGCCCCGCCACCCCGCCGTCGCCGCCGCGTGGCGACGCTTCGCGCACTGGCGCGTCCCCCGCTCCGGCCTCGTCCTGGATGCCCTCGCTCCGGCCGTCATCGAGCAGAAGGTGACCGGGCAGGAGGCCTTCTCGGGGTACCGGCGGCTCGTGCGCCGCTTCGGTGAGCCGGCGCCTGGTCCACTCTCCGGGACGCTGTGGGCGCCACCGACAGCCAAGGTCTGGGCGATGATCCCGTCGTGGGCCTGGCTCCAGGCCTCCGTGGACGGCGCCCGGTCACGCGCCCTCGTCACTGCGGCCACCCGGGCGGGGCGCGTCGAGCAGTGCGCCGACCTCCCCGTGGCCCAAGCGCGCTCGCGTCTGCTCGCCCTGCCCGGCATCGGAGTGTGGACTGCAGCCGAGGTGGCCCAGCGTGCCCTCGGGGACCCCGATGCCGTGAGCTTCGGCGACTACCACGTCGCCAAGGACATCGGCTGGGCGCTCCTCGGCCGGCCGGTCGATGATGGCGGCCTGGCCGAGCTGCTCGAGCCGTACTCCGGGCACCGCTACCGGGTCCAGCAGCTGCTCGCCCTCGCCGGGCACCGCAGGCCGCGCCGCGGGCCGCGAATGGCGCCACGCACCCATCTGCCCGTCCGCACCCGCTGAGCCCAGCGGCATACGACGCCCGGCCGGAGGCGGAGTGGCGAGGGACGGCGCCCCGGCGGGGTCGCGGCGTCACTGACGCGTGGGCCCGGCGCCCCCTGCGGCACCGGGCCCACGCGGCTTCAGGGCAGCGGTCCGGCCCTCACTTCCGGTAGGCCACGGCGATGCTCGGCCGCGGGAAGCCGTCGGTGTGCGGCCACGTGCTCGACGGGTTCTCGAAGCTGGCGCCGTCCGTCTCGCCGGGGTGCTGGACCGCGATGAACACGGACCGCTGGTCCTCCGTGATGAGCGGTCCACAGGTCTCCGCGCCCACGGGCACGGTGAGGAGCTGCTGGACGTTGCCGCGTTCCGGTCCGTCCACGGGGACGCGGAACAGACCGTCGTGCGAGCCGAGCTGGGCACCGTCGGTGGCGATCCACAGGTTGCCCGCCCCGTCGAAGGCGACGTTGTCAGGGCAGGAGATCATGCTGACCTTCGACGTGTCGTAGCCGCCGAAGTACGTCTCGGGGGCCTCGGGGTCACCGCAGACGAGGAACAAGTCCCACGTGAAAGTGGTTGCCGTGTGGTCGCCGCCGTCCTCGGTCATCTCGAGGACGTAGCCGTTGCGGTTGCCCGCCTTCTTGACGAGCGGGCCACCGAGCTCGGTCCGGACGTAGCTCTCGGTCACCGGGTTGGCCTCGTCCGCCGCGAACCTCGTGCCACGGTTGCTGTTGTTCGTCAGGGCGGCGTAGATGCGGCCGTTGACGGGGTTCGGCTCGACGTCCTCCGGCCGGTCCATCTTCGTGGGCCCGACCTTGTCCGCGGCGAGCCGGGTGAAGACGAGGACCTCCGCAACCGACATGCCCGGGACGAACGACTCGGTGTCGCTCGTGAGCGCGATCCACTGGCCGGTGCCGTCGTAGACGCCGTCGGCGGAGCCGTCGCCCTCGTAGCGGGCGACGTAGAGGGTCCCCGCCGAGAGCAGCCCCATGTTGTGGCGGCGGGAGACGGGTGAGCTGTCGGCGCGGTAGGTGTCCCGGGAGACGAACTTGTAGATGTAGTCGCCGCGCTCGTCGTCGCCCATGTAGGCCACGACGTGACCACTCTTGGCGACGGTGACGTTGGCGCCTTCGTGCTTGAAGCGGCCGAGCATCGTGTGCTTGACCGGTGTCGACGTCGGGTCCATCGGGTCGATCTCGACGACCCAGCCGAAGCGGTGCGGCTCGTGCGGGTGCTTGGCGAGGTCGAAACGCTCGTCCACCTGCGACCAGGCCCGGTCGCTCAGGCCCTCGGTGGTCCGCAGGCCGTAGCGGGCCAGGGCGGGGACGAGTGCGGGGTCGACCGGGCCGGAGGCGTCGAAGTACTGGTTGAAGTTCTCCTCGCCGGACAGCACCGTGCCCCACGGGGTCGTCCCTCCAGCGCAGTTGTTGAGGGTGCCGAGCACCACCGTGCCGGTCGGGTCGAGGTCGGTCTTCAGCAGGTCGTGCCCGGCAGCCGGGCCGCTGACAGTGAACTCGGTGTGGGCCGTGATGCGTCGGTTGTGTCGGCTCTTGCGGTGGTCGGAGCGGACCCAGGACCCGGGCTTGGCGCCGCGCTCGATGGCGACGACGGACATGCCGTGGGCGGCGAGCGCGATCCGCTTGATCGTCGCGTCGTCGTAGGAGCCGGTCGGGAACATGAGGTACTCGTCCGTGTACTCGTGGTTGGTGACCAGCAGCGCGCGGCGGCCATCGAGGGGCAGGATCCCGACGTAGTCGTTGTTGTAGCCGAACTGGGTGGCCTGTGCCTCGGGGGTCTGCCGGGTGACGTCGAACGCGGGGGCGTCGGCCTCGACCGGATCACCCCAACGGATGACGACGGCGTGCTGGAACTCGGGCGCGGTGACGACGTCGTCCTCGATGTTGGGGGGCACCGGGGTGAACGGCGCAGTTCCGACGTCAGCCCCTCCGCGACCGCCCGCGGCGGCGCCGGTGCCCTCGGACGCGGCTGCTGCCGATGTGGCCAGCCCGCCGATGACAAGTGCCCCGGCGCCGACGGCCGAGCCCTTGAGGACCGAACGACGCGCGATCGCGCGCGAGACGACGTCCGCCATCGCGTCGTTGCCGCTCTGGTTCGGCACTGGTTGGTCACAGGCGTTGCCGCACTTGAGCTGGCAGGTCAGGTGGCTGCGCGAGCCGTGCCGCACGCCGGTGATGAGCGGAAGAAGATTGGGGGACACGCCATGCTCCTCATTGGTCTGCGCACGCCCGTCAGTCGGGCGAGCCGCTGGCGACGCTAGGGATCGAGGCGGGGGCTGCGGGTGTGCCCCGGGTGGCGGGCCGGTGAACAGCCTGTGTCCACTTGGTCGGTGGTCTCCTCGGCGCACGCGGCGGTCCGCGGTGGTGGTGTGGGGTCGGCGACCTGGATGGGGACGGCGACTCCGTCGAGGACGAGGGCACCGCGGCCCGGCATGCGGTGCCTGGCGGCGTCCAACCGGACACCGAGGACGTCGCCGTCCGCCGGTGACGAGGGTGACAGGACCATTCCCGTGCCGTGGCGCGCGAGCTCCGGAACGACGCCGCGGTACAGGCTCGCCGCGCGGCGGGAGTCGACCGCGGCGACGCACCACGCTTCGGAGTGGGTCACGTCCTGCGCGACGGCCAGGGCCAGAGGCTCGACCGGACTGCCGTCGAGTCCCTCGGCGTCGTCGATGAGGAGGGACAGCTCGGGGTGGAGCTGGTACAGCTCGCGGAGATGTTCACCGTCCTCGGCGGACACGAGGTGAAGGTGCCGTATGCCGCTCAGCCAGCTCAGCGGGGTGGGCCGGGTCGCGATGACGGCAGTCGGGTGCCCTGCAGCGGTCAGCTGGCGGGCCATCACCGCGAGTGCGGTCGTTCGGCCACTGCGCGGGCCCCCGACCACCAGGACCCGGCGCCCGTCCCGCTCTGCCTCGAACCCGATCGGTGCTGCGTCGTCGCCACCCCGGCCAAGGGGGATGCGCCCGGGAACGGGCTCGGGCAGCTCGCTCCAGGCAACGGCGTGGGGCAGCGGCGCCACCCGCCAAGGAAGTCGAGCCAGATCGGGTGAGGCTCCGTCGCGCGGCGGGCCCGGCTCCAGCCGAGCGGCGAGGTCGGCAGCTGCTCGCGCCTGAGCCTCGGCTGACGGGTCCGCACCGGCGTGGGCGATCTGCACCTCGTGTCCGGTCGCGACGTCGACGGCGCGGCCGACGACTCGATGGCCCTGCATGGCCTCCGGGGACAGCCCGGCCAGTGTGAGGTCCAGCGGATCGGGCATCGGGAGCACGAGGCGGTGCTGCATCAGGCTGGAGATGCGACCGGAGAGAAGGCCACGCCCGCCCGTGAGGACGAGACGCAGGCCGGCAGCGCTGCCATCGCGCGCCAGCCGGAGGAGTGCTTCCACCGGAGCGCCATGGTCGACCGAGTCGAAGGCGTCGGCGACTGCCTCCCAGCCGTCGACGACGACTACCGTGACTCGGTCTGGATGGTCGGGCGTGGGACGTGGAGCGGACTCGCTGGCCACGGGACGGCGACCGGGAGCCACCGGGCGGATGAGGCTCTCGGTGAGGCGTGCGACGAGTCGTGCCGCCACTCCCGGGTCCGCTGTGCTCGTGATGGAGCCGACGTGGGGGAGGGCGGCGAGGTCCTGCAGGGAGCCGGGTGCTCCCTCGATGAGGTGCAGGTGGAGCCGCGTGGCCGGCCATACCTCAGCGAGTCCGACGGCGAGCGAGCGTGCTGCGGTGGTCCGGCCGGTCCGGGCTCCGCCGGCGATGGCGAGGTGCCCGTCTCGAACGGCGTGCCAGGTGAAGGGTGGCTGCGACTGTGACGTCGGCGCGTCCTCGAGTCCCAGTGCCACCGCGCCGGCGCCGCTCGCCGCGGGTAGTGCCGAGCGGGGCAGGGAGGTGGGCAGCGGTGGGAGCCAGGGGGGCGGCGGCGCCACCGCCCCGCGTGTCGCGGAGGCGTCAACGGCCGCGGCGACGACGGCCTCCAGCTCGGTTGACCCGGAAGACCCGGAAGACCCGGAAGATGCATCGGCGGGCGCGGAGGTGGCCCAGGGGTGCCCCAGGTCCGCCCACGTCAGCGAGCGGACCGTCACCGGGCGCTCGGCCGCGGACCGCTCGGGCCGGGCGGGCGCTCCGGCGAATGCCGTCTGCACCTGGGTGAGTCGACCGCTCGCGGTGCGGACCCAGGCCCGTCCGGGCGTGCGGTCGCTGATGGTTGCAGCGACCGGGCTCTCGATGACGTCCTCGCTGTCGGACCGGTCGCGAACTCTCAAGGCGATCCGCAGGGAGATGTTGGCCCGCATGTCGCCCGTGATGATGCCTGCGGGTCGTTGGGTGGCGAGGACGAGATGCACTCCCAGGGAGCGACCCACCGCGGCGAGGCGCACCAGGCCGTCGACGAAGTTCGGCAGCTCGTCCGCGAGCACCTTGAACTCGTCGACGACGATGACGAGGCGGGCGACCTGAGGCAGGCCCGGTCGGGCGCTGCGGATGCGGCGATAGTCGTCGAGGTCCTTCGCGCCCGCGGCCCCGAGGAGGGCTTCCCGTCGTTTGACCTCGGCGCCCAGTGAGTCGAGCGCTCGGCGGGTGAGGTGCTCGTCGAGATCCGTCACGACTCCGATGCAGTGGGGGAGTCGCGAGCACTCGTTGAACGCAGACCCGCCCTTGTAGTCGACCAGCACGAAGGCGAGCTCGTCCGGAGGGGCGCTGCAGGCCAGCCCGGCGACGAGCGTCTGGAGCAGCTCGGACTTGCCGGATCCGGTCGTCCCACCGACGAGGCAGTGTGGTCCGTCCTGGGCGAGATCGACGACACAAGCGCCGTTCTGGGTTGCCCCCAGCACGGCCCGCGGCCGACCGTCGGACCTCGACCAGAGCTCGACGAGACCAGGTCCCGTGCCGGGGTCGTGGCCGTGGAGCAGGTGGGCGTCACGGAGGCTGAGGGCGTCCGGGAGCGGGGTGGACCCCGCGCGGGGGGTGGCATCCTCGAGCGGCGCGAGTGAGCGGGCCAGCGCGGTGAACCAGCCGGGATGCGGCAGGTCCGGGATGAGGGCCGAGATGGTCGTGCCGGACGTGCGCAGCTCGGCGCGGGGCGCCCTGCCCCCATCGAGGAGGAGCTGGGTGCGGCACTCGGCGGGCAGCCGCTGGAGCGTCGCGTCGAGCGCCAGGACGTGCACTCCTGCGGCCCCGGCCACCTCGAGGATCGCCGCCAGTCCAGGGCGGCCGCGAAGGTCGGCTGCGCCGTCGAGCACGACGACGAAGGCGGGGACCGGCTGCGTCCCGTCGAGTCCGGCCGCTGTGGAGTGCTCACGGCGCTCGGCAATCACCCCGTGGAGCTCGGCGATCCGGGCAGCCATCGCGGCATCGTCGTGAATCGACGCCACAGTGGCCACAGGTCCGCTCGCCGACCCGTCCGCATGAGGGAGCCAGCTCGCCCAGGCCCAGTCCGCCTCCGCGTCCGCAGCCGCCGAGAGGACCACCACCCGAGCTGTGCGCGGCGAGTGCCAGACCGCCGTCTGGGCGATGAGGCTGCTGACGACCGCGCGAGCGCGAGCCCGCGGCCCGGCCACCCCGACCACGCCCGCCCGCAGGTCGACGAGGACGGGCACGTCGTCCACCCATGGGTCAGGTCCGTCGCCCTCTGGCCGCTCGACCCTCGTCCTCGCCGGCTGACGTGCGGTCCCGAGCCGAAGGACGAGATGGTCCGGGTCGCTCGGACGGCGTTGCCAGAGGCAGGCATCGCGGTGCGTGGCAACCGATGCCACGAGGGCGAGGTCCGGCTGCTCTGTGTGCCGCGTCCTGCTCTCGGCGTCGAGAGCCTCGGCCAGTCGGGCCTCGGCCTCAGCCGTTGCCCGCGCGTGCTCAGCCAGCTGCGCGCGGTGGGAGACGCGTCCCTGCCGGCGGTCACCCCACCACTGTGCGAGGAGCATGAGGGGCGACATGAGGGCGAAGAGGAGCATCACCGGCGAGCGCAGGGCAACGGCGAGGGCCATCGAGATCACGAGTGGCGCCACCGCCGCGAGGACCGGGGCGCGAGCCGGCTGGGGTCTCGTGGGAGCGGCGGGGAACCGGATCGTGACGGGATCGGCGGTCGGCGTCAGACGCGGTCGCCGGTTGACCCGGATGACGCCCCGCGAGCACTCGGTCGCGGCGGGCGTGGTCTCCGGCCGTCGGAGCACGAGAGTCGTCGACGCGAGGCGGATCCGACTGCCGGGGGTCAGCTCGGCACCTTCGGGAGGGACGCGCTGCCCATCAACAGCCGTGGGATTGGTCGAGTCGACGTCGTACAAGCGGATGCCCTTGTCGTCCAAGGTGATCGAGGCGTGGGCGCGGGAGACCCCCAGGTCGTCCAGACGCACTCCGCACGACGTGGCACGACCGAGGACGTGGTGCCCGCGCCGCAGCGTGATGACCCGCCCCGCTCCCGGACCGCCCACGACGTGCAGCTCGACGAGCCCGGCCGCGCCCAGCGGCAGACGCCCTGGCCGGTGTCCTTGCTGGGGGTCACACTCAGCGCGCAGCAGCGCGCCGCGAACCAGCCGGCGCTCACCGAGGATGTCCTCGTCGCGGACCTCGTGCCCGTCGATGCTGAACGCCTCGGAGGGCACATCCAGCAGGGCGGTGAGCCGCGACCGCACCTGCCCGAACGTCACCCGGTCCTCGACGTCGCCGGCTGTCGCGCGGTCGTCTACCTCGATGACGATGTCTCGCACCCCAGGGGTGCCCTCTTCGACGAGACCCATCCGAATTCGCATTGCGCTCCCTCCGTGCAGTGGCAATGACACCCTCGCGGACGGCCGGGCTCGGCTCGGCGCGTTGTCCACAGGGTCCTGCGCCGGCAGAGGGCGGCGTCCTCTCCCTCGCCACGGCACTGCCCGAGGCGGGGCGGTCGACGAACCTGACCCGATGGGCTGCGCGCGCGTCCTCTCCGGACGGTTTTCCACAGCTCACCGTCCGCCGCCTGCACCCCGCTTTCGGTCTGGCTACGCTTTCGACGCGACGAATCGGACATTTGCGGGCAGGATGGTCGCGGCCAGCGAGTCAGGGGGAGAACGTTGTCGACGCAGCAGGCGGTTCGCCATGTCGAGGGCGAGGTGCGTGAGCTCATCCGACGCTCCGGGCTGGACCCCGCCCGCGATACTCGTGAGGTTCGGCGACTCATCCAGGATGCGGTGCAGGACTACGACGAGCGAGCCTTGCACGGAGGCCTGCCCCAGCTCGGAGACACTCGGGCTGCAGTCCACTCGATCATCGCTGTCGTGGCCGGCTACGGCCCGCTCCAGCAGTACTTCGACGACGCTTCGGTCGAGGAGATCTGGATCAACGAGCCGAGCAAGGTCTTCGTCGCCCGGGGTGGCGTCGCCGAGCTGACCCCCACCATCCTCACCGCCGACGAGGTCCGCGACCTCGTGGAGCGGATGCTCAAGACGAGCGGTCGGCGGGTCGACCTCAGCTCGCCCTTCGTCGACGCCACCCTTCCGGACGGGTCCCGCCTCCACGTGGTGATCCCTGACATCAGCCGCACGCACTGGCAGGTCAACGTCCGCAAGTTCGTCGTCAAGGCGGACCACCTCGACGACCTCGTCCGGCTTGGATCCGTCACCAAGCAGGCGGCTGACTTCCTGGCTGCGGCGGTCGCGAGCGGACTCAACATCCTCGTGGCCGGCGGCACCCAGGCCGGCAAGACGACATTGCTCAACTGCCTTGCCGCTGCGATCCCTCCGCGCGAGCGGGTCATCACCTGCGAGGAGGTCTTCGAGCTGAAGATCCCGCTGCGCGACGTCGCCTCGATGCAGTGCCGTCAGCCGAGCCTCGAGGGCACCGGGGAGGTGCCGCTGCGACGACTCGTCAAAGAGGCCCTCCGCATGCGCCCTTCGCGCATCATCGTCGGTGAGGTCCGCCAGGCGGAGAGCCTTGACCTGCTCATTGCGCTCAACAGCGGCGTGCCGGGCATGTGCACCATTCACGCCAACAGTGCCCGCGAGGCGGTCACCAAGATGTGCACGCTTCCCCTGCTCGCGGGGGACAACGTCTCGAGCCGCTTCGTGGTCCCGACCGTCGCAGCGTCGATCGACCTCGTCGTTCATGTCGCGCTCGAACGTGATGGCCGGCGACGAGTCCGGGAGATCGTGGCGGTCCCCGGCCGGGCTGAAGCAGACGTCATCGAGATCGCTGACCTGTTCGTGAGCCGCGCGGGGGTCCTGCAGCGCGCGGACGGGTTCCCGCCGCACCGCGAAGCCTTCGAGCGGGCCGGCTATGACGTCACCGCCATGCTGGCACAGCGAGGCTCATGATGTCCCCGATGACCGTGGGCCTGGTCTTCGGGATCGGGGTGTTCTGCATCTACTGGTCGTTCTGGCCACGGGACGCCCGGGCCCTCGGGCGACAGGACCGGCGACGGTCGGGCTTCGTCGAGGAGGTGCGCGACCACCTGCACCAAGCCGGCTATGCCACCGTCACGCCGATGAACGTCCTCATGGGCTCGATGGCCCTCTTCGTCGGTGCATTCCTCACGTTCATGCTCATCACCCGCGTGCTGCCCATAGCGCTGTGCTTCGGCGCAATCGGTGGCGCGGCGCCGATCTCACTCGTGCGCATGCGAGCCCGCAAGCGGCGAGCGAGGCTGCGTGACCTCTGGCCCGATGCCGTCGACAACATCACCTCGGGGGTGCGGGCCGGTCTGGCCCTGCCGGAGGCGCTCGCCCAGCTGGCGGTGCGCGGGCCCGAGGAGCTGCGTCCGGCCTTCGCCGGTTTCGCGGAGGACTATCGGGCCACCGGCCGCTTCCACGACTGCCTCGATCGGCTGAAGGACTCCATGAGCGACCCGGTCGCTGACCGGCTGATCGAGTCCCTCCGGATCGCACGCGAGGTCGGTGGTAGTGACCTCGGTAGGTTGCTGCGGACCCTTTCGGCCTTCCTGCGCGAGGATGCCCGCACCCGAGCAGAGCTCGAGACCAGACAGAGCTGGACCGTCAACGCTGCCCGCCTCGCGGTGGCCGCGCCGTGGATCGTGCTGGCCATGCTTGCCCTGCGCGGTGGGTCGCTCCAGGCCTACGCCTCGCCGGCCGGCTGGTTCGTCCTCGCTCTGGGCGCTGGCCTGTGCGTCGTCGCCTACCGGCTCATGGTCTGGATCGGCCGGCTCCCGGAGGAGGAGCGGGTGCTCCGATGATCGAGGCGTGGTCGTGGGCAGGCGCGGCCGTCGGGGTCGCCTTCCTGGCCGGCATGGCATTGATCGTGGCTGGGCTGCCCATTCGCCGGCGGGCGACGCTCCACGAGCGACTGGCGCCCTACCTTCGGGACGCGCCCCTGCCGTCCCGTCTGCTCAACACCGCACCGGCGAACCCGACGGTCCTCGGGTTGGGGGAGCTGCTCGCTCCCTACCTGCGGCGTCTGGGCGACGGGCTCGAGCGCATGCTCGGCGGCGGCCCTTCGGTGGCGCGTCGCCAGCTTCGGGCCGGCCGGGCTGCCGACGTCGAGCGGTTTCGGGCGGAGCAGGTCGTGTGGGCGGCGGTCGGCGCAGTCGCCGGACTCGTCGGCACGGGTCTGACCACGCTGTCCAAGCGGGGGTTCTCGGTGCCGCTGCTCGTTGCTCTCACGGTCATCGGCGCCGGGCTCGGAGCGGTGGCGCGCGACTACGCCCTGAGCCACGCGGCTCGGCGGCGCGAGCAACGAATGCTCGCTGAGTTTCCAACCGTCGCAGAGCTCCTCGCTCTCGCGGTGAGCGCTGGAGAGGGGGCCACGGGCGCGCTCGAACGAGTCTGCAGGCTCTCCCACGGGCAGCTCGCCGACGAGCTGCGCCGCTGCCTGGCAGACGCTCGGGCGGGTGCAAACCTTCCCACTGCGCTCCAGGGCCTGGCGGATCGCACCGGTCTGCCGAGCTTGAGCCGCTTCGTCGACGGCATCGTCGTCGCGGTCCAACGGGGCACACCTCTGGCGGAGGTGCTGCGCGCGCAGGCGCAGGACGTCCGTGAGGACGGACGACGCGCCCTCATGGAACAGGGTGGCAAACGGGAGATCGTGATGATGGTTCCCGTCGTCTTCCTCATCCTGCCGGTCACGGTGCTCTTCGCCATCTATCCCGGTCTCAGCTTCCTCCGGTTCGAGCTGTGACCTCCGCCCGGAACACCTCACACAACAGGGAAACAGGAGATCTCACGATGACCGCACGTCTGACGACGACGTTGACCCGGCTCGCCCCGAGGGCAGCCAGCAGAGCATCAGCAGCACTGGGTGGGCGGTCTGACCGTGGCGACGTCCCTGGCTGGGTCCTGATCACGCTGATGACCGCTGGCCTGGTGACCCTCCTGTGGGGGGTGGCTGGAGACCAGCTGGAGGCGCTGTTCACCGAGGCGATCGGGAGCGTCAGCGGCCCGAGCGGCCGCTGACCTGTGAGCGCGGAAGATCGACGGTCGAGGCGCTTCGGTCCCCGCGCGGATGACGGGTCAGCGATCGCGGAGTTCGTCATGGTCTCTGCGCTGCTTCTCTTCGTGGTGCTCGCGGTCCTGCAGCTCGCGGTCGCGCTCTACGTGCGCAACACCCTGATCTCCTCAGCGTCGGAGGGGGCCCGGTTCGGTGCGCGCGCGGACGCAGCGCCGAGTGACGGGGCGGCCCGGGCAGCGAGCCTGATCACCGCTGCCTTGAACTCCTCCTTCGCCCAGGACGTCTCGGCTCAGACCACCACGACAGCGGAGGGCGTTCGTGTCGTCGTGGTCACCGTGGCTGCCCCTCTTCCGCTCATCGGCCCCATCGGTCCCGCCGAAGGCTTCACGGTGACCGGCCGCGCGTTCAGCGAGGACCAGGTGTCGGCGACCGCCAGCTCGGCCGCGCCGTGAGACCGCTTCGTCGACCTCCGGGCGGCGGAGGGGATGCGGGCCGTGCCATCGTCGAGTTCATCTTCCTCGGCATCCTGCTCCTCCTTCCACTGACCTACCTCGTTCTCACCCTGGGGCGGCTCCAGGCGGCGACCTTCTCTGCTTCGCTGGCGGGGAGGGAGGCGGGGCGGGCCTTCGTCACCGCGACGGAAGACGCAGCGGCGCACGCCCGGGCCCAGGCGGCGGCGGGAATCGCCTTCGACGACTTCGGTTTCGACCGTGGAGCTCTCCTGGCCGTGCGTTGTGACGGAACGCCCTGCTTGCGACCGGGCGGATTCGTGACGGTGACCGTGACGATCGAGATGCCCTTGCCACTCGTCCCGGACTTCGTCGCCGGCAACCTTCCCGCCTCGGTCTCGATCTCGTCGACCCACGTTGCCGCGGTCGACACATACGTGGCGCGATGAGGTCGCCGTTCGACCGGGCGTCGAGGGAGGAAGGCCAGCTGGCCGTCCTCGTCCTCGGGTTGTTCGTCGTCGTCCTCGTGTTCATCCTCGGAGCCATCGACGTGACGGCCGCCCAGCTGGCCCGCATGCGACTGCTGGACACAGCCGACGCTCTCGCGCTCGACGCCGCCGACGCGCTTGACGCCGGGTCCGTCTACCAGCGCGGGGTCGACGGACCTCTCGTCCTGACCGACGCGTCGGTGCGCGAGGCGGCGCAGGCTCACCTCTCGCGCACCCCGAGGCCGACGGGCGTCAGTTCCTGGTCGCTGGTGTCACCGACCGGGACCCCCGACGGCGTCACCGCCGAAGTGACCGTGCGCGGCCGGGCGAGGCTGCCGATGACGGGCTGGGTCCTCGAGTCCCTGGGGGGCGGCGTGACGATCACCGTGTCGTCGCGGGCTCGCGCACCCCTGGGTTGACACCGGGTCGGGGCCGGGCGCCACCTACGCTGGCGCCATGACCTCAGGGGCGGCCCCGCACCCAGAGTTCTCGACGTCCTTCCCGGAGCTGCGCGGGCTCCTGTCGCTCCGGCCGTTCCGCAGGCTCTTCCTGGCGGGGTCGCTCTCGAGCTTCGGTGACTGGCTCGCCCTTCTCGCCACGACGTCGCTCGCCGCGGCCCTGGCCGGGGACGGGGTGGGACAGTATCTCGCCGTCTCCGGCGTCTTCATCCTGCGGATCGCCCCCGCAGTCGTCCTCGGTCCCTTCGCCGGCGTCGTCGCTGACCGGTGGGACCGGCGCCGGACCATGGTCGTCGGGGACGTGTCGCGCTTCGTCCTCTTCCTGTCCATCCCCCTCGTGGGCCAGCTGTGGTGGATGTACGTCGCCATCGTCCTCATCGAGTGCGTGTCCCTCTTCTGGAATCCCGCCAAGGACGCCACGGTGCCCAACCTCGTGCCCCCGCAGCGCCTGGAGCTCGCCAACCAGCTCAATCTCATCGGCAGCTACGGCACGGCGCCCGTCGCGGCCCTGGCCTTCTCCGGACTGTCCCTCGTCGGCCAGCCGCTGAGCAGCCTCCTTCCGGGGCTGGACGAGGACGGGATCTTCCTGGCCATCTATGCCAATGCCGCCACCTTCCTCATCAGCGCGTGCATCGTCTGGCGGCTCGACTTCCCTCCTCGCACCGCGCCGCAGCAGCTGTCCGGCGAGCCCGTCTTTCGCAGCATCGCGGACGGCTTGCTCATCCTGAAGGAACGGCCGTTCGTCCGAGGACTCATCGCCGGCATGCTGGGAGCCTTCGCCGGGGGCGGCCTCGTGATCGGCCTGGCCACCCGGTTCGTCGACGACATGGGGGCCGGTGCGCCGGGGTATGGCATGCTCTTCGTCAGCGTCTTCACGGGAATGGCGCTCGGCCTCGTCCTCGGCCCCCGGGTGCTGCGCGGCTTCTCCCGAGCCAGGTTGTTCGGAGCCGCGCTGACCGGGGCGGGCACCGTCCTGCTGGCCCTGGCCCTCGTCCCGACACTGCTGCTCGTGCTTCCCCTGGCGCTCCTGCTCGGAGCCTTCGTCGGGGTCGGTTGGGTCGTCGGCTACACCCTCATCGGGCTCACCGTGGAGGATGAGATCCGCGGCCGCACGTTCGCGCTCGTCCAGTCCCTCGACGGAGTGGTGCTCGTCATCGTGCTCGCCCTCGCGCCGCTCGCCGCCGCCCCGTTCGACGCCGTCCTGGGGCTTCCCGTGTCGGTCGACCTCGGGCCGCTGGTGCTGACCTACACCGGCGCCATGGTGACGTACCTGGTGGCGGGCGTGGCCATGATCGGCTCCGGGATCTGGGCGTGGCGGAGCATGAACGATCGGCCCGGCCTGACGGTGCTCGCGGAGATCCGCGAGGTGCTCGGACGCCGACACAGCTGACGTCGGGCCCCCACGAGGAGGGGCCCGACGTCAGTCGGTTCATCCGGCGGTGGTCACTCCGACGGCTGCGGCACCGAGCAGCCGATCTCGGGGTCGAGCCCGAGGTAGTTGAGCGGCCCGGCGATGATCGTCAGGGCGGCGCTGCCGATCCGGCTGCAACTCGGCTCGGCGGAGCCGAAGTACCCCCGCTGGAACGCGGCGAAGGCGCCGATGAGGAGCCAGATGACGAGCACGACGGTGCTGATGCTGGTGCGAGACCTGCGACGGACGGCCATGGTCACCTTTCGTGGACGTGGTGTCACCCGGGTGGCGACACCTGCGTGGGCGGGCAACCGGACTGGTGGAGGTCATCCGAGGCCCTTGTTGCCCAAGCCCATCCATCCCGTACCCACGCCGAGATCGGACAAGTCGGGCGGATCCGCGAGGGCCCTTCCGGCCCGCCCGCCGCACCGAGCCACAGCCCAACGGTCTGCGACCCGGTGCGCGAGCCCAGCGGCATACGGCCAGGTCGGTGAACTGACGTAGGCTGTCCCATCGTGGCTGTTGACTTCACGCAAGAGATCAAGGACCTGCGCGCGACGATGGACTCCGTGCGCGGGGTCACCGACCTCGACGCGCTCGCGAGGCAGATTGCCGAGCTCGAGCAGCAGGCCTCCGTGCCCAACCTGTGGGACGACCCCGACAAGGCCCAGCAGGTCACCTCGGCCCTGTCCCGCGCCAACTCCGAGCGCGACCGCGTGCTCAGCATGGACAGTCGCATCGATGACCTCGAGACCCTCGTCGAGATGGCCACCGAGGAGTCCGACCAGGACACGATGGACGAGGCCGAGCGTGATCTCGCCAAGCTGAAGAAGGACGTCGGTGAGCTCGAGGTCCGGACCCTCCTCTCCGGCGAGTACGACGAGCGTGAGGCCGTCGTCACGATCCGGGCCGGCGCCGGCGGGGTCGACGCCGCCGACTTCGCAGAGATGCTCATGCGGATGTACCTCCGCTGGGCCGAGCGACACGGCTACCCGACCAAGGTCATGGACACCTCCTACGCCGAGGAGGCGGGCCTGAAGTCCGCGACCTTCGAGGTCAACGTCCCCTATGCCTTCGGGCACCTGTCGGTCGAGGGCGGCACACACCGCCTCGTGCGGATCAGCCCGTTCGACAACCAGGGCCGCCGGCAGACGAGCTTCGCCGCCGTCGAGGTCATCCCGCTCATCGAGTCCGACGACTCGATCGAGATCCCCGAGAACGAGATCAAGGTCGACGTGTTCCGCTCGTCGGGTCCCGGCGGCCAGAGCGTCAACACGACCGACTCCGCCGTGCGGATGACCCACATCCCGACCGGCATCGTCGTGTCGATGCAGAACGAGAAGTCCCAGATCCAGAACCGCGCCGCCGCCCTGCGTGTCCTCCAGTCCCGGCTCCTACTGCTCCGCAAGGCGGAGGAGGCGGCGACCAAGAAGGAGATGGCCGGCGACGTCAAGGCCAGCTGGGGCGACCAGATGCGTTCCTACGTCCTCAACCCGTACCAGATGGTCAAGGACCTCCGGACGGACTACGAGACCGGCAACCCGAGCGCCGTCTTCGACGGGGACATCGACGGCTTCATCGAGGCCGGCATCCGTTGGCAGATCGGCCAGCGCAAGTCCGCCGCGGCCGTCTGAGGTCCGGAGGCTCCGGCCGCGGCTCGCCACGCCCGGTTGCCCGGTTGCACCGGTTTCCCCGGGTCCGGCCCGTAGCCTCGTAGACGGCTACGGAGCATGCCGTATGCCGCTGAGCTCGGTCCCAGCCCGCCGCTGGCTCCGCGCCCAGCACCTCTGCCCCCGATGAACGAGGTCCAGGGAAACCGGCGATGATCCTCTTCGAGAACGTCACCAAGACGTATCCACGGACACAGCGTCCAGCGCTCGACGACGTGTCGCTCGAGATCACTCGCGGCGAGTTCGTCTTCGTCGTGGGCACGTCCGGCTCGGGCAAGTCCACCCTGCTCCAGCTGGTCATGAAGGAGCAGGACGCCACGTCCGGGCGCATCCTCGTCGCGGGTCGCGACCTGGGCCGGCTGCCGGACCGGAAGGTCCCGGCGCTCCGGCGGGAGATCGGCTTCGTCTTCCAGGACTTCCGCCTCCTGCCCAACAAGACGGTCCACCAGAACGTCGCCTACGCACTGCAGGTGCTCGGCGCCTCACGGGCGCGGATCCGCCAGACGGTGCCCGAGACGCTCGAGCTGGTCGGGCTCGCGGGGATGGGCAAGCGGCTGCCGCACCAGCTTTCTGGCGGCGAGCAGCAGCGCGTCGCGATCGCCCGCGCCTTCGTCAACCGGCCGCCCGTCCTCCTCGCGGACGAGCCGACCGGCAACCTCGACCCGGACACGAGCCTCGAGATCGTCAAGCTCCTCGAGCGGATCAACCACACCGGCACGACCGTCGTGATGGCCACGCACGACACGGCGACGGTCAACGCCATGCACAAGCGCGTCATCCGTCTCGACCAGGGCCTGCTCGTCGCTGACGTCGAGAGCGGGGACTACACGACCGGTTCCATCCCGCGTGTCGTGCTCGAGCCGGCGCATCCGGACGACCTGCCCGACCCGCTCCAGGTCGAGGCCATCGACGCCATCGAGGCCTATGAGGAGGAGGAGGGCGAGCTGCCGCCGATCGGTCGCGACGCGGACGAGCCGGTCGACACCGGCCGGCAGGAGCGGTTCTCCCTCTTCCGCCGCCGCCAGCCCGAGCGTTCCAGTTCCAGCACCCACTGATCGAGACGAGCCATGCGACTCCAGTTCCTCCTCGGGGAGATCGGCAACGGTCTTCGCCGCAACCTCTCGATGGCGGTCTCCGTCGTCATCGTCACGATGATCTCGATGTACCTGCTCGGGCTCGGCCTCATGGGTCAGCGGCAGGTCGACACCATGAAGGACTACTGGTACGACCGCGTCCAGGTCACCGTGCTGCTCTGTGCGGAGAAGACCCGCTATGCCAACTGCGCCGGACAGCCGACCTCCGAGGAGCAGCGGGAGACGATCAAGCAGGAGCTCGAGGCGCTCCGACCCACGGTGAGCGAGATCTACTACGAGTCTCGGGCAGACGCGTTCGGCCGGTTCAAGCAGACGTACAAGAACTCGCCACTGGCGCGGGCAGGGGAGTCGTACTTCGCGGACTCCTACCGGGTCAACCTGTCCGACCCCGGCAAGTTCGACGTCGTCGCCAGCTCGATCAAGGGCATGCCGGGAGTGGCGGACGTTCAGGACCAGAAGAAGCTGCTCGAGAAGTTCTTCACCTTCATGAACACCGTCTCGTGGGCGGCGATCGCCTTGTCGTCCCTCATGGTGCTCGCGGCGGTGATGCTCATCTCGACGACCATCCGTCAGGCCGCCTTCAGCAGGCGGCGCGAGACGGGGATCATGCGTCTCGTCGGTGCCTCCAACTTCACGATCCGGTTCCCGTTCGTCATGGAGACCGTGCTCGCCAGTGTCGTCGGGGCCGGCTTGGCCATGCTCATGCTCTGGGGGACCGTGAAGTACGGAGTGGTGGGCTTCCTCAGCACGACCCTGACCGACACGGCGTTCATCGGCGAGGTCGACGTGCTGTCCGTCGCACCCATCGTCGTCCTCGGCGTCGTGGGGCTCGCCTCGGTGACGTCTTGGGTGACGCTCCGCCGATATCTCAGGGTGTGACCTACCGCCAACATTTGCGATTTGTCACGCACCGACACGCCGCATTCGACACAATTTGCTCGCATGGGTCTCCCCGGAGAGGTGGTGCCTGTGGTACCAATGATTCATATGTGGCGAGTGAGACAGTCGAGCGTGTCCACTGCGAGGACTGGTTGGACGGCCATCGCAGCGGTTCTCGTGTGCACCCTCTCGCTGCTCGGCGGGCTCGCGGCCCGGGCCGACGACGTCCAGGACCAGAAGCGCCGGGCAGACCGCCGCATCGCAGCGCTCGGCCAGCAGCTCGAGGGCACCAACGCGGCGCTGGCCAAGGCCTACGTCAACCTGGAGCGGACCCGCGCGGCCATTCCCGGCGCCCAGCAGAGGGTCGCGCAGGCCCAGGCGGCCCTCGCCCGGGCGCAGCAGGCCCAGGCCCAGGCCGAGGCCACCGAGGCACGCGCGATCACGGCTGAGGACAAGGCCCGCGCGCACAACGAGGAGGTCGCCCAGAAGCTCGCCGTCGCCCAGGCGAACGAGGCCCGCGCCGCCGACAAGCTCAAGAAGAGCGGCCGTGAGCTCGCCTCGTCCCAGGATGCCCTCGACGCGTACGCAGCGGAGGTCTTCCAGGGTGGCGCCGTGACCGAGTCCCAGCTGGGCATGGTGTTCGGGTCCACCTCACCCCAGGACTTCGCGGACCGGCTGGTCATGGCCGACACCGCGAGCGCCGTGGCCAGTGACACGATCGACAAGCTCGCTGCGATGACGGCCGACAACACCGCCACCAAGTCGTATCTCACGTCGGTCCGGGGCGAGGTCGCAGAGCTGAAGAAGCAGGCCGAGCAGGCCCTGCGCGCCGCCGAGGCCGCCAGCGCCGCGGCGACCCGTGCGCGCGAGGAGGCCGTGGTCGCGAAGAACAACGCCGTCACCGCCACGAGCAATGCGGCGGCCGCCCAGGCAGAGCTCGAGTCGCTCAACACGAAGCAGACCGCCTACGCCTCTGACCTGCGCAAGCAGCGCACCGACGAGAAGGCTCAGCTCGCGGCTGCGGAGCGCGAGGCTGCCCGCCTCAAGGCCGTCCTCGTCGAGCGGGCCCGGCTGGCCAAGATCGCCGAGCAGAAGCGTCTGGCCAAGCTGAAGGCGGAGCGGGACGCGAAGATCCGCGCCGAGCGAGCGAAGGCCGCGGCTGCCGCACGCCGGGGGTCGTCGTACACACCGCGCATCCCGGCGCCCGTGCAGGGCACGACCACCCCGCGGAACTACCTGTCCTACCCCGCCTACGGCCCGACCACGTCAGGCTTCGGGATGCGCTGGCACCCGGTCCTGCAGAAGTGGATGCTCCATGACGGGCTCGACTGGGGCATCGGCTGCGGGACCCCTGTCTACGCATCCGCACCGGGCACCGTGATCAGCGCCGGCTGGCGCCAGAGTGGCTGGGGCAACCAGGTCCTCATCGACCACGGCATCCACCGTGGTGTCGACCTGGTGACGAGCTACAACCACCTGTCGAGCATCGTCAAGTGGGGTGGCAGCGTGCAGCGCGGACAGCTGATCGGCTACAGCGGCACGACCGGCTACTCGACCGGGTGCCACCTGCACTTCGGCGTCTACGAGGACGGTACCCCGGTCAACCCGCGCAACTGGCTCTGACGGCGGCGTCGACAGTTCTCGGGGTAGCGTTGGGACGCCGCCCACGGGACCCAGCCCAGCGGCATACGACGTGTTGATGTGCTGTGCGAGGGGAAGGGACGGTCCGGTGCCGAAGGAGAAGGGGCGGTCGCTCGTCGCGAGCAACCGCAAGGCGCGCCACGACTACCACATCGAGGACACCTTCGAGGCCGGCATCGTGCTGTCCGGGACCGAGGTCAAGGCCTTGCGGATGGGGCGCGCCTCGCTCGTCGACGGCTTCGCCATGTTCACGGGCGACGAGCTCTACCTCGAGAACGTCCACATCCCTGAGTACCTCAACGGCACGTGGAACAACCACGCACCACGACGCAAGCGCAAGCTGCTGCTGCACCGCTCCGAGCTCGAGAAGATCGCTGGCAAGACGCGTGAGAGCGGGCGAACCATCGTTCCGCTGGCCCTCTACTTCAAGGATGGCCGCGCCAAGGTCGAGATCGCGATCGCGACCGGCAAGAAGCAGTACGACAAGCGGCACGCCCTCCGGGAGCGGCAGGACCGGCGTGAGGCCGACCGCGCCATGAGCGTGGCCCACCGCGGGCGACGGGCCTGACGCCGATGCGCCAGGGGGAGGTCCTGCGCCCGGCACGGCACCGCTGGGTGCTCCTCGCGGTCGCCGCGCTCGTCGCCGCCTGGTGGGTCGCCGCGGGCCCAGCAGGCGCCGCTCATGCGGTCGGCGACGAGGCGATGGAGCGATTCGCCGTCGTCTACGACCTTCAGCCCGACGGAAACGTGGCCGTCACCGAGACGATCACGTGGCGCTTCCCGCCGGGCGAGCAGCGCCACGGCATCTTCCGCAACATCGTCGTGCGGATGGGCTTCAACGACGAGGAGGGGAAGTACCGCTACTACGACCTCACCGATGTCGAGGTCTCGAGCCCGTCCGGCGCCCCCGACGAGTTCCGGGTCAGCGACAACGGTGCAGCCAAGGAGATCCGGATCGGTTCCGCTGACGAGTGGACCAGCGGCACGCAGGTCTACGAGCTGCGCTACACCCTGCACGACGTGCTCAACCCGATTGCGGGGGCCGGCGGGGCGGCGGACACCGTCGAGTTCCACTACAACGTCTTCGGCAGCAACGAGTTCACCGAGCGCGATCGCGTCAACGTCGTCGTCAACGCCCCGGCGGCCTCGACCCAGGTCGCCTGCTACGAGGGTGAGGCGGGGGCTGACACGACGTGCCAGTCGGCCGCCGGGGACCCGACGACCTTCGCCGCGATGGGGCTCGCCCCGGGGGAGGCGATGACCGTGATCGCCGGCTTTCCCGCCACGGCGTTCGACAACCCGCGGCCCGACGTGCGCGACGGTGACGCGGGCTCGAGCTACGGCGGGAGCGCCGCGACGGCCGCCAATGCCGCCGCGGTGGCTGCCGGGGTGGGGGCGCCCGTCCTTGCGCTCGCCCTGATGGGGGCCCTCGTGTGGACGCGTGGCCGCGACGAGCGCTACGCCGACCTCACACCGGGTCTCACCCCGTCGGTGGCCGACCGAGAGTCGCAGGCCACGACGCGCGGGGGCCCGGGCACCATTGCGGTCCAGTTCCACCCACCGGCCGGGGTGCCGCCGGGGCTCGTGGGCACGGTCCTGGACGAGAAGGCGAACCCCATCGACGTCTCGGCGACCCTGATCGACCTCGCGGTCCGCGATCACCTGCGCATCGAGGAGATCGAGGGCGGCGGAGCGTTCCGGCGAACCGACTGGAACCTCGTCCGCATGACGCCCCCGCCCGGCGACGCGCTGCTGCCCTACGAGCGCCGCCTCCTCGACGGCGTCTTCAGCTCGCGCGGAGACGTCGTCGCCCTCTCCGATCTGAAGAACACCTTTGCGAGCACCCTGAAGAAGATCCAGTCGGACATGTACGACGAAGTCGTCACGCGGCACTGGTTCCGCTCCTCACCGCAGCTGCAGCGGGGCATGTGGCAAGGTCTCGGGGTCGTCCTCGCCGTCGTCGGGGGCATGATCCTCTTCTACGGCCAGGGCGTCATGTCGGCCCTCTTGGGAGCGGGGTTCACCGGCGGCACCGTCCTGGGCGCAGGTCTGCTCCTCTCGGGGGCGATCGTCTGGCTCCTCGGCGGCCGGATGGCGGCGAAGACCGCCGAGGGGTCCGCGGTCCTGGCCCAGTCACTCGGCTTCAAGGAGTACCTCACGACCGCCGAGGCGGGGCAGATCGCCTTCGAGGAGGCGAGCAACATCTTCAGCCGCTACCTGCCGTATGCCGTCGTGTTCGGCGTGGCCGACCGCTGGGCCCGGACATTCGCCGAGGTCGCGCAGGCCGCCGAGGCGGTGGGTCGCCCCATCATGATGCCGACCTGGTACATCTGGAGCGGGGCGGCCTTCCCCGACTTCACGAGCATCGCGAGCGGGGTGGAGAGCTTCTCCACGACCTCCACGGGCACGTTCACCTCGACGCCGGGCTCGTCGGGGAGCTCGGGCTTCTCCGGAGGCGGCGGGTTCAGCGGGTCGGGTGGCGGCGGCTCCTCGTCCGGCTCCTGGTGAGGCAGCCCGCGGGCAGGGTAGGGCACCGGTATGCCGAGGGATCCCCACGAGCTTCTCGAGCCGTACCGCCGCAAGCGTGACTTCGGCCGGACGCCGGAGCCCTCGGGCGACGCCGCCGACCCGGCCGCGCCAACCGCGGAGGGTGACCGGCGCTTCGTCGTGCAGCGACATCGCGCCCGCAGGCTGCACTACGACTTCCGTCTCGAGATGGACGGGGTGCTGGCCAGCTGGGCCGTGCCGAGGGGGCCGACCCTGGATCCCGATGTACGTCGTCTCGCGGTGCACGTCGAGGACCACCCGATGGAGTACGAGCTGTTCGAGGGCGTCATCCCCGCGGGTGAGTACGGCGGTGGTGACGTCATCGTGTGGGACCGCGGCACGTGGCGGCCGTCCGACGGTGAGGACCCCGCCGAGGCGGTCCGCGCGGGTGAGCTGCACGTCGACCTCGTCGGCGAGCGGCTCCGCGGACGCTTCGTGCTCGTGCGCACCGGGAGCGACGGGTCGTCGAGTGGCTCCTCGGGCGGCTCGTCGGGCAAGGAGCAGTGGCTTCTCCTCCACAAGCGCGACAGTCACGCCGTGAGCGGTTGGGACGCCGAGGACCACCCCACGTCCGTGCTCACGGGCCGCACCAACGACGAGGTGAAGGCTGCGCCGGACCGGCTGTGGCGCTCGGACCTGCCCACCGCGGAGGCGTCGGTGCCGGTCGGGGGGACGCAGATCGAGGGTCCGTCCGAGGACGAGCTCGCGGCGCTCGCCGACCTCGGCCGCCAGGGCACCTGGGACGTGCACGGCCGCCGCCTCAAGGTCACCAACCTCGACAAGGTCCTCTTCCCGGCGCGCGACGGTGAGGAGCCGGTCACCAAGCGGGAGCTGCTCGCCTATGCCGCCCGCATCGCTCCGGTGCTGGTGCCCTACCTGCGCGGCCGCGCCCTCAACATGCACCGTTATCCCGACGGGGCGGCGAAGCAGGGTTTCTGGCACAAGGAGGTGCCGGACCACGCCCCGGAGTGGATCACCCGCTGGCACAACGCCGACGCCGACCCCGACGAGACGCAGTTCTATGTCGTGGTCGACGAGCCCGCGACGCTCGTGTGGGTCGCCGGGTTCGGCGCGCTCGAGTGGCACCCGTGGACGTCGCCGACGGAGGCCCCGGAGCGGCCGTCCTACGTGCTGTTCGACCTCGATCCGGGTGAGCGCACGAGCTGGGACGAGGTGGTCGAGCTGGCCCGCCTCCACCGGACCGCGTTCGAGCACCTGGGGCTGCGCGCCTATCCGAAGCTGACCGGCAAGCGCGGCATCCAGGTGTGGGTGCCGATCGCCAAGGGTCCGCGCTTCGACGAGACGCGTGAGTGGGCGGAGCGGGTGTCGAAGACGATCGGGGCGGTTCAGCCCGAGCTGGTCAGCTGGACGTGGCAGAAGAGCGGGCGCAAGGGGCTCGCCCGCCTCGACTACACCCAGAACGCCGTGAACAAGACGCTCGTCGCGCCCTACAGTCCGAGAGCTGCGGCCGGGGCGCCGGTGTCGGCACCGATCACCTGGGACGAGCTCGACGACCCGGAGCTGCGACCCGACCGCTTCACGATCCGCACGATCCTCGACCGACTCGAGGCGCGCGGCGACCTGTTCCGGGGCGCGCTCGCGCAGGACCAGCCGCTCCCCATCCTGCGCTGACCTCCCAGGACCCGATCGAGAGAGCAGTTGGCGACAGAGTCCGTATGCCGCTGGGCTCGCTCCCGATCGAAGGAGCAGTTCGCGACAGGCTGGGTTCAGGGAGGCGGTGTCGCGAACTGCTCTTTCGATGGGATGCGCTGGGAGGCGGTGTCGCGAACTGCTCTTTCGATGGGCTGGGGGCGGCGGTCAGCCGATGACGACGAGCAGGTCGCCGCCCTCGACCTGCTGCTGCGGGCCGATCGCGAGTCGCGTCACGGTCCCCGCCGACGGGGCGGTGATGTTCGCCTCCATCTTCATCGCCTCGATCGTTGCGACCACACCACCTGCCTCGACCCAGTCCCCTTCGCCGACGGCCAGCGTCACGACACCGGCGAACGGTGCGGCGACCTGCCCCGGCACCGTGGGGTCGGCCTTCTCGGCCGACTTCACGTCGGCCTCGACCGAGCGGTCGCGGACCTGGATCGGCCGGAACTGCCCTCCGAGGGTGCACATGACGGTGCGCATGCCCTTGGAGTCCGCCTCGCCGACGGACTGGACGCCGATGATGAGCCGCTTGCCCTGCTCGATGTCGACCTCGTACTCCTCGCCCTGGACGAGCCCGTGGAGGAACTCCACCGTGCCGAGGACGGAGAGGTCGCCATACGCCTCTCGGGAGGACTCGAACTCCTTGGTCGGGCCCGGGAAGAGCAGCTGGTTCAAGGTGCGGCGCGGCTCCTCCCTCAGGGCCTGCTCCTGCTCCGGTGTCAGCTCGGTCAGTCGGGGGCGGGCCTGGCGTCCAGCCAGGGCCTTCGTGCGGAACGGCTCGGGCCAGCCACCGGGTGGGTCGCCGAGCTCGCCGTTGAGGAAGCCGATGACGGAGTCGGGGATGTCGTACCTCTGCGGGTCGGCCTCGAAGGCTGCTGGGTCCGCTCCGGCGCCGACGAGCGCGAGCGCGAGGTCGCCGACGACCTTGGAGCTCGGCGTCACCTTGACGATGTTCCCGAGGATCCGGTTGGCGGCGGCATAGGTGTCCTCGATGGCCTCGAACCGGTCGCCGAGCCCGAGCGCGATGGCCTGCTGCCGGAGGTTGGAGAGCTGCCCGCCGGGGATCTCGTGGAAGTACACGCGTCCGGTCGGGGACTCCAGGCCCGACTCGAACGGCCGGTAGAGGTGCCGGACCGCCTCCCAGTAGGGCTCGAGGGAGAAGACGTGGTCGATGTCCAGACCGGTGGGCCGGTCGGTGTGGTCGGTCGCGGCGACGAGCGCCGACAGGGACGGTTGGGAGGTCGTGCCGGCCATCGTCGCGGTGGCGGCATCGACGGCGTCCACCCCCGCGCCGATCGCGGCCAGGAGGGTGCCGATCTGGCCTCCGGCCGTGTCGTGGGTGTGCAGGTGGACCGGGAGGTCGAAGCGCTCGCGCAGCGCGGTGACAAGGCGGGCTGCCGCGGGCGCCCGCAGCAGCCCGGCCATGTCCTTGATCGCGAGGACGTGGGCCCCGGTGTCGACGATCTGCTCGGCGAGCCGCAGGTAGTAGTCGAGCGTGTAGAGCGTCTCGTCGGGGGAGAGCAGGTCCCCGGTGTAGCAGAGGGCGACCTCGGCCACCGCAGTGCCGGTCTCGAGCACCGCCTCGACGGCGGGGCGCATCTGTGAGACGTCGTTGAGCGAGTCGAAGATCCGGAAGATGTCGAGGCCGGTCCGCGCCGCCTCGTGGACGAAGGCATCCGTCACGGCGGTGGGGTAGGGCGTGTAGCCCACCGTGTTGCGACCGCGAAGGAGCATCTGCAGGGGAACGTTGGGCATGGCCCCTCGAAGGGCGGCCAGGCGCTCCCAGGGATCCTCGGCAAGGAACCGCAAGGCCACGTCGTAGGTCGCTCCGCCCCAGGCCTCGACCGAGAGGAGCTCCGGGGTCAGGTGGGCCACGTGGCCGGCGACGTGGAGCAGGTCGCGCGTGCGCATCCGCGTCGCGAGCAGCGACTGGTGTGCATCCCGGAAGGTCGTGTCGGTCACGGCGACCCGGCTCTGTTCGCGCAGCCGGCGGGCGAACTCCGCGGGCCCGACCTCGAGGAGGAGGTCGCGGGAGCCACGCGGCAGCGGCGCATCGGGAAGGGCGGGCAGCTTGGCGCGCGGCCGCACGCGGGTGGTCGCCGGGCCGTGGGGCTGGTTGACGGTGACGTCGGCCAGGTAGGTCAGCAGCCGCGTCGCGCGGTCAGCGGAGACCCGCGCCGTGAGCAGCTCGGGCCGCTCGTCGATGAAGGAGGTGGTGGCACGGCCGTCCTGGAAGGTGGGGTCCGCCAGCACCGCCTGGAGGAAGGGGATGTTCGTCGCCACGCCCCTGATCCGGAACTCCGCCAGGGCGCGTTGCGCCCGGCGAACCGCCACCGGGAAGCTCCGACCCCGGCACGTCAGCTTGACCAGCATCGAGTCGAAGTGCGCGCTCACCTCGGCGCCGACGAAGATCGTGCCGCCGTCGAGCCGGACGCCGCTGCCGCCTGCGGACCGGTACGTCGTGATCGTCCCGGCATCGGGTCGGAACCCGTTGGACGGGTCCTCGGTCGTGATCCGGCACTGCATCGCAAAGCCGCGCGGGACGATCTCCTCCTGTCGCACCCCCAGGCCCTCGAGGGTCTCGCCGGAGGCGAGCTGCATCTGCATGACGACGAGGTCGAGGTCGGTGACCTCCTCGGTCACCGTGTGCTCGACCTGGATCCGGGGGTTCATCTCGATGAAGACGTAGCGACCGTCCTCGCCGACGAGGAACTCGACGGTCCCGGCGTTGCGGTAGCCGATGGAGCGCGCGAACGTCACGGCGTCCGTGCACATCCGGTCGCGCAGCTGCGGGTCGAGCCCCGGCGCGGGCGCGATCTCGACGACCTTCTGGTGCCGGCGCTGGACCGAGCAGTCGCGCTCGAAGAGGTGGAGGACCTGCCCCGTGGAGTCGGCGACGACCTGGACCTCGATGTGCCGAGGGTTGACCACCGCCTCCTCGAGATAGAGGGTCGGGTCCCCGAACGCGGACTCCGCCTCCCGCTGGGCCGCGGCCAGCGCGTCCGTCAACAGCTCGGGCCGGTCGACGCGGCGCATACCGCGGCCGCCGCCACCGGACACCGCCTTGACGAAGACGGGGAAGCCGATGTCGGCAGCGGCGGACTCGAGCTCCGCGAGGTCGGCCGAGGCGGCCGAGCTGCGCAGCGTGGGCAGCCCGGCTTCGCGCGCCGCCGCGATGGCGCGCGCCTTGTTGCCGGTCAGGTGGAGGACCGAAGGGGGAGGGCCGATGAAGGTGATGCCAGCGCGTTCGCACGCCTCCGCGATGTTGGGGTTCTCCGAGAGGAAGCCGTAACCCGGGTAGATCGCGTCGGCGCCGGCCTCCACTGCCTGGCGGACGATCGCCTCGTGGTCGAGATACGCGCGGACCGGGTGGCCGGCCTCACCGATCTGGTAGGCCTCGTCGGCCTTGAGCCGGTGCTCCGACTTGCGGTCCTCGTGCGGGAAGACGGCCACGGTGCGAGCACCGAGCTCGGTTGCGGCCCGGAAGGCGCGGACAGCGATCTCGCCGCGGTTGGCGACGAGGACCTTGCGGAACATGTGACCTCCAGCGTGGGTGGCGTGGCGTTGGCAGCCTAGTGGCGCACCTCACAGCCAGGTCCCGTCGATCCCATCCTGAGACGCCGTGAATGAGACGGGTCCAGCGCTGCCGCTCTGGACCCCGCCCGGCAGTGGGCCCCGCAGCGCCGCAGACCGGGCCCAGCGGCATACGGCCGGGAATGTCGTTGGCCCCTCTGTCGTTGCCAAGGCATACTGTGATCTCGCAGTAGCGATGTTTGACAAGTGCACAGCGTGACGTGGACACCCCTCATGGGGGTGATCGGTTTCGACGGTGGTCGACACATCAGGGGAAGCGGGTCGAGGATGCAGGGTTATCTCGTTAACGCTCCTTGCAAACCAATAGGTGCCAACTCCAAGCGCACCGACTTCGCCCTCGCCGCCTGAGCGAGCTCCGAAGTCCGTCAGCCTGAGCTAGTTTCCGACTCAGAGCCTGGCGTCAGCTAGGAAACTTGCTGCGCAGTCATGTTGGGGGGCTGCGCGGGACTCTTACTCAACTGGGCCTGTCAGGGAACGTGTGCGCGCGAGCCCTGGGGCCGAGAAAATCCACAGCGCACTGCACCCGGAGAAGCCCTGGTTTCTCGTCATCGGACGCGGGTTCAATTCCCGCCACCTCCACCACTTCGTGGTGGCCACGTCACGCTGTCACTGGCACTCGAGGGCGCCCACACGACGTGGGTGCCCTCCGTCATGTCGTATGCCGCTGGGCCGGGTCCCGAGCGCGCCGCCGACTCGCGCCTAGGCTGGGCCGTGTGCTGCGCGACCCGGACCTGACGCCCGGGCCGTGGCGCGCGCGAAGGGCGTTCACCTTCCATCCGCTGCTCCTGCTGCCACTGGCGCCGGTGGCTGTCCTGGTCAGGTTCCTGGGAACGACCGTCCGGGAGCCCGGGCTCCAGCGGTGGGTCGGGGTCGCCCATCTGGTCGCGCTGGCGATGGTGGCGTCGGTCGCGTCGCCGTGGCACGTGCCGAGGCGACCGGTGGCCGACCCCGTCGGGAGGACCATCACCTTCCGGGCCCGGGCAACCCTTGGTCTGATGCCGCTCGGCCTGGTCGTCTGGGGCGTCGTCCTGCTCGTCCACTTCGAGCTGATGCGGGCGGGGGCCATCGACCGCGAGATGCGGATCTGGCAGGTCGACCTGCCGTGGGGACTGACGTTGCCGCTGGGGTTCGTGATGGTCGCGCTGGGCCTCTACGTGGCCCGACCTCCGGCGCGCCACGAGCTCCTGGTGGGAGTCGACGGTCTGCACTTCCGGCACGGCCGACAGAGCTTCTCGGCGCAGTGGGACGAGATCCTGCGGCTGGAGCCCACCCTGGTGGGCGGCGTCCACCGCCGGATCGAGGTCCACGGCCCCGGGCTGGTGGCCCGCGACCATCGCGGGCACCGAGTGCGACCGACGGTGGACGCAGACGTCCTCGACTCGGACCCGGTGCGCCTGTGGCTGACCCTCGACCACTACCTGCGCCACCCGTCGCGTCGGGACGAGCTGGGCACGCCAGCGGGACGACGACGGCGTGCTGCCTGGCGCCGGCTCATGCCACGCGCGGATGGCGGCATCGCGCGTGGCCGCTGAACAGCGGTCGCTCGCTCAGGGCACGCGCGGGCGGTCGCTGCCCGTCGCGGTCACTCGGTCGAGGCGCCCTTGCCGGCCGACTCCTTGGCGATCTCCGCCTTGATCGGTGCCATGTCGAGCGCCTTGACCTGCTCGATGACGCTCTGCAGTGCCGACTGGGGCAGGGCGCCGGGCTGGGAGAAGACCAGGACACCCTCCTTGAAGGCCATCAGCGTCGGGATGGACGTGATGTTGGCCGCCCCCGCGAGCGCGGGCTCGGCCTCCGTGTCGACCTTGCCGAAGACGATCCCGTCGTTGCCGGCCTCCGCCGACGCCGCGTCATAGACCGGCGCGAACTGACGGCACGGACCACACCATGCCGCCCAGAAGTCCACGAGGACGATGTCGTTGTCGAGCACGGTCTGCTCGAACGTCTGTGCGGTCAGGTCTGTCGTAGCCATGTCACTCCCAACGGATCGGTTCCTGACTTCATTCCGGACGTGCGGCTCCCGGTCCGCGCCCGGTCGGCCGCAGCTGCCACGTCACCGTGACTGACGCACCCAGCTCGAGATCACCGCCCTCCACCGGCATTCCCGCTGCCATGTCGCGTGCGGCGAAGCTGAGGCTCGAGGCCGGCTGGAAGGGGACGGCGCCGCTCTCGACGACGCCGAGCACGTCCCCCAGCTCGGCCGCGGAGAGCCCGGCGTACTGCTCCGCCTTGGCCCTCGCCTCCGCGAAGGCGGCATCACGTGCCGTGGCCAGACCTTGCGACCGGTCCGCGACGTCGAGGCGCACCTGGTCGACGAGCAGCGCGTTGCCCACTGCCCCGGCGGCTGCCTCGAGGATGGCTCCGACCGACTCCAACCGGCGGACGGTGACGCGCAGCCGCTGCTGTGCCGTGAACCCGACCGGCGCCCCCGTGTGGTCGTACCGCTGGCTGACGGACACGTCGAGGGTCCGGATGTCTGCGTCGGCGACACCGCTGGCGCGAACGACTCCGCCCACCGCGGCGATGCCCTCCGAGGCGCCGGTGAGCGCCGCCGCGACGTCACCGGCATCGTGGCCGACCCGGAGGTCGAGTCGGACGACATCGGGGGCGACCGACGCGGTGCCGGTCCCGACCACGGTCAGCGTTCGCTTCGCCATGGCCTCAACCTAGCCCGTGGGAGCAGCGGCACGCATGGCGAGCTGGCTGCGGCTCCGGCGTGGTGCCTAGACTGCGGGGGACATGGATGGCGGTGCGCGGCGATGGTGGACGGCACTGGCCGTGCTCGCGCTCCTCGTCCATCTCGGGGCGCTGTACTGGCCCGTCGTGACAGTGGTCGGGCCGGTGTCGTGGAGCGACAAAGCGGTCCATGTCGTGGTCTTTGCCGTGCCGACCTATGTCGTCGGCACGGTCGTGGCACGACCGGGGTGGGTGGTGCTGGCGTTCGCCCTGCACGGACTGGTCAGTGAGCTGTCGCAGCACCTGTTGCTGCCGGGCCGGTCCGGCGATCCGTGGGACGTCGTCGCCGACGTCGTGGGCGTCGCGGTGGCGGCTGCCGGGCTCGTGGTCGGCGGCCGCGGTCGGCGCTGTTAGACTTGTGCGGTCCGTCTCCGAGCATCCCGGAACCTTGGACGAGCCCGACCGCCCTGCGGCGGAGGCGCTCGGCCGGCGGGATGACGACAAGGCAGCTCGCACCACCGGTGCGACCCGAACGACGCGGAGCGGACCATCCCGCCGGGGCACCGATGCCACCCGGTCCACTGGGCGCCAGGTGCGCCTGAGGCTCGTCTGCATGGTCGTGTTGTGACTCACGGCTCGAGACGAAGTCTGCTCGAGTCAAGAGAGTTGAATACGCAATGCCCAAGAAGCCCTCCTCCGGCGCGCCCAAGAAGGCCCGCTGGACCCCTGCTGAGAAGAAGGCCCGCGCGAACGTGGCCACCAAGAAGCCCCACCGCGGTCGAGATGTCGGCCAGAAGCCCGGACCGAAGTCAGCCACCAGGTCCGCGCGCCCGGCCTCGACGTCGACCAGCCACGTCGGCGGCCGCGACTGGCGCGCTCCGCGCGATGACCGGCGCGATGACCGGCGAGACGACCGCGGGTACGAGCGTCGTGATGACCGGCGCCCGGCCGCGCGTGATGACCGGCGCCCGTTCGAGCGTCGCGACGACCGCGGCTTCCAGCGTCGTGATGACCGGCGTGACGACCGCGGCTTCGAGCGTCGTGATGACCGGCGCCCTGCCGCGCGTGATGACCGGCGCCCGTTCGAGCGTCGCGACGACCGCGGCTTCCAGCGTCGTGATGACCGGCGTGACGACCGGGGCTACGAGCGTCGTGATGACCGGCGCCCTGCCGCGCGTGATGACCGGCGCCCGTTCGAGCGTCGCGACGACCGCGGCTTCCAGCGTCGTGATGACCGGCGCGACGAGCGCGGCTACGAGCGTCGGGACGACCGGCGCCCCGCGGCCCGTGATGATCGCCGCCCCGCGGCCCGTGATGATCGCCGCCCCGCGGCCCGTGATGACCGGCGCCCGTTCGAGCGCCGCGACGACCGCGGCTTCCAGCGTCGTGATGACCGGCGGGACGACCGCCGCAACGACGGCAGGGACGCGTGGCGTCAACGCGGCACCGACCGCGACCGCTTCGCCCCGAGCTCGTTCGACGAGGCGGAGGCCGAGCGGCTCGATGCCGACACCTGGACGAAGGCGACGCGCAAGCCGGTGGCCGACGGACCCGTGGAGGTCGCAGCCGACAACGGCTTCGCCGCCCTCGGGCTGTCGGAGCGGCTCGTCGAACGGCTGGCACGGGACGGCATCACCGACCCCTTCCCGATCCAGGCTGCGACGATCCCCGATGCCCTCGCCGGCAAGGACGTGCTCGGGCGGGGCCAGACCGGCTCCGGCAAGACCCTGGCCTTCGGTCTGCCGATGATCACCCGCCTCGTCGAGGCCGGTGAGCGCCGGGCTCCGCGCCGACCGCACGCCCTGGTGCTCGTCCCGACGCGCGAGCTCGCCATGCAGGTGTCCGACGCCCTGGAGCCGCTGGTGCACGTGGCCGGGCTGCGGCACAAGCTCGTGGCCGGTGGCCTCAGCTACACGACCCAGATCAACGCCCTCAACAAGGGCATCGACGTCCTCATCGCCACGCCGGGCCGGCTGAACGACCTGCTCGAGCGCGGAGCCGTTGAGCTCGACGACGTGCGGATCACGGTCCTGGACGAGGCCGACCACATGGCGGAGATGGGCTTCATGGCCGAGATCACGACCAGCCTCGACAAGATCCCGGCGGGGGGCCAGCGGCTGCTCTTCTCGGCCACCCTCGACAACGGGATCGACGAGCTCGTCGCGCGCTACCTGACCGACCCGGTGGTCCACTCGACCGACGACGCGACTGCCTCGGTCGAGACGATGGAGCACCACGTGCTGCTCATCGACCCGCAGCACAAGAAGCTCATCACCGCCGAGGTGGCGAACCGCCCGGGTCGCACCGTGGTCTTCTGCCGCACCAAGCTGGGGGCCGACCGGGTCGCCACCCAGCTGCGTGAGCAGGGGGTGCTCGCGGCGGCGCTCCACGGCGGTCTCAGCCAAGGCGCCCGGAACCGCGTGCTGGGAGCCTTCCGTGACGGCTCGCTCCCGGTTCTGGTCGCGACCGATGTCGCCGCGCGTGGAATTCACGTCGACGACGTCTCGGTCGTGCTCCAGGTCGACCCGCCTGCCGACCACAAGGACTACCTGCACCGGTCCGGACGCACCGCTCGGGCCGGCGACCGCGGCACGGTGGTCACGCTCGCGCTCCCGCACCAGCGCCGGACGATGGAGCGACAGCTCCGTGACGCCGGCGTCGGCATCTCCCCGGTCAAGGCGGCACCGGGCGACGCGATCATCGCGGCGACCGGAGCCACGACGCCGTCCGGCGTCCCCATCGCTGACGAGGACTTCGCCCGTCTCGTGGAGGGGCCGAAGTCCCACCGGCGCGGCCCGGCCGGCCCGCGTGGACCGCGCCCCGGCGCAGGCGGCGGCCATCGGCCCCATCACGGGCGCGGCGACGACCGCGGTCGCGGTCGAGGGCGTGACGCCCGCGCCGGCGAGCCGCTCGTCGGTCGCTGGGGTGACGAGGACCGTCCGCGGGGTCCACGCCGGGGGTTCTGATTCCCGCAGCCGCTGGTGACGTCGGTGTGGAAGGCTGGCCTTCGTGAGCTCGACCTTCCACACCGGCCGCCTGCTCGTGGCCACCCCGTCCGTCGAAGGGGACGTGTTCCACCGGTCGGTCATCCTCGTCCTGCACCACGACGAGGGCGGCGCCCAGGGCGTCGTTCTCAACAAGCCCCTCGCCGCGGAGGTCGACTCGGTCCTGCCGGGGTGGCAGCGTGTCGTGACCGCACCGCATGTCCTGTTCCAGGGCGGGCCGGTGGCGACGTCGTCCGCGCTGGGCCTGGTCACGGTGCCGGGGGACGAGCCCGAGCCCCTCGGGGTCAAACGCCTCTTCGGGTCGATCGGGCTGGTCGACCTCGACGTGCCGACGCCCGTCGTGGCCGCTGAGCTCGCCGGCATGAGGATCTTCGCCGGCTACGCGGGCTGGGAGGCGGGCCAGCTCGAGGCGGAGATCCGTCGGGGTGACTGGTACGTCGTCGATGCGGAGGTCCGCGACGCCTTCACGCCGGATCCCGGTCGCCTCTGGCGGGCCGTGCTGCGCCGGCAGCGCGACAGCCTCGCCTACGTCGCCAACTTCCCCGACGACCCCTCGATGAACTGAACCCATGTCGTATGCCGCTGACCCGCCTCCCATGACCAACCGCGCTCCCGCTCGGGTGGCGTTCGTCGACAGTGGCATCGGCCTGCTCGGCTACGCGGACGCGCTGCATGCGCTTCGGCCGGACCTCGAGCTGGTCCTCGCGCTCGATCCTGACAACATGCCCTACGGCCCTCGCACGCCGGCGGAGGTGAGGGAGCTGATCCTGCAGTCCGCCCGGTCCGCGGCCGAGCTCGAGCCGGCCGCCATCGTCGTGGCGTGCAACACCGCGTCCGTCCACGGGCTCGACGCGCTCCGGGCCGAGTTCGAGCCTGGCGTGCCGGTGATCGGGACGGTTCCTGCCATCCGTCCGGCTGCCTCGACGGGAGGCCCGGTGTCGATCTGGTCCACGGCGGCGACGTCGTCGAGCGACTACCTGCGCGGGCTCGTCGATGCCTTCGCCTCGGACATCGAGACGCACTCGATCGCGGCACTGGGCCTGGCCGAGGCCGTCGAGGCGGCCGATCCGGAGGCGATCGACCAGGCGATCGGTGCGGCCCTGGCATGGACACCCGAGGACACCGAGGCCCTCGTCCTGGGGTGCACCCACTACGGCCTGGTGGCCGACCGGATCGCCGCGGCGTGGAGGGCGCGCGGGTCGGAGGTGCCGATCTTCGACTCGCCGATCGCCGTGGCGCGACAGACGCTCCGCCGCATCGGCCTCGCTCCCGATGAGCGCGCGACGCCGACCGAGGTCCGACCGACCGTGCTGTTGAGCGGCCGACGGGGCGAGCTGCCGGAGCGACTCCGGATGTACCCCCAGGGCGCCCGGCTGCTGTCCCGTGGCAGTTCGGGCCGGACGACTCGGCCTACACTCGCGTCATGAGCACGATGCCTCCCGATCCCTTCGAGAACGAGCCGCAGCCGCTGCGCAGCACGGGTACGACGACCATCGAGCGCGAAGAGGTCCGCGAGGAGCTCCAGGAGCCCGGGGACCACGAGCGGTTCTCGCACTACGTCCGCAAGGAGAAGATCCTCGAGAGCGCCCTGAGCGGAGAGCCGGTGGTCGCGCTCTGCGGCAAGATCTGGGTCCCCGGCCGCGACCCGCAGAAGTTCCCGGTGTGCCCGGTCTGCAAGGAGATCTACGACGGACTGCGCGACCCGCAGGACGGTGGCGACGGCGGCACCGGCGGCGGCAGCGACTGACCCGCGGCCTGTCCGACCCGTCCTGATACCACGGTCCCGAGGCCCCGCCCGCGAGGCGGGGCCTCGGCATGTCGTCCGGCGAAATCCCTTACGGTTGGGGGCCTATGAGTTCTGGGGCTGCGTTTCATCTGTCACCCGCTTTCCCGGAGCGGGCTGCGTGGGGCACCGCGAGCAAGCTGCGCGCGTGGCAGCAGGAGGCGCTCGACGTCTACCTGCGCGATGACCCTCAGGACTTCCTCGCCGTCGCCACCCCCGGTGCCGGCAAGACGACGTACGCGCTGCGGGTGGCCACCGAGCTGCTCTCCCGCGGCACCGTCCAGCGCGTCACCGTCGTTGCTCCGACTGAGCACCTCAAGACCCAGTGGGCTGACGCCGCAGCGCGGGTGGGGATCAGCCTCGACCCGAGGTTCAGCAACTCGGTCGGGAGGCACTCGGAGGACTACCACGGCGTCGCAGTGACCTACGCCCAGGTGGCGTCGCGTCCGGCGTTGCACCGGGAGCTGACCCTGGCGCGTCCCACGCTCGTCATCCTCGACGAGATCCACCACGGCGGCGACAGCAGGTCCTGGGGTGACGGCATCCGTGAGGCCTTCGAGCCCGCGGCGCGACGGCTCTCGCTGACGGGCACACCGTTCCGCTCGGACACCTCGCCGATCCCGTTCGTGCGATACGAGCTGGACGCCGAAGGGGTCCTGACGTCCTCGAGCGACTACGCCTACGGCTATGCCGAGGCACTGCGGGACGGCGTCGTCCGACCGGTCCTCTTCATGGCGTACGGCGGCAACATGCGCTGGCGCACGAAGGCCGGGGACGAGATCTCCGCACGTCTCGGCACGCCGATGACCAAGGACCAGATCGCGCAGGCCTGGCGCACCGCCCTCGACCCGAAGGGCGAGTGGATCGGGTCCGTCCTCGCGGCCGCCGACCGACGGCTCAGCGAGGTCAGGCGCGGGGTGCCCGATGCGGGTGGCCTCGTCATCGCGTCCAACCAGACCCAGGCGAGGGCGTACGCCGCTCACCTCCGAGCGCTCACCGGCGAGGCTCCCACCGTGGTGCTGTCGGACGACGCCGGGGCCTCGCAGCGCATCGAGTCGTTCGCGACCGACACGTCGCGATGGATGGTCGCGGTGCGCATGGTCTCCGAGGGTGTGGACGTGCCTCGGCTGTGCGTCGGGGTCTACGCGACCTCGACGTCGACGCCCCTCTTCTTCGCCCAGGCCGTGGGTCGGTTCGTCCGGGCTCGCCGGCGTGGCGAGACGGCATCGGTGTTCCTGCCCTCCGTGCCGGTCGTCCTCGACCACGCCGCGCGGCTCGAGGAGCAGCGCGACCATGCGCTCGACCGCAAGCCGGCCGGCGAGGACGACGTCGCCGCGATGTGGGCCGAGGAGCAGGCGCTCCTCGACGCCGCCAACCGCGAGGCGAAGACCCCCGGTCAGGACGAGGGCGTCTTCGAGGCGCTCGAGTCGGATGCCCACTTCGACCACGTGCTCTTCGACAAGCAGCAGTGGGGGATGCACGCCCAGGTGGGCTCCCAGGAGGAGGAGGACTACCTCGGCCTCCCGGGGTTGCTCGAGCCGGATCAGGTCTCGGCGCTGCTCCACGAACGCCAGCGCCGCCAGGTCAAGAAGGCCCCGAAGCCGGACGGTCCGGCCCCCGTGGCCCAGCACCGCGCGCTGGCCGCGCAGCGCAAGGAGCTCAACAAGCTCGTCGCGGCCTACGCCCGGCAGAAGGGCTACCCCCACGCGAACGTGCACCTCGACCTCAGACGGGCGTGCGGCGGCCCCGACCTCGCGGCGGCGTCCTCCAAGCAGGTCGCCGAGCGGATCGACAAGGTCCGCAACTGGCTCGTCGGTCGTCGCTGAGTCTCACCAAGAACACGGGTCCAGCCTCGTCAGGTTCTGCCATGACGCAGATCCCCTGACGACCGCCCTGAGGACTAGCGTCGAGCCCGTTCACTGCCGGCGAGATGCAAGGGATGCTCATGACGAACGACCTGTTCGAGTCCGAGACGACGCGACGCCAACTGCTCACCCTGGCCGCTGTCGGCGGCGCCGGACTGTTCACCGTGGCCGGGGCCTCCACCTCGGCCGCGCAAGGGCGCGGCGGCGGCAGCAACGGCAAGCCGTTCCGCCTGACGGTTCTCGGCACGACGGACCTGCACGGCAACGTCTTCAACTGGGACTACTTCAAGGACGCGAGCTACAGCGACTCCAAGGGCAACCACGTGGGCCTCGCCAAGGCCGCCACGCTCATCCAGGCGGTCCGGGTCGAGCGCGGCGCCGACACGTGCATCACCCTCGACGCCGGGGACACCATCCAGGGCACGCCCCTGGCCTACTACTTCGCGAAGATCGACCCCATCACCGGGGGCTCGAAGCACCCCATGGCCGAGGCGATGAACCTCGTCGGCTACGACGCCGCAGCGCTCGGCAACCACGAGTACAACTACGGCCTCGACACGTTGCACACCTTCGAGGGCCAGCTCAACTTCCCCCTCCTGTCGGCCAACTCGGTCGACTGGGACTCGGGGCAACCCGTCTTCCGCCCGTACGTCATCAAGACGATCCAGGTGCCGGGGTCCAAGCCGGTCCGGGTCGGCATCCTCGGCCTCGTCACTCCCGGCGTGGCGATCTGGGACAAGGCCAACGTCGAGGGCCGCGTGCGGTTCCCGGGTATCGTCGAGCAGGCCAAGATCTTCGTCCCCCGCCTCAAGGCGGCCGGAGCGGACATCGTCATCGTCTCGGCGCACTCCGGCGCGGACACGTCGTCGTCCTACGGTGACGCACTGCCTTTCCCGGAGAACGCCAGCACGCTCCTCGCCGAGCAGGTGCCCGACATCGACGCGATCCTCGTCGGCCACGCTCACCGGGAGATCCCGCAGCGCCTCGTCCCCAACGCCCAGACCGGGCGAGACGTTCTTCTCTCGGAGCCGCTCTACTGGGGGATGCGGGTCACCGTCATGGACCTCGACCTGGTGAAGGTCCGCGGACAGTGGCGGGTGGCCTCCTCGTCGGCCACGACGCTCAACTCCAACACCGCGCCCGAGGACGCCCAGATCGCCGCACTCCTCCGGTCCTCGCACGAGACGGTGCGCACCTACGTCAACAGCGTCATCGGCACGTGCACCGAGGCCATGTCCGCGTCCACGTCGCGCTACGAGGACACGGCGGCGATGGACTTCATCAACCTCGTCCAGGCCGAGACGGTCAAGGCCAGCCTGGCCGGCACCGCTGGGGACGGCCTGCCGGTCCTGTCCATCGCGGCGCCGTTCAACAAGAACGCGGCGATCCCCGCCGGCGACGTCACGGTCCGGGACGTCGCCGGGCTGTACATCTACGACAACACCCTCCTCGGGATCGTCCTCACCGGGGCCCAGGTCAAGGACTACCTCGAGCAGAGCGCGGTCTACTTCAAGCCCGTTCCGGGGCCGGGCACCTACCCTGCGGACGCCGTCACCAACGCCGTCACCACCAACGCGCCGAACGGCACCCCGGACTACAACTACGACATCATGGGCGGCCTCGACGCGGCCCTGACCTACGACATCGACCTGACGCAGCCGGTCGGGTCGAGGATCACCGGGCTCGCCTACGACGGGGCACCGGTCGACCCTGCTGCCGCGTTCGTCGTGGCGATCAACAACTACCGCCAGTCGGGGGGTGGGAGCTTCCCGCACGTCACGACGGCTCCGGTGGTCTACAACCGACAGGTCGAGATCCGCCAGCTGATCATCGACTGGGTCACGGCTCGCGGGGTCGTCGACCCCCCGTCGTTCGAGAGCATCGACTGGCGTCTCGTCGCCGGCACGACGCCGCTGACGATCACGCCGTAACCGTTCAGCCCCCAGCCTGCCGCTCGTGGAGCAGGTGCTCCACGAGCGGCACGACTCGGTGGTCGAGTCGGGTCGCGAGCGAGATCACCGTCGAGGCGCGCGTCACGTGGGTGTCGTCGACCACCTGGTCGATGACCCGTTGCAGGTCTGCGTTGTCCCGGCCGACGATGCGGATGAGCACGTCTCCCGAGCCGGTGATGGTGTGGGCCTCGAGGACCTCCGGGATGGCCGCCAGGTGGTCGACGACGGGGGAGTGGCCCCCTCGGCCCTGCCGGATCTCGAGCGTGCAGAAGGCAGTGACGGGATAGCCGAGAGCGGCCGGGTCCACGTCGGGCGCGAGGGAACGCAGCACGCCGCGCGACTGGAGCCGGTCGAGCCTGGCCTGCACGGTGCCCCGGGCGACCCCGAGCCGTCGTGACGCACCGAGGACACCGATCCCCGGCTGCTGGAGGAGCAGGAGCAGGATGCGGCAGTCGAGGGCGTCGACCGGGGCCTTGGATGGAGTCGGGGGAGGTGGGGACGGCTGGGAGGTCATGCACAAAGTGTCCGGTACTCAGCGGCATACGGCCAGCATTGTGTGCATCCTGCCCACTTTCAGCTGATTCTGTTGACCACGGATGAGCGGTTTGCGACTCTCCGGCGCATGACCACAGACACGCACCTCGACCTCACCGACCAGGAGCGCGAGGCGAACCTCGACCTCGAGCAGCTCAAGCAGCTCGTCGGGCTCGTCGAGTACGACGAGGCCAAGGACGTCTTCCCCGTCACCGGATGGGATGCCATCGTCTTCGTCGTCGGCAACGCCACCCAGGCGGCCCACTACTACCAGAGCGCGTGGGGCATGGAGCTCGTCGCCTACTCCGGCCCGGAGAACGGCAACCGGGATCACAAGGCGTTCGTCCTCAAGTCCGGCTCGATCCGCTTCGTCGTCAAGGGAGCCGTGAGCCCCGACAGCCCCCTGGTGGAGCACCAGGCGAAGCACGGCGACGGCGTCGTCGACATCGCCCTCGAGGTCCCGGACGTCGACCGGTGCATCGCCCAGGCCGAACGGGCGGGTGCGACCGTCCTCGAGGAGCCGCACGACCTCACCGACGAGCACGGCACCGTGCGCGTCGCCGCCATCGCGACCTACGGGGAGACCCGCCACAGCCTGGTCCAGCGGACCATCGACGGTCAGACGTATGGGGGCCCGTACCTCCCCGGCTACCAGCCCGCGACGTCGACCTACGTCAAGCGCGCGGGGTCGCCCAAGCGGCTCTTCCAGGCTCTCGACCACATCGTCGGCAACGTCGAGCTCGGCAGGATGGACGAGTGGGTCGGCTTCTACAACAAGGTCATGGGCTTCGTGAACATGGCCGAGTTCATCGGTGACGACATCGCCACCGACTACTCGGCCCTCATGTCGAAGGTCGTCGCCAACGGCAACCACCGGGTCAAGTTCCCGCTCAACGAGCCGGCGATCGCCAAGCGCAAGAGCCAGATCGACGAGTACCTCGAGTTCTACCGGGGGCCCGGGGCGCAGCACCTGGCGCTCGCGACCAACGACATCCTCACGACCGTCGACGCCTTGCGGGCAGAGGGCGTCGAGTTCCTCGACACGCCGGACACCTACTACGACGACCCCGAGCTGCGCGCCCGGATCGGCGAGGTGCGCGTGCCGATCGAGGAGCTGAAGAAGCGCAGGATCCTCGTCGACCGTGATGAGGACGGCTACCTGCTCCAGATCTTCACCAAGCCGCTCGGCGACCGGCCCACGGTCTTCTTCGAGGTCATCGAGCGCCACGGCTCGCTCGGCTTCGGCAAGGGCAACTTCAAGGCCCTCTTCGAGTCGATCGAGCGTGAGCAGGAGCGCCGCGGCAACCTCTAGCCACTGCTCAGCCAGCAGCCGGATGCCGCTGGGCCCGCGAACGCTCGGACGCGGGCCCAGCTGCGTTGTGGCGTTCGCCCACCGGGCGCACCGGTGTCCCGGCATCATGAACTCGTGAGAGTGTCGGCGCTCGTGCTCCAGAGCCAGACGTGGCCGTCTGCTGCCGACACGTGGCGGGCCATCGAGTCGAGCGGAGTGGAGACCGCGTACGTCGCCGACCACCTGACGCATCCACGGTTGACCGGGGCCTGGCTCGCTGACCCGTGGACGACGTTGGCCGCAGCCGCCGGGGTGACCACGCGGCTGCGCCTCGGGACCCTCGTCGCGTCGGCCGTGTTCCGCACGCCGGCGACACTGGCCCGGATGGCCGCAACGGTCCAGGACATCAGCGGCGGGCGGTTCGTCCTCGGACTGGGTGCCGGCGTCGCGCTGGACGGCATCGCTGACCGCGGGCAACCCACCGAGCAGGCCGAACGACACGCCCGCTTCGTCGACGTCGTCAAGGGGCTGCGCGCCGTCTGGGCCGGGGAGAGGAGCCACGAGGGGCAGGTGCTCAGCTTCGGGGAGCTCGACCTCCTGCCCCAGGCACCCGGTCGTGATGCCCCTCCGCTCGTCCTCGCGGGGCATGGCCCGCAGGGCCTGGCCCTGGTCGCGGATGAAGGAGATGGTTGGAGCACGTACGGAGGGCCGGCTGTCGTCGGACTCGGTCGATCGGAGTTCTGGGCGCTGCTGCACCGACAGGCCCAGGCCCTGACCACGGCCTGCGAGAGGGCCGGAAGGGACCCGGCGACGCTGGAGAGATCGGTCCTCGTCGGCTACGCGGCCTACCGGCCCGTGGAGTCGGTCGCGAGCTTCCTCGATGAGGCGGCGAGCGCCGAGGCCGCCGGATTCGACGAGATCTGCCTCTACTGGCCCACAGAGGTTGCGGGAGCCGCACTCGCCACCGAGCTCGCGGTCGTCCTCGAGGCGGTCGCCCAGGTCGCGGCGCGACCCTGACCGGCCGGAGCCTCGATGCCGGGGCAGCGCCACGTGTGCAGCGGGGGGTGCGTTTCGTGGCAGAGTTGGGCGTATGACGCAGCAGCCCTCAGGGTGGTACGACGACCCCAGCGATCCCGACATGCTCCGGTACTGGGATGGGGTGACGTGGACCAGCCACACCTCGCCGAGGAAGTCGCCGACCGCGTCGCAGTCCACCATCGGGCAGGCGCAGGCCCCCACGGCGCCCCTGCCGCAAGGCGGCTGGCAGGCGCAAGGCCCGCAGCACTCGGGCGGGAGTGAGCCGCCGGTGCAGTACCCAGGCCAGTACCCAGGCCAGTACCCCGGGGGCGGTCAGCAGCAGTACCCCTACGGCGGGCAGTATGCAGGGGCTCCCCAGGCGCAGGCGTGGATGCGAGGCCCGGTCACGCTCGATGGCGTGCCGCTGGCATCGTGGGGCAAACGGTTCGGTGCGTGGCTCGTCGACGGCCTCATCCTCGCGGCCCTGACCTACTTCGCGCTGCAGCTCGCCGCGCCCGGCTACTTCGACGACGTGCAGCGGTTCCTTGATGTGGTGAGCACGGGCGACGAGGTCGCAATACAGAGCCGGGTGGGTGAGCTGACCGCCGAGTCGCTGCGAGCATCCTTGGTCACGTGGCTGACGATCACGGCCTACTGCGTCGCGTTCTGGACGACCACGAGCCAGACTCCCGGAAAGATGGCCTTGCGCATCAGCGTCAGGAGAGCGGATCGGCCCGGCGCCCTCGACCTGTCGACTGCACTTCGCCGTCGTCTCCTCAGCCTGATCCAGGTGATCCCCTTCATCAGTGGCATCTACACCATCGTCTGGCTGCTCGACGGTCTGTGGCCGCTGTGGGACGGGCAGCGTCAGGCCCTGCACGACAAGGTCGCCGGCACGCAGGTCGTCGAGGGCAAGCAGCCGCGACGCCCCCGGTGATCGCCGGCAGGGGCGCCCCGATCGGCGGATAACCCTTTGCGGGGACGCCCTGACGTCAGTGCACAATGGCTCGGTGCGCGGGCATCCGCTGCCGCGGCGCTGACGTCGTCGGCCGGCCCGGCACACCCTCCACTCCAGACCTTCCACGACACCTTCCACGACACAGGGGGACTCGTGTCACCTGCACCCGACTCGACGGCGACTGCCCGCTCCGCACCCGACTACCCCGACAAGATCGACGCCGCCGTCCTCAAGGTGGCCGGCGTCGTCGTGCTCGGTTCCATCATGTCGATCCTCGACATCACCGTCGTCAACGTCGCGCTGCCGACGTTCGTCGAGGTGTTCTCCACCAACCCCGCCGACCCACTGCCCTACTCCACGGTGGCGTGGACGATCACCGCCTACACGCTGGCCCTGGCGACGGTGATCCCGCTCACCGGTTGGGCTGCTGACCGGTTCGGGACCAAGCGTCTCTACATGCTCGCGCTCGCGCTGTTCACCCTCGGGTCGGCCCTTTGCGCGACGGCTGACTCGATCGGCATGCTCGTCCTCTTCCGCATCCTGCAGGGCCTCGGCGGTGGGCTGCTCATGCCCCTTGGCATGACCATCCTGACGCGGGCCGCTGGCCCCCAGCGGATGGGACGGCTCATGGCCATCCTCGGCGTCCCCATGCTCCTGGGGCCGATCTTCGGTCCCATCATCGGCGGATGGCTCATCGACCACTACTCGTGGGAGTGGATCTTCCTCATCAACCTGCCGATCGGGATCGTGGCGATCAGCTATGCGTGGTTCGCTCTTCCCAGGGACCGTCCTGAGCCGTCGGAGTCGTTCGACGTCATCGGCATGCTCCTGATGTCACCGGGTCTGGCGGCGTTCCTCTACGGCGTCAGCTCGATCCCCGAGGAAGGCACGTTCTTCTCCGCGAAGGTCGGGGTGCCCGCGACGATCGGCGTGCTCATGCTGCTCTCCTTCGTGCTCTACAGCTTCAGGCCGGTGCACCCGCTGCTCGACCTGCGGCTGTTCGCCAACCGCAACCTCACCGTCGCCACGATCACGATGTTCCTCTTCGCTGCGTCGTTCTTCGGGGCGCTCTTCCTCGTGCCGACGTACTTCCAGCTGGTCCGCGGTGAGCTGCCCGTCGACTCGGGTTGGCTCGTGGCGCCCCAAGGCCTCGGGGCCATGGTCACGATGCCGATCGCGGGAGCCTTGGCGGATCGCTTCCCGGTGGGGCGGATCGCCCCCTTCGGTCTGCTGCTCATCGTTGGGGGAATGTTCGCCCTGACCCAGGTGACGGCGGACACCTCGTACTGGGGCTACCTCATCCCGGTCCTCTTCGTCATGGGCCTCGGGATGGGCGCGACGATGATGCCGATCATGACGTCCGCGCTGAAGACCTTGACGTCTCACCAGGTCGCCCGCGGCTCGACCCTGCTCAACATCACGCAACAGGTCGCCAGCTCCATCGGCATCGCGGTGATCTCGGTCGTCTACACCAACCTGCTGGCTGAGCAGCCGCTGGCGGGTCCGGCCATCGCCTCGTGGCAGAACCCGTCCATCGCCGACCAGATCGGGGGCCCGGCCGGCGTGGCGCAGGGGCTCAGCCAGGCTGCGGAGGCCTTCGCCGACACCTTCCTCGTGGCGGCCGTCCTCGTGAGCCTCACCCTCATCCCGGCGCTGTTCCTGCCGCGCCGGCGAGAGGTGTCCCACCTGCTCGATGACGCGCCCGGGAACAGCAGCGACGAGCCGGACCCGACCGTGGCACCCGTCGTGATCCACTGACGCCCGTCTCCGAGCCGGCCGGCCCGGCTGCTGTCGACTCGGCTCGGTCCGGGCGGTCAGCGTGCGGGGCGGATCGTCCCGGTCACCTCGCCGAGTGCGATGCGGCACCCCTCGGGACCGGGCGCCCACGCGGTCATGGTGACGCTGTCGCCGTCCTCGAGGAAGCCGCGGGTCGAGCCGTCCTCGAGGGTGAGCGGCTCGGTGCCGTTCCAGGTCAGCTCGAGGAGGCTGCCGCGGGAGTCCTTCGCCGGTCCGCTGATCGTGCCGGAACCGAACAGGTCGCCGTCGCGGAGCGAGGCGCCGTTCACCGTGAGGTGAGCAAGCATCTGGGCCGGAGCCCAGTACATTCCGGCGTACTCAGGGCGCGACACCACGGTGCCGTTGAGCGCGACCTCGAGATGGATGTCGAAGCCGGCAGCGTCGCCGGCGAGGTAGGGCAGGACCGGCGGATCGCTCTGACCCGGCAGCGGCACCCGTGCCTCGCGGAGCGCCTCCAGAGGAGTGACCCACGCCGAGATCGAGGTCGCGAAGGACTTGCCGAGGAACGGGCCGAGGGGCACGTACTCCCACGCCTGGATGTCCCGAGCGCTCCAGTCGTTGAGGAGGACGACGCCGAAGAGGTGGTCCTCCGCCTCGTCGAGCGGCACTCGGGAGCCGAGCTCGGTGGCGCCGCCGACCACGTAACCGAGCTCGGCCTCGATGTCGAGCCTGATGCTCGGGCCGAAGCTCGGGGTGGGGTCGGTCGGGGCCTTGCGCTGGCCGCTGGGCCGGACGACGTCCGTGCCGGACACCACCACGGTCCCGGAGCGGCCGTGGTAGCCGATGGGCAGGTGCTTCCAGTTGGGGGGCAGGGCCGCATTGTCGGGTCGGAAGATCTGGCCGACGTTGGACGCGTGGTCCTCGCTGGCGTAGAAGTCGACGTAGTCGGCCACCGCCAGGGGCAGGTGGAGGGTGACGTCACCGAGAGGGTGCAGGTGCGGCTCCACCGTTGCGCGGTGCCGCTCGTCGGTGAGCAGCTCGGTCAGCCAGGCGCGGGCAGCCGTCCACGCCGGCCGCCCCAGCGAGAGGAACGCGTTGAGGCTCGGGGTCTGCCACGCGGTCGCGAGGTGCGAGACGCCACCGGCCCCCCGGTCGCCGTCGCCGGCGGCGACCGGGCCCGCGTCGAGCACCAGGTCACCGATCCGGACCCCGACCCGCCGCCTCCCGGTGTCGAGCGAGAATACGCCGTAGGGCAGGTTGTGGACCCCGAAGGGGTGGTCGGCGGGCAGGTCGAGCCACGTGCTCACGCAGTGGTCCTTTCGGGAAGGAGGCCGAGGGCCTCGAGCTCGGTCAGGGGATCGAGGACGCCGCAGCAGCCGAAGCCGGTGAACGAGGCACGCAGTCGGTCGACATCCTGGTCGTCGAGGGCGGTGACGCGGCGGACGAGGTGCTCCACGTCGGTCGCGGCCAGGAGCTCCGCGAGGTCGGGGGCCTCCGCGCCGTCGAGGGCGTCGTGGGTTGCGACGAGGACGTTGAGCAGCCCGTGCATCGCCTCGTCGGCGTACTCGCCGCGCACGACGTGGTGCAGCCCGCCCGTGAGCTTGAACGAGAGACCGCGCAGGACCGTCGCGTCGAGGAACCCGGCCAGGGTGGCCTCGTCGGGCCACGCCCACGTCGGGGTCTGGCCGGTGCGGAACTTGGCCCGGACATCCGCACCGTCGTCGACGGCGCGGGCGATGTCGTCCAGCGCCGCCTGCTGCTCGGCGCCGACGCCCACCTCGACGACCACGGGCACCCGGAGGTCCATCGTGCGACGCCAGTCGTCGCCCCAGCCCACGTCCACGCTGGCAACGGCAACGGCGGGCTCGTCGCGGAGCAGGTCGACCCCCTCGACCAGCGGATCGAGGGATCCTCCCGGTCGGACGATGAGGCCCACCCGCAGCGGACGCTCGCTCGCACGAGGGTCGGGAGCGACGAGGGCGGCAACCTCAGCCGCCGCGGACGCCGGCAGGAGGAGCGGACCGAGCTGAGCGGCATACGGCCCGTCTCTTCGATCGAGGTGCTCACGGACCGCCACGTCGGCCGGGGCCAGCCCGGGAGGAAAGACCGCGGCGTCGTCCACGAGGTGGTCGAAGATCCGCGCCTGGTGAGGGAATCCGCTCGACCTTGACATGTCGGGGAGCGTACTCCAATGTGTCAATGGAGAGACGCTCGCGTCCGCAAAACGGACGCGAGGACGTCGGGGGCACAGCGTCGGAAGCACAGTGAGGGAGAGATGGCGTTCTACCGAGCAGCCGGGAACATCCCGCCGAAGCGACACACGCAGCACCGTCGCGATGACGGTGAGCTGTACTACGAGGAGCTCATGGGGGAGGAAGGGTTCTCGTCCGACTCGTCCCTGCTCTACCACCGCAACATCCCCTCGACGGTCTCGGCCTCACGCGTGTGGGACGTGCCGGACCAGTCGACGACGCCGAACCATCCGCTCACCCCGCGGCACCTCAAGCTGCACGACCTCTTCGACGAGGCCGCGGTGGCCGCCACCGACGTCGTGACCGGCCGTCGACTCGTCCTGGGCAACGGCGACGTCCGGATCTCGTACGCCGTCGCGGCCCGACCCAGCCCGTGGTACCGCAACGCCATCGGCGACGAGTGTGTCTACGTCGAGCGTGGGGCCGGCCGCGTCGAGACCGTGTTCGGGGCCTTCGACGTCAGCGAGGGCGACTACGTCATCATCCCGCGGGCCACCACCCACCGGTGGTTGCCGGTCGACGACCCCGCGAACCCGCTTCGGGCGTACTGCATCGAGGCGAACAGCCACATCACGCCGCCGAAGCGCTACCTCAGCCGGTTCGGCCAGCTCCTCGAGCACGCGCCCTACTGCGAGCGCGACCTCAGGGGGCCGGAGGGGCCGCTGCTCGCAGAGGATGTCGGCGCGGCCGCCGACGAGGAGACCGAGGTGTACATCAAACACCGGGGGCACGGTCCCGGCGGCATCGTCGGCACCGTCCACACGCTGCCCTTCCACCCCCTCGACGTCGTGGGGTGGGACGGGTGCCTCTACCCGTACGTCTTCGACATCCGCGACTTCGAGCCGATCACGGGCCGGGTCCACCAGCCGCCGCCGGTGCACCAGGTCTTCGAGGGATACAACTTCGTCGTCTGCAACTTCGTCCCGCGCAAGGTCGACTACCACCCGCTGGCGATTCCGGTGCCCTACTACCACTCGAACGTCGACAGCGACGAGATCATGTTCTACGTCGACGGCGACTACGAGGCGCGCAAGGGGTCCGGCATCGGTCGCGGCTCCATCTCGGTCCACCCGGGGGGCCACGCGCACGGTCCGCAACCGGGGGCGACCGAGGGCTCGATCGGCGTGGACTACTTCGACGAGCTGGCGGTCATGGTCGACACCTTCCGGCCGCTGGAGCTCGGTGAGGCCGGTGTCGCCGCCGATGACGGGGTCTACGCCCTCTCGTGGTCGCGTGCGACCGGGCGCCCGCGAGGCGGTGCGCCGGGCCCCGGCGCGGCCCACTCCGAGGGCTGATGGACGATTCGGGCCGCACTGCTGACCCAGCCGACGCGGGTTCCGGGTCGGCTGCGTCGCCGGGAGGGCGTGCCTCCCGGGGACCGGAGAGCTCGAAGACCCTGGACCGGGGGATCCAGCTGCTCGAGCTGCTCGCTCGGCCTGACCTCGGCGGTGGGCTGACCATCACGGAGCTCGCGGCTGAGCTCGGCGTCGGCCGTCCTGTCGTCTATCGCCTCGTCACCGCCCTCGAGGCCCACCATCTCGTCGCCCGCCGAGCCAACGGGCGGGTCCGTCTCGGCCTCGGTGTCAGCCGGCTGGCTGCGGCGATCCGACCGCTCGTCCGGTCCGAGGCCCGACCGATCCTCCAGGAGCTCGCCGATGCGGTCGGGGCCACGGCGCACCTCACGGTGGCGGAGGGCGACGAGGCGCTGGCCCTCGTCGTCGTCGAGCCGACGTGGACCGACTTCCACGTGGCCTACCGCTCGGGTGCCCGGCACCCACTCCACCTCGGGGCGGCGGGCCGGGCCATCCTCGCCGGTCGCTCCGGGTCGTCCGACCTCGTCGTCTCCGGCGGCGAGATCCAGCCCGGCGCGCACGGCCTGGCGCTGCCCGTCCTCCCGCCGGTCAGCGAGGGCCGCGAGCCGGAGCGCGTGGTCGAGGCCTCCGTCGGGGTTGTCGCCCTCGGCCCGATCGACCCGGCCACGGCCAAGCCGCGCCTCGAGCGCGCGGCCCGGGCACTGGCGGCCGTGCTGCGCTGACCCGGACTCTGCCGGGACTGCTTCTCCCCGGACGTCGCTCCCCACTGGGGTCCACTGAGCTGCTGTGGGTCGAACGCAGCCGTTGATCAGTCGGCGAGGACCGGCGTTCCGAGCAGGCGGACGCCGGCCTCGTCGAGCTGCGTCAGAGCTGCCTCCGTGGTGCTCCGCGCCACGCCCGCGGTGAGGCCGAGCAGGACGGTCGTCGCGAAACCCTCCCGTCGGGCGTCCAGTGCCGTGGCCCGCACGCAATGGTCGGTGGCGATCCCCACGACGTCGACGTCGGACACACCGCGCTCGGTGAGCCAGTCCGCGAGCGGCGCCTGTGCGACGTCGTCGCTGCGGCCCTCGAAGCCGCTGTAGGCGGCCGCGTGCTCGCCCTTGCGGAAGACCGCCTGAACGGCGTGAAGCGCCGGAGCGAGGTCGGGATGGAAGTCGGAGCCAGGGCTCGCGGCCACGCAGTGGACGGGCCACGAGTCGACGTAGTCGGGCGCGGCAGAGAAGTGGCTGCCGGGGTCGACGTGCCAGTCGGCCGTGGCGACGACGACGTCGTAGTCGTCACGGTGGTCGGCAACGTGCGTCGAGATCTCTCGGGCCACCTCGGCTCCCCCGGGGACCGCGAGCGATCCTCCCTCACAGAAGTCGTTCTGGACGTCGACGATGATGAGTGCCTTGCGTCGGCCACGGCCTCCGCCGGGAGTCGTCTGCGGGGACATCGCTCAGCCCTCCTCGTAGATCGTGGGGATGACGGGCTCACCGCGGGACAGCTGGGTGGCGGCGCGGGGCAGCTCGGCCCGGGAGGCGGCGTGCCGCGCCCGCGCCTCGTGGATGTCCTGGTGGTTCACGACGTCGCCGTCGAGGACGAGCTCGACCATGAGCGGCCGGTCGTTGCCGTCGTCCCGGGGGCGCTCCCGCACCCCGATCACCTCGGCCTCGGCCACGCCCCGCGCGTTGAGCCGTCGAAGCGCCCACTTGCGACCGCCCACGGAGGCCTTGTCCTTGCTCTTCTTCGCGACGTTCTCCATCTCACCGGCGCCGTTCTCGCGCTGGACGAGCTTGTAGACCATGGACGCCGTCGGTGCTCCCGATCCCGTGACGAGGGCCGTGCCCACGCCGTAGCCGCTCACCGGACCGGCCGCGAGCGCCGCGATGGCGTGCTCGTCCAGGTCGGAGGTGACGATGATCCGCGTCCCGGTGTTGCCCGCCGCGTCGAGCTGGGCGCGGACCTCCTGCGCCTGGATGAGCAGGTCGCCCGAGTCGAGCCGCACCGCACCGAGCTGCGGGCCGGCGATCTCCATGGCGAGCTCGACCGCTGCCCTGACGTCGTACGTGTCGACGAGCAGCGTCGTGCCCTTGCCGAGCGACTCGACCTGAGCGGTGAAGGCCTCCCGCTCCGAGTCGTAGAGCAGCGTGAACGCGTGCGCGGCCGTCCCGGCCGTGGGCACCCCGTAGCGACGCCCGGCCTCGAGGTTGCTGGTGGCCTGGAAACCCGCGATGTAGGCGGCTCGGGCGGCCGCCACGGCCGACTCCTCCTGGGTGCGTCGCGACCCCATCTCGATGCAGGGTCGATCGCCGGCGGCGCACGTCATCCGTGAGGCGGCCGAGGCGATCGCCGTGTCGTGGTTGAGGATCGAGAGGATCAGGGTCTCGAGGAGGACGGCCTCGGCGAACGTGGACTCGACGACGAGGACGGGGGAGTAGGGGAAGTAGCACTCGCCCTCCGCGTAGCCGCTGATGCTCCCGCTGAACCGGTAGCTCCCCAGCCAGTCGATCGTCTCCCGGTCGACGACCCGGGCGTCGGCGAGGAAGCGCAGCTCGTCGTCGCCGAAGCGGAAGTGCTCCAACGCCTCGAGGAACCGCCCGGTGCCTCCGACGACGCCGTAGCGGCGCCCGTCGGGCAGGCGACGCGAGAAGGCTTCGAAGACGCACCTGCGGTGGGCCTCGCCCGAGGCCAGCGCAGCCTGCACCATGGTCAGCTCGTAGTGGTCGGTCAGCAGTGCGGTGCTCACGGTGGCCAGCCTACGGTCCCGCTCCGTGCGTGGCCGGAGGACGGGCGGCCATAGGGTGGTTGGGTGATGTCGACGAGCATGTCCCTCGCACCGGTGGCGCCGGTCCGCAGCCCCGAGACGGAGGAGGCGACGGAGACCGACGAGGTCGTGGCCCCGGACCTTCCCTGGGTCACCATCGTCTGGAACGACCCGGTCAACCTCATGAGCTACGTGACGTGGGTGTTCGAGTCCTACTTCGGCTACCCGCGGCCCAAGGCTGAGAAGCTGATGATGGACGTCCACACCAAGGGTCGCGCGGTCGTGTCGAGCGGACCACGCGAGTCGATGGAACGCGACGCCGAGTCCCTGCAGGGCTACGGCCTCTGGGCGACGTTCGAGAAGGACGAGTGATGGCCCGCGCCTTCCTGCCCGAGGGTGGACGCCATGTTGCGCTCCTCGACGAGACCGAGCGCTTCATGGTCCACGGCCTCATGGAGCAGACCCGCACCGTGCTGTCGCCGGAGGTGGAGTCGACCGGCGACGCCTTCGCCGACCTCGTCGCCTCGATGGGGGTGTCGGTGGCCCACGAGGACCAGACCGGTGGCGCGGCCGGCGACGGGGAGGAGCCGGAGCCGGGTCCGGGCCAGGAGCGCGATCCCGCCCTGGACCGGCTGCTCCCTGATGCCCATCGCGGCGATGACGCGGTCGCGGCGGAGTTCCGTCGCCTGACCGAGGAGGGACTGCGCCAGCGCAAGAGCGCGAACCTCGACGTGGCGATGGAGCGGCTCGCCCAGGCCTCGGGTGACCGGGTCGAGCTCGACGCGGCGCAGGCGCCCGCCTTCCTGATGGCGCTGACCGACGTCCGGCTGCTCCTCGGCGAGCGGATGGGGATGCGCACGGAGGAGGACGCGGAGCGGCTCCATGCGGCCATGGAGGTCATGGACGACGACGACCCGCTCGGCTACGCGATGGCGTGGTACGACTTCCTCACCTGGCTGCAGGAGACACTCACCCAGTCCCTCATGGGCGAGGACTGACCCGGGCACGTCAGCGGGCCGGGGGCAGGACGGGTCATGTGACACACCCGACGCGCGAGTCGCGAGTGGTCGGCGGGCGTGAGACCTAGGCTCGTTGCGTGGACCTCACCATCGTCGGCTGCTCCGGATCGTTCGCGGGGCCTGACTCGCCTGCGTCGAGCTACCTCGTGCGCAGCGAGCACGAGGGCCGCACGTGGAGCATCGTGCTCGACCTGGGCAATGGTGCCCTCGGCCACCTGCAGCGGCACCTCGACCCGCTCACGGTCGATGCCGTGCTGGTCAGCCACCTGCACGTCGACCACTGCATCGACTTGTGCGGTCTGTACGTCATGCTCAAGTACGTCCCGGGCGGCTCGGGCCGCCAAGGGCTGCCGGCCTATGGCCCAGTGGGCACGGGCGACCACCTGGCCCGGGCCTACGGCAACGAGGAGATCGAGGACGTCCCCGGCGTCTTCGACTTCCGCACGATCCGCGACCGCGAGCCGATCGTCGTCGGTCCGTTCACGATCACGCCCGTCCGGGTGGAGCACCCGATCGAGGCCTACGGGTTCCGCGTGGAGGCGGACGGGCGGGTCCTCGCCTACACGGGCGACACCGACCTGTGCGACTCCCTGACACCGCTCCTCACCGGGGCCGACCTCGCTCTCGCGGATGCCGCGTTCGTCGACGGGCGTGACGAGATCCGCGGGATCCACCTGTCCGGCAGTCGCGCCGCGGAGGCCGCGGTCCGAGCCGGGGGAGTCCAGCGGCTGATGCTGACCCACCTGCCCTCGTGGAACGACCCGGAGCAGTGCCGGGCTCAGGCGGCCGCAGTGTGGCCGGGTCAGGTGGAGCTCGCCAAGCCGGGTGCCACCTACGCCATCTGACGACGTCTCCGTATGCCGCTGGGCTCGGTCTTACGGTTCGGTGACCTCAGGGCGCGTGGCGGGGCGGGTGGACGGCCCGCGACCTACCGTTGACGCATGGCTAGCCTCAGGGGCATGACTGCGACACGACATGACGGCCGGGCCCCCCACGAGACGCGGGAGGTCCGGATCACCCGGGGCTGGCTCGACCACGCCGAGGGCAGTGTCCTCGTGGAGTTCGGCCGGACCCGGGTCCTGTGCGCCGCCTCCTTCACCGAGGGAGTGCCTCGCTGGCTCAAGGGGAAGGGGACGGGCTGGGTCACGGCGGAGTACGCGATGCTGCCCCGCGCCACGAACACCCGCTCGGACCGCGAGAGCGTCAAGGGACGGATCGGCGGGCGGACCCACGAGATCTCGCGACTCATCGGTCGCAGCCTGCGGGCGGTGATCGACACGAAAGCGCTGGGGGAGAACACCATCGTCCTCGACTGTGACGTCCTCCAGGCCGACGGTGGCACCCGCACCGCCGCGATCACCGGTGCCTGGGTGGCGTTGGCCGACGCCATCGAGTACGCGAGGAGCCAGGGGCTCATCGCCAAGGGCGCCCAGCCGTTGGTCGGCTCCGTGGCCGCCGTGTCCGTGGGGATCGTCGGAGGACAGGCGGTGATCGATCTCGACTACCCCGAGGACTCGACTGCCGAGACCGACATGAACGTCGTCATGACGGGTGATGGTCGGTACATCGAGGTCCAGGGAACCGCTGAGGGCCACCCGTTCGACCGGGCGCTGCTGGATGAGCTGCTCGAGCTGGCGGCGCAGGGCTGTGCCGACCTCACCGCCGTCCAGCAGGCAGCCCTCGCCTCGGGAGCAGAGGGGGCGGCCTCGTGACGAAGCTCGTTCTGGCCACGCGCAACCACCACAAGGTGGAGGAGATGCGCGAGATCCTCTCCGATGTCTGCACCCAGCTCGACCTCGAGATCGTCGGCCTCGACGAGTTCCCCGACGCCCCTGACGTCGTGGAGGACGGGGTCACCTTCGCGGCCAACGCCGTGCTCAAGGCCCAGTCCGCCGCCGATGCGACCGGCCTGCCGGCGCTGGCGGACGACTCGGGTCTGACCGTGGACGTGCTGGGCGGGGCCCCGGGCATCTTCAGCGCCCGCTGGTCAGGAGCCACAGGCCCGGGCGTGGATCGCGCGAACCTCGAGCTGCTGCTTTCCCAGCTGAGCGATGTGCGCGACGAGCACCGGGGGGCGGCCTTCGTCTGTGCGGCCGCGCTGGTGCTGCCGGACGGCCGGACCGCGGTCGAGGTGGGCCGCTTCCCGGGCAAGGTCGGTCGGGAGCCACGGGGCACGAGCGGCTTCGGTTACGACCCCATCTTCGTCCCGGACGGGCAGCACGACGCGACGCAGCAGCGGACGCTGGCGGAGTACTCACCCGAGGAGAAGAACGTCGTGTCGCACCGCTACCTCGCGTTCCGCGCGCTCGTTCCGCGGCTGAGGGAGCTGCTCCGGCCATGAGCTCGACGAGCCCGACGGCAGACGGACCGGCCGGCGTCCCGGCGCGAGGCGCGAGCGCTCTCGCGGCCGCGCACGGGCTGGTCGCCGGCCTGCTGTCCGTCGGGCTGGCCACCCTCGTCGCGGGCGTGCAGCAGCAGGTCGGGGCGGCCACCGGGGTGCCGGCTCCGGTCGCAGCCGTCAGTGGCGCCTTCGTCGACCGGACCCCTCCGTGGCTCAAGGACGTCGCCATCGCCGCCTTCGGCACCAACGACAAACGCGCCCTCCTCGTCGGCGTCGTCGTGGTCCTCGGCATCCTGTGTGCATCGATCGGCCTCCTCGCGCGGACCCGGATGCGCCCGGCCCTCGTCGCCTTCTCGCTGCTCGGGGCCGTGGGTGTCGCGGCGGTCCTCTCCCGACCCGACGCCTCGGTCGCCGACGTGGTGCCGACCGTCCTCGGCACGGTGGCCGGCCTCTGGTTCCTGAGCCGCTCCTCGTTCGGCGGCGCAGCCCGGGGGGCCGCGAACCCGGCACGGCGCCTGCTGCTCGGCGCCGCGGTAGGCGGCTCAGCGGCATACGTGGGAACGTGGCTGGGGGGCGACTCCGTGGAGGCGACCGCCTCCCGTGAGGCGCTCGCCCGGGAGCCGGCCAGGGCGACGACGCTCGAGGTTCCCGCCGGATCGGACCTGCGGGTTCCCGGGGCGGCCCCCTTCATCGTCCCCAACGACGACTTCTACCGGATCGACACCGCGATCGTCGTCCCACGACTCACCGCGGAGGACTGGCGGCTGAAAGTCACCGGCCTGGTCGAGCGTGAGGTGGAGCTCGACTGGAACGCCTTGCAGGGCAAGCCGATGCGAGAAGCCCTGGTGACCTTGGCCTGTGTGTCCAACGAGGTCGGTGGCGACCTCATCGGCAACGCCGTGTGGACCGGGTGGCCGGTGCGCGAGCTGCTCGCCCTGGCCGGCCCGCGGCCGGGAGCCGACATGGTCCTGCAGACGAGCGCCGACGGGTGGACGTGTGGAACCCCTCTCGGGGCGCTGACCGACGACCGCAACGCGCTCCTCGCCGTCCGGATGAACGGAGAGCCCCTTCCCTTCGAGCACGGCTTCCCGGTGCGGCTCGTCGTGCCCGGACTCTACGGCTACGTCTCCGCCTGCAAGTGGGTGACCGAGCTCAGGGTGACCACCTTCGCCGAGGACGTCGGCTACTGGACCCCGCGCGGCTGGTCCGCTGAGGGACCCGTCAAGACGTCATCGCGGATCGATGTCCCTCGGTCCGGTGCGACGGTGGCCGCTGGCCGGGTCGCCGTGGCGGGGGTGGCGTGGGCACAGCATCACGGCATCTCCTCGGTCGACGTCCAGGTCGACGACGGGCCTTGGGGCGCAGCAACGCTCGCCACCGACGCGAGCATCGACGCCTGGCGCCAGTGGGTCTTTCAGTGGGACGCACAGCCGGGTAGCCACACGCTGCGTGTCCGTGCCCGCGACCTCGAGGGAAACGAGCAGTCGGCCGTCGAACGCCCTCCCGCTCCCGACGGCGCGGAAGGGCTCCACACCATCACGGTGCGCGTCGACTGACCGGCGCGCTCGTGCGGCTTGGCCACCCTGGGCCGGGTCTACGACTCCGCGCGCGAGATGACGGCATCCGCCTCGATCTCGACGAGCAGGTCCGGCTCGATCAACGCAGCCACCTCGACCATCGACGTCGCCGGCCGGACATCGCGGAAGACCTCTCCGTGCGCCCGCCCGACCTCCTCCCAGCGCGTGATGTCGGTGACGAACATCCTCGTGCGCACGACGTCCGCCGGGGAAGCGCCGAGCTCGGCCAGGGCGGCGACGACGATCTCCAGGGCGACCGTGGCCTGCCGGTAGGCGTCGCCCACCCCGACGACCTCTCCGTCGCGAACTGCAGTCGTCCCAGCGACGTGAACCGTGTCCCCGACCCGCACTGCACGCGAGTACCCGACCACACTCTCCCACGCACTGCCCGTGCTCACCTGGTGACGCATGCCCCCAGCGTAGGGAACTAGGCTGGGCTCCGGCACTGCCCCGGAAGGCCACGGAAGGCCCCGGAAGAGCCCCAGGCGGACGTGGTGGAACTGGTAGACACGCAGGATTTAGGTTCCTGTGCCTCGGCGTGCGGGTTCGAGTCCCGCCGTCCGCACTCTGGAGAACGATCCGACGAAGGAGACCCCGTGAGCGACCGACTCGAGCCCGGCGACCAGGCACCGGACTTCACGCTTCCCGATGACACCGGAGAGTCCGTCAGCCTGAGCGACTTCCGCGGCCGCAAGGTGATCGTCTACTTCTACCCGGCGGCCATGACGCCGGGGTGCACCAAGCAGGCGTGCGACTTCAGTGAGTCGCTCGAGTCGCTCCGCCAGGGTGGGTACGAGGTCATCGGCATCAGCAAGGACAAGCCCACCAAGCTGGCCAGGTTCCGCGAGCGTGATGCGTTGACCATCCCCCTCCTCTCGGACGAGTCGCTCGACGTGCACCGGGCCTACGGTGCCTTCGGCGAGAAGAAGCTCTACGGCAAGACGGTCGAGGGGGTCATCCGCTCGACGTTCGTCATCGACGAGGACGGCGTCGTGTCGCACGCCCTCTACAACGTCAAGGCGACCGGTCACGTCGCCAAGCTGCGCCGCGACCTCGGCCTGGTCGCCTGAGCCCAGTGGGGTAGAGGCCCGACTAGAGTCGTCACCAGCCTGCCGAAAGGAAGCGTCATGACCGACACCGCACGAATCGAGAAGGACATCGAGGCGGCCCGCGCGCGTCTCGAGGGGACCGTCAACGAGCTGGCGTACCGGGCGCAGCCCCAGGTCATCGCCCAGCGCCAGGCGCAGAGCCTCAAGCTGAAGCTGAACGAGGCCACCCACACGCCCGAGGGCGACCTGCGTGTCGAGCGGATCGGCGCGGTCGTCGCCGCGGCCGTCGCCCTGGTCGTCGTCGCCGGGCTGATCCGCCGACGTCGGCACCGCTGAGCCCCCGGTCCGGGAGGCCAGCACCCCCCATGGGCAAGAGCACGTCGACGAGCGGATCGGCAGCCGCCCGGCTGCCGATCCGCATGCTTCACGACCGGCTCCTCGTCAGCCTCGAGCACGAGGGTGAGCGACGCAGCGGGGTGGCATCCTGATCCCGGCCACCGCCACCGTCGGCAAGCGCCTCGTGTGGGCGGAGGTCGTCGCCACCGGGCCCAACGTCCGCCAGGTCACGCTCGGGGACCGGGTCCACCTCGACCCCGAGGAGCGGGCCGAGGTGGAGCTCCAAGGACATGACTATGCCCTCCTGCGCGAACGCGACATCCACGCCGTCGCTGCCTCCCGCGTGGAGGACGGTCAGACCGGCCTCTACCTGTAGTCGGCGCACCGACGACCCCACCCGGCGTATGCCGCTGGGCCGGGTCACCAGGGCGGGCAGGCTCCCGGGGTGGCGGCGTTCGTCAGGCCGAACGGGTGGCCCCAGGCATCCTCAGCTCGCGGACACCCCTGCGACCGGGGCTGTCCGTGTCTCGTCCCTGACCTTCCCGTACTCCCGCCAGATGAGCCACAGGATGAACACGTCGAAGATCGTGAGCAGGACCATGCCGACGGACACCGTGACGAAGACGATGGAGTACGTCTGGTAGACCATCAGCAGCCCCAGGGTCACCAGGGAGAACGGATAGGCCCACAGCTGGTTCTTGAGGATCCCGATCACGGCGACCAGCTTGATGACGGCATGGATCCACAGGTACGCGATCGCGAAGACGTGGCCGCCGGCGGTGAAGTGGGACGTGGCCTGGAGCAGCAGGTTGGCGACCCGGTCGTTCGGGTCCTCGAGCAGCTCGCGCTGGGTGACGAGCGCGATGAAGTCGTGCAGCTGCGCCGGGCTCACGAAGAGCAGCAACAGCCCGCCGGTGAGCTCGAGCAGCCCGGTGACCCCCTTGATGATGATGCCGCCCTCGAAGACCCTGTCGAGCAGGGTGGTCGGGTGGTACCAGCTCATACCTGCGCCTCGCCCGGCGCACCGATGTCGGTGACCAACGGGCGCAGGCGCGTTCCGGCCAGCAGGGCGACGAGATGCGTCAGTGCCCTGCGGACCACCAGGTGCCCGAGGAGCACCACCGCTGCGCCGACCGCCAGGCCGGCGACGACGTCGTACGGGTAGTGGGCGGCGATGTAGACCCGGGAGAAGGCCATGACGAGGGCGAGCACGAGCGACACGCAGCCCAGGAGCGGGTCGACGAGGAACAGCCCGGCCGTCACGGCCCCCGCCACGGTGCTGTGGTCGCTGGGGAAGCCGAAGTCGGTCGTCGGCTGGGCGAGCACGAGAATCTGGTGCAGCCCCTGGTACGGACGGGTCTCGTGGAAGAACCGGACGAGCGGCTGGTTCACGGCTACCGCCACCAGGGTGCCCAGGCCGGCCCAGACGAGCGCGGCCATCCGTCCGAACCCACCCCGGCGCGCGACGAACCAGCCGGCGACGAGGAGCGCGCCGAAGAGGAGGATTCCGTAGCGCGCGAAGAGGGCCATCGGAGTGTGGAGCCAGCCGGTGCGTTGGGCGAAGCCGTTGACCTCGAGGAAGAGGCTGGTGTCGGTGGGGCCAGGAGTCACAGGGTGCACCCTATGGACGAGACCTTGGAGGAGCCTGTGCGGCATGGCGGGGGCATGGCAAAGGCCCCGGAGACAGTGTCGCCGGGGCCCTTGGTGCTGCTGGACAAGTGCGCCGCCAGGGACTCGAACCCCGAACCCAGTGATTAAGAGTCACTTGCTCTGCCAATTGAGCTAGCGGCGCAACGAGGGGAAACATTAGCAGGCAGTCATTGGGCCGACAAAATCGACTCGGACCCCTGGGAGGCCGCCCTCTCGCGGCGCTCGCGGCGCCTCGCCCGGACCAGGAGCAGCACCCCGCCGAGCATGAAGGCGATGTAGGCCAGCAGGCCCCCGATGTGCTCCTCGTCGGTGACCTGGGTGGAGGTCCCCTGCGGGGTCTCCGTCACCGGTCTGGGATCCCCGCTGCTGACGACACCCGGAAGACCGGGAGTGGTGGCCTGCTCGTCCACGGCCCAGGCCCCGGCCTGCGGCCGCGCGGCTCCTGCCCCGGGAGCCGCAGCCAGGGCGCCACCGACGAGGGTCAACGCGAGACTCACGATGACGAGCCCGATGAGGACTCCGACCGTGACTCGTTGCATCCGCTTCTTCCCGAGCATCACGGGCCCATTCTGGCCCATGCCGCGGTCGTGACCGGCCGCGACCCCGGGAGGCGCTCAAGGGACCGGCGGACGGAACGAGCTCAGCGGCATACGGCCCGGAAAGAAAGGATCCCCGCTCGTGAGGTCACGTGCGGGGATCATCTGGGGTGAGTGACGGGACTTGAACCCGCGACCACCTGGACCACAACCAGGTGCTCTACCAGCTGAGCTACACCCACCAAGTCGCTGCAGACAGCGACGCCAATCGTACAGCCTCCGAAGGGGTGCTCGTGACACCCCCGACCGGGACCGGCGCGCGCCCCGGGTCAGTGCTCGTCAGTGCTGGTCAGTGCTGGTCAGTGCTCGTCAGTGCTCGACGACGTGTCCCTCAGCGAGTGCCTTCGCGGTCGCGCTGTCCGGACCCGGCTGGGGCACGAACACCGCCTCGCGGTAGTACCTCAGCTCCGCGATGGACTCCTTGATGTCGGCCAGCGCGCGATGGCCACCGGACTTCCTGGGGGCGTTGAAGTACACGCGTGGGTACCACCGGCGGGACAGCTCCTTGATCGAGGACACGTCGATGATCCGGTAGTGGAGGTGCGCCTCGAGGTCGGGCATGTCGCGAGAGAGGAACCCACGGTCGGTCGCGACGCTGTTGCCCCCCAGCGGGGCCTTCCGCGGCTCGGGGACGAAGCTGCGGACGTAGTCGAGGACGAGTGCCTCCGCCTCCGCCAGGGTGACGCCGCTGTCCAGCTCGTCGAGCAGCCCCGACGTGGTGTGCATGTCGCGGACGAACTCGTCCATCTGCTCCAACGCCGCGGCCGGCGGCTTGATGACCACGTCGACGCCCTCACCGAGCACCGTCAGCTCGAAGTCGGTGACCAGCGCAGCGACCTCGACGAGCGCATCTGCACGGAGGGACAGACCCGTCATCTCGCAGTCGATCCAGATGATTCGGTCGGAGGTGGCGCGCTGGTTGGTCGCGTCGTTCGTCGTCGTCACCGGTCCACCATAGAGGCGCCGGAGGATCGGGTCCTGCACTAGCCTGCCGTCATGAGTCCAGGGGATCCCGCAGGAGAGCTGGAGCGGCTGGAGGCCCGCGAGTGGAGCCGTGAGCCGAACCCCACGTGGCGGCCGATGCTCCGCAGGATCCTCACCATCGGCGTCGCCGCCACCCTGCTCCTCGTCGCGCTGCTCATCCTGCTCGGGATCATCGGCGCCCAGCTGGAGGCGCGCGTCGCCGTCCTGGCCGGTCTCATGGCCCTCATCCCCCTGGTCATCATCGTGCCGACGTACCTCTGGCTCGACCGCTACGAGGCCGAACCCGTCCGCTACCTCGTCGCCGCCTTCCTCTGGGGCGCGCTCATCGCCGTGGTCGGCGCCTTCTGGCTCAACACGCTCGGCCTCACGCTCCTCGTCGAGGCCCACTGGGTCGACCCCTTCGCCACGGGTGCGGTCTACCTCGCTCCGATCACCGAGGAGACGCTCAAGGGCCTCGGCATCTTCCTCCTCTACCTCCTGCGCCGGCACGAGTTCGACGGCATCATCGACGGGATCGTCTACGCCGGGCTCATCGGCGCCGGCTTCGCCTTCAGCGAGAACATCCTCTACCTCGGCCAGGCCTACACCGAGATGGGCAACGAGGGCCTCACCGCGACGTTCATCGTCAGAGGGCTGATGGGCCCGTTCGGGCACCCCCTCTTCACATCGCTCATCGGCATCGGGATCGGGATCGCCGTCTCCACCCGGAGCGCCACCGTGCGGACCGTCGCGATCATCGGCGGCTGGGTCTCCGCGGTCCTGCTCCACGGCGGGTGGAACCTCTCCGCCATCGCCGGCATCGAGGGCTTCCTCACGGCCTACATCACCTATCAGGTCCCGCTCTTCATCGGCTTCATCGTGTTCCTCGTCTGGCTGCGGCGCCGCGAGGGGCGCCTCATCGGGCAGTACCTCTCGCCCTATGCCGACGCAGGCTGGCTCACCCACGCGGAGGTGGGGATGCTCTCGCACCTGGGGACTCGGCGGGCGGCCCGAGGATGGGCCCGGCGCCGCGGCGGCCCCGCGGCGCAACGCTCCATGGATGCCTTCCAGGACAGCGCCAGCGACCTTGCACTGCTTCGGTCCCGGCTGGTGCACGGCACTGCTGAGCGGGACGCGGCCCAACGCGAGCTGGTTCTCCTCGAAGCGATCACCGCCCACCGCAGGGACTTCATCGGGACGCCCGTGGCATGAGGGACCACTGGTCCTCGCCGACGCTTTCCCGGAGCGCCGTCCTGACGTCCCTGGTCGCGCTGGCCCTCGCGGGGTCGATCGGCTTCGCCCTGCTGACTCCGCCCGGCCAGCCCTACGACGAGCCGGCTCACTGGAACAACGTCACCTTCTACGCCGAGCACGGCCGGATGCCGGTCATCGGGGAGCCGGGCAGCTCCTACCAGGCGCAGATGGGGCCGGTCTACTACGCGCTGTCCGCCATGGTCGGAAGCCTCTTCGGCGCGGCTGGGAGCGAGGAGGCCTTTCACGGCGTGCGCCTCTTCTGGACCCTGCTGACGCCCGTCCTGGTCCTCCTCGGGCTGGCGCTCGCCCGCGCTCTCCGAGCCTCCGAACCCGTGGCCTGGGCGGCGACGGCGCTCATCGCGCTCAACCCGCTGCTCCTCGGGATCAGCGGATCCGTCCAGAACGACCACCTGACGATCACGCTGTGCGCCCTGGCCCTGGTCCTGGCCGCTCGCACCCAGGCGAGCGGCCGAGGTGGACTGGCCCACCTCGCCATCGGTGTCGTCATCGGTGCGGCCGTCCTCACCAAGGTGGTGGCCGTGTCACTCCTGCCTGCCGTGCTCATTGCCGTCCTCGTCCGGCCTGGCCTCGTCCGGCGGCGCTGGGCCCGAGCCGCCGCGGTGCTCGTCGGCGCCGTCGTGACGTCCGGCTGGTGGTTCGTGCGCAACCTGTCGCTCTACGGGGACCTCACCGGCGGGTCGGCCGTGCAGTCGGCAGGTTTCGGCTTCGCCCCGATGCCGGTCGACTCGGTGTCGGCGTGGGTGGCGCGCGCGAGCGAGATCACCTCGTACCTCTTCGTCCCCGTCGAGTACTACCGCAACAGCCTCCGCGCGCCCCTGCCGATCAAGGCGCTCGCGGTGCTGTCCCTCGCCCTCTGTGGAGCTGTCGTGGGCGCGGTTCTCGTGGCGCGCCTGCGAGGTCGCCGAGAAGCCGGGGCGGTGCGAGTTGCTCGGCCGGACCTCGTCCTGCCGGTCGCGGCGGTGGCGTCCGCTCTCCTCTTCTACCTGCTCCAGTCCGTCCTGATCTTCCAGGTCTCCATCCGCCTCGTCTTCGTGGCGGCACCTCCGGCAGCGGTCCTGCTCGCGCTGGCGATGAGCCGACTCCGCTGGGGCGCGGCCGTTCTCGTCGTGATCCTGGTGACGTCCGGCGCTGCGGCGACCTGGCTGCTCAGCGCCCTGCCGGACCTGCCCGAACAGGCGTTCATGCTCTTCACCTGAGCGACCTCACCGACGCCGCCGCGCGATCGCGCCCCCGGCAGGACTCGAACCTGCGACCAAGAGATTAGAAGGCTCTTGCTCTATCCACTGAGCTACAGGGGCTTGCCCGGGTCGGGCGCTCCTATGATAGGCGCGAGGGCGTCGAGCTCCCCGCCACCCACTCCCTGGCGGTCGGAGCAAAACCTGGCCCAGCGGCATACGACCTGCGTGTCCCTCCACGACCGCACCACTGATGAGTTTTGATAGGTCCGAGGGGACACGAGAGGATGAGGCGCGTGTCTAGTTCAGGGGAGGGCAGCAACCCGCTGCTCACGGCCGTCACGCGGCTGCGCGACGCGGTCGATGGGGCCTCCCTGCCCATCGACGTGCCGGGTGTCGCCATGGCGCGCACCGAGCGAGAGCGGTTGCTCGACCAGCTCGACGACTACGTGATCCCGCGACTCTCCTCGCTCGACGCGCCCCTGCTCGCGGTCGTCGGCGGCTCGACGGGCGCCGGGAAGTCGACCCTCGTGAACTCCGTCGTCGGGCGAGAGGTCTCCCTGCCCGGCGTTCTGCGCCCGACGACCCGCTCGCCGGTTCTGATCCACCACCCCGATGACGCAAGGTGGTTCGCCAACCAGCGCATCCTCCCGAGACTCGCCAGGATCACCGGGAAGCACTCGTCCTCCGACGGGCCCGGCGCGGTCCGCCTCGTCGGCACCGACGCGATCGCGCCCGGGTTGGCGCTCCTCGACGCCCCTGACATCGACAGCGTCGTGGCGGCCAACCGAGACCTGGCCACGGAGCTGCTGGCGGCCGCGGACCTCTGGCTCTTCGTCACCACTGCGGCCCGCTACGCCGACGCCGTGCCGTGGGACCTCCTCCGCCAGGCGGCCGAGCGAGGGACCGCGGTGGCTGTCGTCCTCGACCGGGTCCCGGCCGAGAGCCTCGAGGAGATCCGGACCCACCTCGCGGCCATGCTTCGGCAGCAGGAGCTGCACGAGGCACCGATCTTCACGGTCCTCGAGTCCCAGCTGGAGGACGGCATGCTCCCGGCCGCCCAGACGAAGCGCCTCCGCGACTGGCTCGACGCCCTCGCCGGCGATGCGCAGGCTCGCGCCGAGGTCGTGCGGCAGACCCTCACCGGGGCCCTGGCCTCCCTCGACTCGCGCACCGCTGCACTGGTGGACGCCTCTGCGGTCCAGGTCGATGCGGCAGATGCGCTCGTCGTGGCCGCCCGGACGACGTACGAGGAGGGGCTCGCCCAGGTGCAGCGGGGAATGCACGACGGGACGCTCCTGCGAGGCGAGGTCCTCGCCCGATGGCAGGAGTTCGTCGGCACCGGCGAGTTCTTCCGACAGGTCGAGTCCACCGTCTCGCGCGTCCGTGACCGGGTGACCGCCTTCTTCAAGGGCGAGCCGGCGAAGGCCGAGCACCTGGGCGAGGCCCTCCAGACAGGGGTGGAGGCCCTCGTGACGAACCGTGCCGACCTCGCGGCGAGCGAGACGGCTCGGACCTGGCGCACGCTGCCCGGCGGCGCGCACCTGCTCGCGACGACCGACGGCCTGCTGCGGTCCAGCCCGGACCTCAACGCCCAGACGGCTCGCCTCGTGCGGGACTGGCAGGGCGACATCCTCGAGATGGTCCGCAACGAGGGGCGCGACCGGCGGACGACGGCCCGCATCATGGCCTACGGCGTCAACGGGCTCGGCGTCGTCCTCATGCTCGTCACCTTCGCCTCCACGGCCGGCATCACGGGTGCCGAGGTCGGCATCGCAGGGGGTACCGCTCTCGTGGGTCAGAAGCTGCTCGAGGCCGTCTTCGGTGACCAGGCGGTGCGCGAGCTCGCCCGGCAGGCGCGAGTCCGCCTCGTCGAGAGGGTCACCGACCTCTATGAGGCCGAACGGAGACGGTACGACGACGCCGTGGCCGGCCTCGCGGTGCGGACCAGTCAGGCCACGGAGCTCGAGCAGGCGGCAGCGGAGGTGAGGTCGGCCCGATGAGTCCCATCAGGATGGGCAAGGCCAAGGTCAAGGCGCCCAGCGCTGCCGAGCTCGCGGACCGCACGGCGGCGCTGTCGCTCGCGCTCATGTCCGGCGCCGAGGAGCTCGACGACACCGCCGTCAACGACGCGCGACGCGTCCTCGACCGGGCGCACGAGCGGTCGGCGATCGCAGGCGACCAGACCGTCGTCGCGTTGGCCGGGGCAACGGGCAGCGGCAAGTCGTCGCTCTTCAACGCCTTGGTGGGCGAGCCCGTCTCGGCCATCGGTGCGCGACGTCCCACGACGGCGAAGCCCACCGCAGCGGTCTGGGGGACGTCCGACGCGTCCGAGCTGCTCGACTGGCTGCACGTGGACGCCCGTCACCTGGTGGGGCGCAGCGCCGACGATGCCACCGGAGTTGGTGCGGACGATGGCTCGGCGGACGCTCGCGCCGTGTCGACCGGACCCCCCGAGCCGGTCGACCTCGACGGGCTCGTCCTGCTGGACCTGCCCGACTTCGACTCCCGTGAGCTGTCGCACCGGCGCGAAGCCGAGCGCATTCTCGAGCTCGTCGACATGTTCGTCTGGGTCACCGACCCACAGAAGTACGCAGACGCCCGACTGCACGACGAGTTCGTCTCCCTGATGGCGCATCACGACGCGGTCACCCTCGCCGTGCTCAACCAGACCGACCGCCTCGAGGTCGAGGCCGTCAAGGCGCTGCGAGCGGACTTCACGAAGCTCCTGGAGGCCGACGGCATCCGCGGCGCGGCAGTCCTCGCCACGTCGGCCACGTCCGGGACCGGAGTTCCGGAGCTCAAGCAGCGTCTGGCGAATGCCGTTGCGGGGCAGGCCGCGTCGCGGCAACGACTCAACGCGGATGTGGTCGCGGCTGCGCGCCGGCTACGGCAGGGCGTCGCCGATGAAGAGGCCGACGTGGGTCGGCTCGACCGCACCCAGCTCGACGAGTCGCTCGCCCGCGCAGCCGGTGTCCCGATCGTCCTCGACGCCGTGGCCCGCGACTACCGAAGGGAGGCCTTCGCGCACACCGGGTGGCTCTACGCGAGGTGGACGCGCGGGTTCGCGGCCGACCCGCTGCGGCGGCTGCGCCTCGACCGCACGGGAGGCCGCCCGCCGATCCCCGTCGACATCGACGGTTCCGACGTGCGCGCAGTGCTCGGTCGCTCGTCGATCCCCGCGCCGAGCGCCTCGGCGACGTCGGGCGTCGAGATCGCCACGCGCAGGTTCGTCCGAGAGGCCTCCGACGGGCTCCCGGTCAGGTGGGCGCAGGCGGTCGAGGAGGCCGTGGACGACCGCGGCGGCTCTCTCTCCGATGCGCTCGACCAGGCCATCGTCGGCACGTCGTTGCGGGCGCGTCGACCGCTCTGGTGGCTGCTCGTCAACGTCATCCAGTGGGTGCTCGGGATCACCGCTGCGCTCGGCCTGCTCTGGCTCGTCGGGCTGTGGGTGCTCGGGCTGCTCCAGATCCCGGCTCCCGACACGCCCACCGTGGGGATCCTGCCGGTCCCGCTGCTCATGCTCGTCGGCGGGGTCCTGGCCGGACTCCTCCTCGGCATCCTGTCCCGGTGGTGGGCGAAGGTGGGGGCCCGGCGCCGCAAGTCGATGGTCGGGAGGCGACTCACCGACGCGGTCTCCCAGGTGGCCGACGAGCGGATCCTCATCCCGATCGACGAGGTCCTCGACCGGCACCGGCAGACGCGCGAACAGCTCGAGTCGGTCCTGCGCTGACCGGCCCGAGGGCTGTGGTGGACCCGTCCACAACCCTCCGCAGGACGCCGCGTCGTCCACAGGACTGCCGTCGAGGCCTGCGCGATCACCCTCGCCCCGGCACGGTGGTCGTGCGCGACTGCAGCAGCCGTCGCGAGCGACCCGCCGGCATCGGCAGGAGGAGGCAGCATGAACGAGACCCGCATCACCGTTCACGGCAACGTCGTGAACGAGCCCATCACCAGGTCCGGTCGAAACGGCAGTGTGTTCACGACCTTCCGCATCGGGACGACGCCCTACCGACGGACCGGCGACGGCAAGTTCCTCGACCTGGACACGAGCTTCTACAACGTCATCGCCTTCAACGCCTTGGCGGCAAACGCCGCCTCCTCGCTGAGCAAGGGCCAGCCGGTCATCGTCGAGGGAAACCTGTCGACGAAGACCTATCTCGGCAGCGACGGCGTGAGCCGGACCTCCTCCGAGATCGAGGCCGACCACATCGGGCACGACCTGAAGTGGGGGAGGGCCTCGTTCCTGCGCCTGAGCAAGGCAGCCGCCCTCGGCCTCGACCCGACCGCCTCCGAGGAGGTCCGCAAGGCCCTCGAGGAGATGGACGGCACCGCGGGCAGAGGGAGCGAGGCCGGTCGCGCCGGCGCGCCCGGAGACTCGGTGGGCCGACCCCACCACGTCGACGCCAACGGTGAGGTGCACGATGGCCTCGCGCCGGCGGTGGCGGACGACGGCTACCCGGGAGGCCCGCCCGCTCGATTTCCCGGTGACCTGCCGGGCGACTTCCCCGGTGACCCGGAGACCGACGACTACAGCCTGGAGGAGCCCGCTGCATGACGCGGCGCTGAGGGTCTGGAGACGCCCGTCGTGCGCTGCCTGGGGCGACGGCGGGCGGATTCGGTCGCACGGCCGATCGCAGATAGCCTTCTGCGCATGGCCGAGTACATCTACACCATGACCCGGGCGCGCAAGGCGCACAACGAGAAGGTCATCCTCGACGACGTGTCGATGTCCTTCTACCCCGGGGCGAAGATCGGCATGGTCGGCCCCAACGGCGCCGGCAAGTCGACCATCCTCAAGATCATGGCCGGACTCGACCAGCCGTCCAACGGCGAGGCGCGGCTCGCGGCCGGCGCGACCGTGGGGATCCTCCTCCAGGAGCCACCGCTCAACGAGGAGAAGACAGTCCTCGGCAACGTGGAGGAGGGGGCGGGCCAGATCAAGGCCAAGCTCGACCGCTACAACGAGATCAGCGCCGAGATGGCCGACCCGGACGCCGACTACGACGCACTCCTCGAGGAGATGGGCAAGCTCCAGGAGCAGATCGACCACGCGGACGCGTGGGACCTCGACAACCAGCTCGAGCAGGCGATGGATGCCCTGCGCTGCCCGCCGCCGGACCTGCCCGTCACCAACCTGTCCGGTGGGGAGCGCCGTCGGGTCGCCCTGTGCAAGCTGCTGCTGCAGAAGCCTGACTTGCTTCTGCTCGACGAGCCGACCAACCACCTCGACGCCGAGTCGGTCCAGTGGCTCGAGCAGCACCTCGAGAGCTACCCCGGCGCCGTCATCGCGGTCACCCACGACCGGTACTTCCTCGACAACGTCGCCCAGTGGATCGCCGAGGTCGACCGCGGCCGTCTCTACCCCTACGAGGGGAACTACTCGACCTACCTCGAGAAGAAGTCCGAGCGGCTGCAGATCCAGGGCAAGAAGGACGCCAAGCTGGCCAAGCGCCTCAAGAGCGAGCTCGAGTGGGTCCGGTCCAACGCCAAGGGCCGGCAGGCGAAGTCGAAGGCCCGTCTGTCCCGCTACGAGGAGATGGCTGCCGAGGCCGAGCGCACGCGCAAGCTCGACTTCGAGGAGATCCAGATCCCGCCGGGTCCGCGGCTCGGCTCGGTGGTCATCGAGGTCAACAACCTCCGCAAGGGCTTCGGCGACCGGCTGCTGATCGACGACCTGTCGTTCAGCCTGCCGCGCAACGGCATCGTCGGGGTGATCGGGCCCAACGGTGTCGGCAAGACGACCCTCTTCAAGACGATCGTCGGCCTCGAGCAGCCCGATGCGGGCGAGGTGCGGGTCGGCGACACGGTCCAGATCTCCTACGTCGACCAGGCACGCTCGGGTCTGGACCCGAAGAAGACCCTGTGGGAGGTCGTCTCCGACGGCCTCGACCACATCAAGGTCGGCCAGGTCGAGATCCCGTCCCGCGCCTACGTCTCGCAGTTCGGCTTCAAGGGACCCGACCAGCAGAAGCCGACCGGTGTGCTCTCGGGAGGGGAGCGCAACCGTCTCAACCTCGCGCTCACCCTCAAGCAGGGTGGCAACCTGCTGCTGCTCGACGAGCCGACCAACGACCTCGACGTGGAGACGCTCGGCTCGCTCGAGAACGCCCTGCTCGAGTTTCCGGGCTGCGCCGTCGTGATCTCACACGACCGGTGGTTCCTCGACCGCGTCGCGACGCACATCCTGTCCTACGAGGGCGACGCCGAGAACCCAGCCAAGTGGTACTGGTTCGAGGGCAACTTCGAGGCGTACGAGGCCAACAAGGTCGAGCGACTCGGGCCCGAGGCGGCGCGGCCGCACCGGGTGACCTACCGCAAGCTGACCCGGGACTGACCGGCGCGGTCGCCCTCGCTCGCGAGCCACGTCCCGAGCGAGGCGACGGCGGCTCGCCCCGCGCGGTTCGCCCCGATCGTCGACGACGACGGGCCGTAGCCGACGAGGTGCACCCTCGGCTCGGCCGCGACCCGCGTGCCCTCCATGACGATGCCTCCGCCGGGGGCGCGGAGGTGCAGCGGCGCAAGATGGTCGAGTGCGGCCCGGAAGCCGGTGGCCCAGAGGATGACGTCAGCAGGGAGGAAACCTCCGTCGGCGAGGCGCACACCGCTGGGTTCGATGGCGGTGAACATCGGCTTGCGGTCCAGCACCCCACGGCGCGCTGCTGCGCGGAGCGCCGGTGTCCAGATGAGTCCGGTGACGGAGACGACGCTCTGCGGAGGCAGCCCCTGCCGAACGCGCTCCTCGACGAGCGCCACGGCCGCGTGCCCGGCCTGAGGCGTGAACTCGTCCTCGCGCCAGACCGGCTCACGGCGGGTGAACCAGGAGGTCGTCGTCACCTGCGAGATCTCATCGAGGAGCTGCACCGCCGAGATGCCACCGCCGACGACGGCGACGTGCTTGCCGCGGAACTCGTCGGCCGCGACATAGTCCGCCACGTGCAGCTGGCGTCCGCGGAAGCTCGCCTGGCCCGGGTAGATCGGCCAGAACGGTTTGGTCCACGTGCCGGTCGCGTTGATGAGCCCGCGGGTGCTCCAGTCACCGTGGTCGGTCTCGACGATGAGGCGCCCGCGCGGGTCAGCGTCCTCCCGTCGCACGGCGGCGACGCGGACCGGGCGAACGATGTGCAGGCCGAGCTCACGCTCGTACGCCCCGAAGTAGCGGGTGAGGAACTCCGAGCTGGGTTCGCACGGGTCCACCTCGGGCTGGGCGATGCCGGGCAGGTCGCTGATGCCGTTGACCGTCGCCATCCGGAGGGACTGCCAGCGGTGCCGCCAGGCACCGCCCGGCCCGACCTCGGAGTCGAGCACCGCATACTCTCGTTCGCCGCCGGACCCCCCGGCTGGGCCGAACCCACGCCGGCGTAGGTGGTAGGCGGCGGAGAGGCCGGCCTGCCCGGCGCCGATGACCAGGACGTCGGCTCGCTGCGAGGTCACTGCAGCAGTGTGACAGTGACGGGGGCTCGTGTGGGAGGCAGACTCTCAGGGTGACCGAGCTGCGCATCGAACCCCTCGCGAGCGAGCGCTTCGACGACCTCGTCGAGCTCTTCGGCACCCGGGGCGCCCCTTCGTGGTGCTGGTGCCAGTACTTCCTCACGACGGGCCGCTCGTACGAGCAGTCGGCGGCGCGGAACCGGAGCCGGTTGCGTTCGCAGGTGCAGTCCGCGACGGCGCCCGTGGGACTCATCGCGTATGCCGCTGGGCCGGCTCCCCGGAAGGGTGTCCCTCGCGCCGGGCACGGGTCGCCACCGTCGAGAGGGGCTGCGCAGCCGGTGGGGTGGGTGCAGGTCGGCCCGCGTCCCACCTTCCCGCGGATCACCGCGAGCCGCTCGCTCCGGCCTGTCGCGGTCGACGCCGGTGACGACCTTGACGACGAGTCGGTCTGGGCGGTCACCTGCTTCGTCGTCAAGGTCGGTTGGCGTCGTCACGGCATCGCCACGGCATTGCTCGCGCGCGCCATCGAGGTCGTCCGGGAGCAGGGCGCGTCGGCCATCGTCGGTCACCCGGTTGACGTGGCGGCACGCGGGAGCCGGATCGGGGGGAGCGAGCTCTATCACGGAACCGCGTCGACGTTCGCCGCGGCCGGGTTCGAGGTGGTGGGTCGGACCGGCGCCACGCGGCCGGTGATGCGGCTCCGGCTGACGGGGCGGTGACCGGGTCACGTCGCGGGCTCCCGTGCCCCGTGCTCACACGCGCAGGCCGGTCAGGACGAACGCCCGGACCAGGATTGCCTCGGGCTGCTGCCTTCCGGATCGTGACCAGGGCCGTAGCCCTGTCTGGCTCACCACGGATGCGGAAGTCGCGGCGACGCCCGGTCCCGCTTCTGATGAGGGGCGGTCAGGCGATGAGGGGAGTGGCCGGTTCGCGAGTGGAGCGGCTGTCGAGGGCCCTCTCCCACGCGACGGCGAGGCGGCGGCCCACCTCGTCGGCCTCGTCCGCCGGAGAGCTGTAGGGGATGCGGACGAAGCGGTCCATACCGCCGTCGGTCGCGAACTGTGCGCCGCGGGCGAGCCGGACCCCGGCCGACTCGGCCACTCGGATGAGGGCGTCTCCTCGGTCGACGGGCAGCTGGCACCACAGGTTGAGGCCGCCGGGTGGCACGGAGAACCGCCAGTCGGGGACGTGGGTCCGGAGGGCTGCGACCATGGCATCGCGACGCCGTCGCGCTTCCCTGCGCCGCTCGTCGAGGAGGTCGTCGCCCGCCCGGAGCAGCTCGACGAGGACGAGCTGCTCGAGCACGGCGGTGCCGAGGTCGAGGCTGTGGCGCGCCTCCAGGATGCGGGCAGCCAGCTCATGCGGCGCGCGGACCCATCCGACCCGCAGGCCGCCCCACCACGCCTTGCCGGAGCTGCCGAGGGTGATCGCTTCCTGGGATGCGGTCGCGAAGGGGGCCGGGGGCCGGGTGTCGAGACCCAGCTCCACGAACGTCTCGTCGATGATGGGGATGGTCCTCGTCCGCCGGAGGACGTCGGCGACCGCGACGCGATCCTCGGAGGACATGAGCCGACCGGTCGGGTTCTGGAAGTCGGGCACGAGGTAGGCCATCCGTGTCCCGCCCTGTCTCAGGGTGAGCTCGAGGTGCTCGGGGTCCCAGCCGAGGGGGTCGATGGGAAAGGGAACCGGCCGCAGGCTGGAGCGCCTCACGCCGACGATGGCGTTGGGGTAGGTCGGGGTCTCGAGCAGGACCCGGTCCCCAGGGTCGAGGACGGCGCGCAGGACCGCTGACAGGGCAGCGTGCGCTCCGCCGGTGACGACGATGTCCCGTGGATCGGTCGGCAGTCCGCGACCGTCGTACCAGCCCGCGAGCGCCTCACGCAGCTCGGGGAGACCTCTGGGGTGATAGCCGGAGGTGGCCAGGTGCCTGGGCAGGTGGTCGAGGGCCCGCTCGTAGGCGGCGGTGAGGCCGGCAGCAGCGGGCAGGACGGCATAGGTGAGGTCGATGACGTCGTCCGGCAGGTCGGTGGGCACCAGGCCCGCTCCGGACACCGCCAGGCCAGATGGTCCCTCCGGAAGCGCCGTCACACTCCCGGAGCCGCGTCGCGTGACGACGAAGCCCTCGTCGCGGAGCAGGTCGAGTGCGGCTCCCACCGTGGTGCGGCTGAGGCCGAGCTCGGACATGAGAGCCCGCTCGCTGGGCAGGCGGGTATCGACGAGGACGCGCCCGTCCGAGACCAGTCGGCGCAGGCCGTCGGCGAGGCTGCGGTAGGCCGGTCGCGTCAGCGGAGCGGGACCGAGCAGCTGGGCGACGGTGCGAGCGGAGATGGTGCGCATACAAGCCAGTGTCACAGAACTGGCTATGGAAAGTGAGTCCAATCCTGTCGACAGTGGGGCCATGCGTCGCTCCGTTCCCCTGCTCAACCTGTCTCCCCGCGACCAGCTGCGGGCCGGGAAGCTGCCGCGTCGTGTGGTCCAGCTCCTCTTCGGTCTGACGCTCTACGGCATGTCCATGGCCATGCTGGTGCGGGCCACCCTGGGCCTTGACCCGTGGGACGTCTTCCACGCCGGCGTCACCCTCCGGGTGCCGCTGACCTTCGGCCAGGTGACGATCGTCGTCGGAGCCCTCGTGCTGCTGCTCTGGATCCCGCTGCGGCAGTGGCCCGGGCTCGGGACCCTGTCGAACGTCGTGGTCATCGGGTTGGCGGCCGACGCCGGCCTCGCTCTCATGGCCACCCCCTCCGGTCTCGCGGCACAGCTGGGCCTGCTCGCCGGGGGCCTGGTCCTCAACGGTCTGGCCGGTGGGCTGTACATCGGGAGCCAGCTCGGCCCGGGACCTCGGGACGGCCTCATGACGGGCATCTCCCGGCGGACCGGGCTCAGCCTCCGCCTCGTCCGGACCTCGCTCGAGCTCACCGTCCTCGCGGCCGGCTGGGTCCTCGGTGGGCCGGTCGGGCTCGGGACCGTGCTCTATGCCGTTGCCATCGGGCCGCTGGTCCAGTTCTTCCTGCCGCGGGTCACCGTGCACCTCGAGGCGCACGTCGCGTCCCACGACCTGGCCCCTGCGGCACGTCCCGTCTCGACCTAGGATCGGTCCATGCGGCTCGGCCTCCAGGTCTCCCACTTCAGCTGGCCCGGCGCGCCCGGGTCCATCGGGCCGACCTTCGGCCGGATCGCTCGCGACGCCGAGGCGGCCGGCATGGCCTCGCTCTGGGTGATGGACCACTTCTTCCAGATCAGGGGCATCGGTCCCCCGGAGCTGGAGATGCCCGAGGCCTACACCGCCCTCGCCTTCGCAGCGGCCCAGACCTCGCGGATCGAGCTGGGCACCCTCGTGACGGGTGTCACCTACCGGCATCCGGGCATCCTGGCCAAGACCGTGACGACGCTCGACGTGCTCTCGGGCGGCCGGGCCTGGCTCGGCATCGGTGCCGCCTGGAACGAGGAGGAGCACCGCGGACTGGGCGTCCGGTTCCCGGCCGTGACTGAGCGGTTCGAGCGGCTGGAGGAGACGCTTCAGATCGTGCGGCAGATGTGGTCCGATGACGACGGACCCTTCCGGGGGAAGCACTACACCCTGGAGCGAACCCTCAACAGCCCTCAGTCGATTCGCCGACCGCATCCGCCGGTCCTCATCGGAGGGATGGGCCCGCGCAAGACGCTTCGCCTCGTGGCGAGCCACGCCGACGCGTCCAACTTCTTCGATGTGGGGACCGAGCGGTTGCGAGCCACGTGCGACCTGCTGCGCGACCACTGCGCCCAGGTGGGGCGCGACTACGACGAGATCACCAAGACGGTGCTGACCCGGATGAGCCTCTCGGAGTCCGGCGGACCGGCCCCCTCGGGCGAGCCGACCATGAGCGTCGCTGCAGCCGTGGACAAGCTCGGGTCCCTGGCCGAGGCCGGAATCGACGACGCCATCCTGGGGATGGGCAACCAGACGGATCCCGACGCCTATCGGCTCGTCGCCGAGGTGGTTCGCCAGGTGGCCGGTCTCACCGCTGCTGGTCGGTGAGGTCGTCCAGTCCGAGCCGCCAGCTCATCAGCACCCGGCTTCCGCCCGACTCGTACCACACGAGCTCCAGGCGCTCGGCCCGGCAGTCGACCGGGACCAGCCCACCGAGCAGCCGGCGCGTCGACTCCTCCGAGACGGTCTGAGAACGGGCGTCCAGCGTCAGGTGGGGTCGAGCGCTCGGGAACTGACCGGCATACGGCGGACAGTTCGGGAACGCCTGCCACAAACGCCTCGTGAGGCCGCGGAAGGCGTCGTCGGGCTCGGGTAAAAGGTGGATGATGCCGTTCGGGAACGTGTCCAGCCGGGCGAGCCGGAAGGCGAACGGTTGTGTCTCGAAAGCGATCCGGCCGATCGTGACGCGGGCGGAGTGGCCGATGTGGAGCGGGTCGAGGAACGGTCCGAGGGCCGTGACGTGGGCGTGGACGAAGTGCGGGTCCGCCGAGACGAGGGTGGGGTCGTAGTGGTGGTACCGACCGAGGACGAACGGCTCGAGGGCAGGCACCGGCACCTGCAGGACGGTGTGCCCCCGGGTCACGTGCGAATCACTGCGGGGTCAGGTGCGGGCGCCGACGAGGCGCAGTGCCAAGGCGGCATTGGTTGCCCCGATCTGTTCCGGGGTTCGCTTGATCGTGGGCGAGTACCAGCGAGCGACGTCCACTGCCATCGACAGGAGGGCCAGGGCTGTGTCGCCGACGTCGGTGACCCTGAAGACTCCCTCGGCCACGCCACGCTCGAGCACCTGGCGCATCAGGGAGTCGATGTCCTTGCGCAGGGCCAGGACCTCGGCACGGTGCTCCGGGGTCAGGTGCTGGTGCTCGTACTGCACCACCTTGGCGAGCTGGTACTGCTCGGCGTGCCAGGCGGAGAAGCGGGCCATCGCCACGGCGAGCCGTTCAACCGGTCCGTCGGCACCGGCGAGCGCGTCCCGCAGCAGACGGAGAGCGGACTGGTGCCCACCGCGACTCAGGTTGAAGAGCAGCTCCTCCTTGGACCCGAAGTGGACGTAGACCCCGGCGGGGGAGAGGCCGGCACCCGAGGCGATGTCGCGGGTGGTCGTGGCATGGAAGCCCTTCTCGGCGAACGCCTGGGCCGCGGCTCGCATGAGTCGGTCGACAGTGGTGTCCCGGTCGGTCCGGGTGAGGGGGGACGTCGGAGGCGGGGGCGGCACGTTGACAGCATGCCCGAGAGGGGCAACACTAAGCAAGCGCTTAGTTACCCGTGAGTTCAGCCTGGAGGTCCCATGCCGCGCAACATCTACGACGACGACCACGAGGCCTTGCGGTCCTCGGCTCGCGAGTTCATCGACCGGGTCATGCGGCCGCGGGCCGAGGAGATGATCCGCGACAAGGTGATTCCTCGGGACATCTGGCAGGCGGCGGGCAAGCAGGGCTTCTTCGGGTTCGACATCCCCGAGGAGTACGGCGGCGCCGGGGTCGACGACTACCGGTTCAACGCGGTCGTCGCCGAGGAGTGGGCCAGGTTCAACATGGCGACGAGCTCGTGCTTCGGAATCCACTCCGACGTGTGCCCGGCCTACATCGTCGACCTCGGCACGGAAGAGCAGAAGCAGCGATGGCTCCCGGGCATCGCCAGTGGAGAGCTCATCATCGCCATCGCCATGACGGAGCCGTCCGGTGGCTCCGACCTCGCCGCGCTGAAGACGACAGCCGTCCGTGACGGCGACAGCTGGACCCTCAACGGATCCAAGACCTTCATCACCAACGGCTACCAGGCGGACCTCGTCATCGTGGCCGCCCGCACCGACGCCTCGAAGGGCGCCAAGGGCATCACGCTCTTCATGGTCGAGCGGGGCATGGACGGCTTCGTCAACGGCCGCAAGCTCGACAAGGTCGGCATGGACGAGTCCGACACGGCCGAGCTGTTCTTCGACAACGTGCGGGTGCCCGACGAAAACCGCCTCGGTGAGGAGGGGCTCGGCTTCATCGCGATGATGCAGCGCCTGCCCCAGGAGCGCATCGGCTCAGGTATCGCCAACGTCGCCCACGCCAAGGCGATCCTCGAGGAGACGATCCAGTACGCCAAGGACCGCAAGGCCTTCGGGCAGTCGATCGGTGCGTTCCAGCACAACAAGTTCCTGCTCGCCGAGCTCGTCACGACGATCGAGGTCGCCGAGGCCTACATCGACGACTGCGTGCTGGCCCACTCGAAGCACGAGCTGACCGCGATCGACGCCGCCAAGGCCAAGTGGTGGAGCTCGCAGGTGCAGAACGACGTCCTCGACTCCTGCGTCCAGCTGCACGGCGGCTACGGCTTCATGAACGAGTACCGCGTGGCTCGGGCCTGGCGTGACGCGCGCGTCACCAAGATCTGGGCCGGGTCGAACGAGATCATGAAGGAGCTCATCGGCCGGGACCTCGGCTTCTGATGGGGGCGCACGAGGGCGCGGTCGCCATCGTCACGGGGGCTAGCCGCGGGATCGGCCTCGGCATCGCCGAGCGGCTCGTGTCCGAGGGGGCCAAGGTCGTCATCACGGCCCGCAAGCCGGAGCCGCTCGCGGAGGCGGTGGAGCTGTTGGGTGGCTCCCAGCACGCCCTCGGCATCGCGGGCAACGCAGCGGACGACGCACACCAGGACGAGGTCATCGCCGCGGCCCGCACGACGTTCGGTGGGCTGCACTACCTGGTCAACAACACCGGGATCAACCCGGTCTACGGACCGATGCTCGACGCGGACGTGGAAGTGGCCCGCAAGGTCCTCGACGTCAACGTCGTCGCCGCGTTCTCGTGGATCAAGAAGGCGGTCGCGAGCGGCCTCGGGGACCAGGACCATCCCGGTGCCGTCGTCAACCTCGCCTCGGTGGCCGGCCAGGGTGCTTCCGGTGTCATCGGCTGGTACGGCGTGTCCAAGGCGGCCCTCATCCACCTCACGACAGAGCTGGGTTACCAGCTCGGCCCCGACACCCGGGTCAACGCGGTGGCCCCCGCCGTGGTCAAGACGCGCTTCGCCGAGGCCCTCTACGAGGGTCGGGAGGAGAAGGTCAGCCGCGCCTATCCGATGAAGCGGCTGGGGACTCCGGAGGACATCGCGGGCGCGGTGAGCTTCCTGCTCAGCCGCGATGCGGCCTGGATCACCGGGCAGACGCTGACGATCGACGGGGGAGTGACGCTCGGCGGTGCGCTCTGAGCGCCCCACACGCGCCCGTATGCCGCTGGGCCGGGTCCGCACGATCGCGTGGACCCGGCCCAGCGGGCTGTTCAGGACTGCCGGGCGGTCACTGGTTGAGGAGCGCCTTGAACTTCAGCTTGACGCCGTACGAGACGGCCTCGGTGCCCCCGAAGACTGCTCCCCACTGGACGGGAGAGGGGCTGCCAGAGGTGACGATGCTCGTGATGGCGAAGCTCGTCGAGCCGGGCAGTGAGTCGGTGCGGGTCAGGACCAGCGGTCCGCCGCCGGCGACGTTGGCGCCGCCGGCGAGCGCATCAGGCCAGTTGAGGCCGGTCGCGAGTCCGATCACCGTCGGGTCGTCGTTCGTGGTGTCGGGGTCGGCCCAGAAGAAGTCGGCGACCATGGCGGCCGTCTCGTAGCGGTCGGCTCCGACGATCTCCGCCGTCCAGCCATACCTGGCCCGTGCCGCCGCCCCGCCGACCGCGACGAGCGGCACCGTGAGGGCGTTCATCTCGTCGAGGTAGGCCGCGACCGGTGCTGGAATGCTGGCGTCCTTCGTGAGGACGACGCTCGACCAGTAGCCTCCCGCGGTGGCACCGGCGGCTAGGCCGTCCGGGAAGTTGAGCCCGGTGGTCGCGAAGACGATCTGCGGCTGCCCGGCGGGGACCAGGGCAGCCGTCTGCCTGGCGATCTCCACGGACGTCGCGTAGCGATCGATGCCCTCGAGGCGCACGACCGTGTAGCCGAGCTCGACGAGGCGGTCCGTGACGCCTGTCGAGACGGCGGCGACGCCGCCGAGGACGTAGACCGGTCCGCCCGGGGCCCCCGTGCCGAGGAGGCGGATGATCTCCGTCTCCACGGCCGGGTGCAGGGCGTCGCCGGGGGTGAGCAGCAGCGGCGCGCCGGCCGCCCCGGCGAGCGCGGAGCCGCCGAGCGCATCCGCGTAGGCGTCGCTGCGAGAGAGCACGACGGCGCCGGCGGCGGTCTCGCTGCCGGCATCGCCGAACCGGTTCACCGACGCCTTGACCGCCGTGGTGATGCGGGTGGAGCCGGAGATTCGGAGGACGTCGACGGTCCCTGACGTGCCCGCCGTTCGCGCAGGCAGGTCGCTGGACGCCCGGCTCGGGGTCAGCTGGTCGAGGGGGTCGTCGGTCTCGGCGTGGGCAGGGGTCGCGGCGACGGACAGGGCCAGCGCGGTGGCTGCGGCGGCGAGGGCGTAGGTACGCTTCATGACGTGTGAGTGGTTCCTCGTGTGGGTGCCGACGGCACCGTGCAGGCGACACCCTAGGGCCGCTCACTCCCCGCCGCATGTCCGGTTGGATGCGATTGGGTCACAGTTGTCTGGCGCTGCGGGGACGCGTGACCGCACCGTGGGCACCACGACACGCGGGGGTTTTCGCGCCTGCCCGGGGCACAGGACAGAATGACCAACCATGGATATCTGGCCCGGACAGGCCTACCCCTTGGGAGCGACCTATGACGGGACAGGCGTCAACTTCGCCGTCTTCTCGGAGGTCGCCGAGCGGGTGGAGCTCTGCCTCGTCGACGAGGACCTGAACGAGACCCGGGTCGACCTGCCCGAGGTCGACGGTTTCGTGTGGCACGGCTACGTGCCCTACGTCCAGCCGGGCCAGCGCTACGGCTTCCGGGTTCATGGGCCCTACGACCCAGCGCAGGGTCACCGCTGCAACCCGAGCAAGCTGCTGCTCGACCCGTACGCCAAGGCGATCGAGGGGCAGACGGACAACCACCAGTCCCTCTTCTCCTACAGCTTCGGCGACCCGGAGGCGGCGACGACGACGGAGATCAACACCGAGGACAGCGTCGCCCACACGATGCTCTCGGTCGTCACCAACCCCTTCTTCGACTGGGGCAACGACCGGCCGCCGCGGCACGAGTACCACGACACCGTCATCTACGAGGCGCACGTCAAGGGCCTGACGAAGCTCCACCCCGACATCCCGGAGGCCATCCGCGGCACGTACGCCGCCATCGCCCACCCGGCGATGATCGCGCACCTCAAGGGTCTGGGCATCACGGCGATCGAGCTGATGCCGGTGCACCAGTTCGTCCAGGACGCGCACCTGCTCGACCGTGGCCTGTCGAACTACTGGGGCTACAACACCATCGGGTTCCTCGCCCCGCACAACGGCTATGCGGCCGGCGGGCAGCGCGGCCAGCAGGTCCTCGAGTTCAAGGGGATGGTCAAGGCGCTCCACGAGGCGGACATCGAGGTCATCCTCGACGTCGTCTACAACCACACGGCAGAGGGCAACCACCTCGGGCCGACGCTGGCCTTCCGCGGGCTCGACAACAGCAGCTACTACCGGCTCGTCAGTGACGACCTGGCCCACTACTACGACACGACGGGCACCGGCAACTCCCTGCTCATGCGCAGTCCGCACGTCCTGCAGCTGATCATGGACTCGCTGCGCTACTGGGTGACCGAGATGCACGTCGACGGGTTCCGCTTCGACCTCGCGGCGACGCTGGCTCGCCAGTTCCACGAGGTCGACAAGCTCTCGGCCTTCTTCGACCTCATCCAGCAGGATCCCGTCGTCAGCCAGGTCAAGCTCATCGCGGAGCCCTGGGACGTCGGCGAGGGCGGCTACCAGGTGGGCGGGTTCCCGCCGCTGTGGACCGAGTGGAACGGCAAGTACCGGGACACCGTGCGCGACTACTGGCGCGGTGCCGGCGGCGCCCTCGCCGAGTTCGCCTCGCGCTTCACCGGCTCGAGCGACCTCTACGAGCACTCGGGCCGCAAGCCGATCGCCTCGATCAACTTCGTCACGTGTCACGACGGCTTCACCCTGCATGACCTCGTGTCCTACAACGACAAGCACAACGAGGCCAACGGCGAGGGCGGGGTCGACGGCGAGAGCCACAACCGGTCGTGGAACTGCGGAGTCGAGGGGCCGACGCAGGACCTGAAGGTGCTGGCCGTCCGGGCCCGACAGCAACGCAACTTCCTGGCCACGCTCATGCTCTCGCAGGGCGTGCCGATGATCAGCCATGGCGACGAGCTCGGTCGCACGCAGCTCGGCAACAACAACGGATACTGCCAGGACAACGAGGTCACCTGGGTCCACTGGGACCTCGACGACGACCAGCAGCGACTGCTCGCCTTCACCCAGTCGATCATCACGCTGCGCCAGGAGAACCCGGTCTTCCGCCGTCGCCGGTTCTTCGCCGGCAACCCGGACCATGGCGGGGAGAGCGACCTCGGCGACATCGCCTGGTTCATGCCGAACGCCGAGCACATGGACGAGCAGGCCTGGCACAACGCCCTGGCGAAGTCGGTGATGGTCTTCCTCAACGGCTCGGCGATCCCCGAGCCCGACCGTCGGGGAGAGAAGATCCTCGGTGACTCCTTCCTCGTGATGTTCAACGCCCACTCCGAGCCGATCACGTTCACGCTCCCCGATGAGGAGTACGGCCGGGTGTGGATCCCCGAGGTCGACACCGCGGCACGAGAGGTGAGCGCCGAGGAGCTCGAGCCCGGCTGGCAGATCGAGGTGGACGCCCGCAGCGTCGTGGTCCTGCGGAGCCCGCGGGAGGCCGACGAGTGACTGCCCCCCGCCGCATCGTCTCGACCTACCGGCTCCAGCTGGGGCCGGACCTCTCGTTCGACGGTGCGGCGGCGCTGGCTCCGCACCTCGCCGACCTCGGGGTCTCCCACCTCTACCTGTCCCCGATCCTCCAGGCGTCGCAGGGGTCGACGCACGGCTACGACGTCGTGGACCACTCACGGATCGCGGCGGGGCCGGGAGGCGAGGCGGGGTTCCGTCGCCTCGTCGCTGCCGCCCACGCGGCCGGGCTCGGGCTGGTCGTCGACGTCGTCCCCAACCACATGACGACCCCGGTGCCGGTGAGCCTCGCCGAGCCGCTGTGGTCACTGCTCAAGCATGGTCAGGGCTCGCCCTACGCCAGCTGGTTCGACATCGACTGGCCCGCCCAGGACGGCAAGGTGCTGTGGCCCGTGCTCGGCGACACGCTGGAGGCGGCGCTCGCCGCCGGCGAGCTGTCGCTCGACGTGGTCGCCGGCGAGACCGTGGTGCGCTACTTCGACCACGTCCTGCCGCTGTCGCCGGAGTCCCGACAAACGGATACCGTCGGCCGTATGCCGCTGGGCTCGGTTCTCGCGCAACAGCACTACCGCTTGGCGTCCTGGCGAGCGGCTGCCACCGAGCTGAACTACCGACGGTTCTTCGACGTCACCTCGCTCATCGGTGTCCGCGTCGAGGACCCGGCCGTGTTCGACGCGACGCACCGGCTGATCATCGACGCGGTGCGTGCCGGTGACACCGACGGGCTGCGCATCGACCACCCTGACGGCCTGGCCGACCCGCAGGGCTATCTCGCGCGGCTGGCCGCTGCCACGGGAGACGCCTGGACGGTGGTCGAGAAGATCCTCGAGGGGCAGGAGCGACTCCCCGTTGACTGGCCGTGTGCCGGGACGACCGGGTACGACGCGCTCGCGCGGGTGGGGGGCCTGTTCGTCGACCCGCACGGGGCCGATCCGCTCGCCGCCCTCGCGGACCAGCTGCTCGGGGAGCACCAGGACCTCGAGGAGATGAGCCTGGCGGCGAAACGGCACGTCGTGGCGCACGTGCTCGGCGCGGAGGTCGAGCGGCTCCTGCGGCTCGTCGCTCGCGCCCTGCCCGGCACCGACCTGCACGAGGCCCGTCGGGTGGTCGTCGGACTCCTCGTCGGGATGGACCGCTACCGGATCTACATCAACCCCGACGGTCCGGTTCAGAGCAGCCTGGCCGCCTCGTTGGAGTCCGCCGCGGCCCGTGGGGCAGGGAAGGCCGACGACTCCCTCGACCAGGGGGTCCTGCGGACGGTCATCGACCTCGCACTGGGGCGGGCCCAGGGCGTGGCGGACTCCGCTGCCCAACGGGACTTCGTGGTGCGGTTCCAGCAGACCTGCGGGCCCGTCATGGCCAAGGCGGTCGAGGACACGACCTTCTACCGGCACGTGCGGCTCGTGGCCCTCAACGAGGTGGGCGGCGACCCCGGCCACGTCGGCGTGTCGGTCGCCGACTTCCACGCCTTCGCGGCGCATCTGGCGACCGTCTGGCCCCACACCATGACGACCCTGTCGACCCACGACACGAAGCGGTCCGAGGACGTCCGCGCTCGTCTCGCCGTGCTGGCCGAACGTCCCGAGCGGTGGGCCGAGTGGATCGGCGCCGTCTGGGAGCGTGCGGCAGCCCACCGGGGGCAACGCGTCGACGCTCAGACCGAGTACCTCCTCTGGCAGAACCTCGTCGGGGCCTGGCCGATCGACGTGGACCGGATCACCGGCTATGCCACCAAGGCCGTGCGGGAGGCGAAGACGCACACCGCATGGGTCGACGGGGACCCCACCTACGAGGACGCCATCCGTCGCTTCAGCGCCGCCGTCATCGAGGATCCGGATATCCGCAGCGCGGTCGACGAATGGCTCGACGGCACCACGGTCGAGACTCGGGCCACCACCTTGGGGCAGAAGGTGGTGCAGCTGCTCATGCCCGGTGTGCCGGACGTCTACCAGGGCACCGAGCTGGTCGACCTGTCGCTCGTCGACCCGGACAACCGGAGGCCGGTCGACCACGCCGAGCGCAGCAGGCGGCTCGCCCGGCTGGATCACGGAGACCCTCCGAGCGATCTGGACGACGAGAAGCTGCTGGTCACCGCGACTGCCCTCCGGTTGCGCCGTGAGCGGCCCGGCATCTTCGTCGGACCGCACGCTGGCTACGTTCCGCTCGCGGCGACGAGCGACCACGTCATCGGCTTCCGGCGCGGCGATGGAGGAGCACAGGACGTCTGCGTCCTGGCGACTCGCCTGGCCGGGAGGCTCAGCGACCGCGGCGGCTGGGCTGACGAGATGGTCGACCTTCCAGCCGGCCCATGGCGAGACCTGCTGAGCGGCGAGGTGGTCGAGGGAGGCCGAGCCGGGCTCGCCCAGCTCCTGCCATCCGGCGGTTGGCCGGTCGCCATTCTGGTCCGCGACCGGGGAAGGAGCAGCTGACCATGGCGCCGATCAGGGTCTGGGCACCGGACGCAGGGCGTGTCGAGTGCGTGGTCGGCGCCGAGCGCCACCCGATGTCCGAGGAGGCAGGCGGCTGGTGGTCGTGGACGCCGGACACCGAGGGCCCCGTCGACTACGGCTTCGCGGTCGACGGCGGCGACCCGGCCCCCGACCCCCGCAGCGCCTGGCTGCCTCACGGGGTGCACGGACCGAGCCGCACCTTCGACCCGGGCGCCTTCAACTGGACCGACACCGACTGGCGTGGCCCGCGCGACGGCCAGGGCACCCTCGGGGCGGTCTTCTACGAGCTGCACCTCGGGACGTTCACCCGCCCTGGGACCCTCATCAGTGCGATCGCCCATCTCGACCAGCTCGTCGACCTCGGTGTCGACGTCGTGGAGCTGATGCCCGTCGCCGCTTTCGGCGGCAACCATGGGTGGGGGTACGACGGCGTACAACCGTATGCCGTGCACCAGGCCTACGGTGGTCCGGTCGCCTTCCAGGTGTTCGTCGACGCCTGCCACGCGCGCGGTCTCGGGGTGTGCCTCGACGTCGTCTACAACCACGTCGGGCCGGTCGGCAACTACCTGCCGGTCTTCGGCCCCTACTTCACCGACCAGTACCCCACGCCCTGGGGGGCTGCCCTCAACCTCGACGGGCCGGGCAGCGGGGAGGTGCGCCGGTGGGTGGTCGACAACGCCGTGCGCTGGTTCCGCGACTTCCATGTCGACGCCTTGCGCCTCGACGCGGTCCACGCGCTGCACGACGAGTCCCCGCGGCACATTCTCGCCGAGCTGAGCGACGAGACGGCCGCGTTGTCCCAGCGGCTCGGGCGGCCGCTCGACCTCATCGCGGAGAGCGACCTCAACGACCCCGTCATGGTCACTGCGACGGCAGCAGGCGGCCGCGGGATGACCGCCCAGTGGGATGACGACGTTCACCACGCGCTGCACGTCACGCTCACGGGCGAGCAGCAGGGCTACTACGCCGACTTCGCCGGAGGCACCGAGGCGTGGCCGGACGGGACCCCGCTTCGCGTCCTGGCCAAGACCCTCACCGAGGCCTTCCTTCACGACGGACGGATGTCGACCTTCCGCGGCAGGGTCTGGGGTGCGCCGGTCGACCGCCGCGCCGTGTCGGGGCACCGGTTCCACGCCTACCTGCAGAACCACGACCAGATCGGCAACCGGGCGACCGGAGACCGGATCAACGCGACGATCTCGCCCGGGCAGCAGGCGATCGGCGCGGCCCTCTACCTCCTTTCGCCCTTCACGCCCATGATCTTTATGGGGGAGGAGTGGCGGGCGAGCACTCCCTTCCAGTTCTTCACCGCCTTCGACGACCAGTGGCTGGCCGAGGCGGTGCGCCAGGGCCGGCGAGCGGAGTTCGCCGCGCACGGCTGGTCGGCCGAGGAGGTTCCCGACCCGCAGGACCCGGCGACGCGCGGGGCGAGCGTGCTCAACTGGCCCGAGCGGAACATTCCCGGGCACACCGAGATGCTGGAGTTCTACCGGGAGCTGATCAAGACGCGTCGTCGCGAGCCGGACGTCGCCTCCGGGGACCTGCTGGCGACCACGGTGGACCTCGACGAGGAGGCGAACTGGCTCATCATGCACCGGGGCCGGGTGCACGTCGTCTGCAACCTCGCGGCGAGGTCACAGACGGTGCCCCTCCACGGGCTGCTCGTCGACAAGGTCCTCGCGTCCTGGGGGCGCGCTCCCGTCGTCGACGAGCACGGGGTCCGGCTCGACGGCCACGACGTGGCAGTGATCCGCTCGGTCTGAGGCGGTCACTCCTTGACGCGGACCATGCCTTCCTGCGCCACGGTCGCGACGAGCCGCCCGCCCTGGAACATCTGACCGATCCCCAGGCCGCGACCGTAGGAGGCAGATGGCGACTCCTGCAGGTAGAGGAACCAGTCGTCGCCCGAGACCGGACGGTGGAACCACATCGAGTGGTCGAGACTCGCGACCCGAAGCCGCGGGTCACCCCAGATGAGGCCGTGCCGCCGGAGCACCGGGTCGAGCAGCGAGTAGTCGCTCGCGTAGGCCAGGACGGCGGCATGGATGAGGGGGTCCTCGGGGAGCGTGCCGACGGCCCGCATCCACACCTGCTGCTCCGCGGGGGAGCCGGGAGCCGGCGTGAGGAACGTGGTTTCGTCGATGGGCCGCTGCTCGATGGGCCGCTGCGTCGCGATGTGCCGAGCCGCGGGGTGGTCGATGCGTCCCAGCAGGTCGGCCAGGGACCGCAGCCCATCGGGCCCGGGCAGGTCGGGCACGGGCAGCTGGTGCTCCAGGCCGGGGGCCTGCTGCTGGAAGGACGCCGTGAACGACATGATCGGTGCGCCCTTCTGGATCGCGTGGACACGCCGGGTCGAGAAGGACCGACCGTCGCGCATCTCCTCGACCGCGAACCGGATCGGCAAGGTGTCGTCGCCGGGCCGCATGAAGTAGCCGTGGAGGGAGTGGATCGGTCGCGGGCCGTGGCGTGCCTCGACTGCCCGGAGGGTGAGCCCCGCCGCCATGACGCACTGCGCGAGCACCTGACCGCCGAACACGCGGTTGTGCGGCATCCGCTGACTGCGTCCCTCGAAGACCCGGGCCTCGGTCGCACCGATGGAGGACGCCGCGTCCTGCCCCTCGATTCCCGTGACGGAGATCTTGGCGGTGCCGAGCTCCTCCAGCGTGAGGACGTCGATGAGGTCCTCGATCGGCGAGAGCGTCGGCTTGAGGTCGTCGGTCACAGCGACGACCCTAGTCCCAGGCCGCCCGCGGGCAAGCACCACGCCGACGCTCAGCCCTCGAGGGCGAGGACGAGGGGCAGGACGGCGGGTGCGCCCGCCTCGCGAAGCAGCGCAGCGGCCACCGTGAGGGTCCACCGCGAGTCGGCGACGTCGTCGACGAGCAGCACCGGGCCGGGGATGCCGCGAAGCCGGTCGTGCAGGTCCACCCCGACGGCGAAGCGCCCCCAGAGGTTGGCCAGCCGGAAGGCGCTGTTGCCCCCCGGCTCGCCGACCGGCCCGCCGTCCACGAGGTCCAGCGCACCCAGATAAGGGAGCCGACCCAGCTCGCCGAGGCCGGTGGCGAGGGAGGTGACCAGCTGCTCGCGGCGCCGGGAGGGCACGGAGACGATGGCGGCGGGGCGCTCCGCCCAGGACCACGCCCGCAGCACCTCGACCACGGCACGCAGGACCTCCGGCGGAACGGGCCGGTCCGACGGTGCAGCGTCCGGGCCGGCGCCGGCGCGAAGCAGCTCCCGAAGACGTTGCCCCCAACCCAGGTCAGTGAGGCGGGCGACCGCCCTTCCCTCAGCCATCGCCACCTCCGCCGCGATCCGCCCCTTGACCTGCACGCCGAGCCGATCCATGCCCGGGGGCCACTGGACCCGAGGCTCCAGCACGACCCCGGGCTGCTCCAGCCGAGAGCGTGCGGTGAGCACCGCCGCCTCGGGGATGTCCACGGCGAACCACGGCTCGGAGCAGCGATCACATCTCCCGCAGTCCTGCGCGGTGTCGTCGTCGAGACACCGCTGGAGGAAGGACATGCGGCATCCCTCGGTGCGCTCGTAGTCGACCATCAGCTGTTGCTCACGGTTGCGAGCCTCCGACACCCGCTGGTAGCGCTCCGCGTCGTAGCTCCACGGCTCACCGGTCGCGACCCAGCCACCCTGGACCCGCTGGACCGCCCCGTCCACGTCGAGGACCTTGAGAAGCAGCTCGAGGCGAGTCCGCCGCACGTCGACGATCGACTCGAGCGCGACCGTCGATAGGGGCCCGCGGCTGTCTCCGAGCGCCCGCAGCACGGAGTCGGCCTGGTCCTGCCTCGGCATCGACGCCGACGCGAAGTAGCGCCAGATGTCCTTGTCCTCCGGCCCGGGCATCAGCAGGACGTCGGCGCGCTCCGTGGCCCGGCCCGCGCGGCCGACCTGCTGGTAGTACGCGACCGGGGACGAGGGCGCGCCGAGGTGGAGGACGAAACCGAGGTCCGGCTTGTCGAACCCCATCCCGAGCGCCGAGGTGGCGACCAGGGCCTTGAGCCGGTTGTCGCGCAGGGCCTCCTCGAGGCGCACCCGCTCGGCCGGCTCGGTGCGTCCGGTGTAGGCGGCCACGTCGTGCCCCGCGTCGCGCAGGGCGGTCGCCACGTCCTCGGCCGCCGACACCGTCAGGGCGTAGACGATGCCGGAGCCAGCCAGGTCGCCCAGGTGGGCGATGAGCCAGGCGAGCCGCTGCTCCGGAGCCGCGAGCGGCATGACCCCGAGGCGCAGGGAGGCCCGCGCCAGCGGTCCTCGCAAGGTCAGCACGTCCCGAGGGGAGCCGACCTCGACGCCCGGCCCGGTGCCCGCACCGCCGACACCCGCCGACAGCTGCTCGACCACGTCGGTCACGACCCTGGCGTTCGCGGTGGCAGTCGTCGCCAGCACCGGGGTCGAGGCCGGCAGCGTCGTGAGCAGGTCCCGGATCCGCCGGTAGTCCGGCCGGAAGTCGTGCCCCCAGTCGCTGATGCAGTGGGCCTCGTCCACGACGAGCAGACCGCAGGTCTCGGCCAGGCCGGGCAGCTGCTCCTCGCGGAACCGCGGGTTGTTGAGGCGCTCCGGGCTGACGAGGAGCACGTCGACCTCGCCCCTCGCCAACGATGCCGACACCGCCGCCCACTCGTCGGCGTTGGTCGAGTTGAGCGTCACCGCGTGGATGCCGGCGCGCTCGGCCGCGGCGATCTGGTCGCGCATCAGCGCCAGCAGGGGCGAGACGATGACGGTCGGGCCGGCCCCCTCGTTGCGGCGCAGGGCGGTCGCGACGAAGTACACCGCGGACTTCCCCCACCCGGTGCGCTGGACGACGAGGACACGGCTGTGGCCCCCGACCAGCGCCTCGATCGCCTCGAACTGCCCGTCGCGGAAGTCGGCGTCATCCCGACCGACCAACCGGCGCAGCGCGACGGTGGCGCGCTCGCGAAGGTCGACGGTGGTCGGGGCGGGGGGTGGGCTCGGCATGACCCCAACCTACGTGGACCCGCTGACCGGGCTGAGCGGCATACGCGGGCTGTGGAGGACGTGAGACCCGCGAGTGGGGATGTGGACGACCCTGCAAGGATGCTGGCATGGAGCCGTATGCCGCTCACGTGTCCTTGCGCTGGTCCGACATGGACGCCTACGCCCACATCAACAACGTCCAGTTCCTCCGCCTGCTCGAGGACGCTCGCGTCATCGCGTTCCGCGACTGGTTCGACAACCCCCACGGAGGCCGCAGCCTCCTCGACGAGGGCGTGCTCGTGTCGCGGCACGAGATCGAGTACCGGCGTCCGCTGGGCTTCCGCCACGAGCCCGTCGAGATCCGCATCTGGGTCTCGCGGATCGGTGGGGCCGGCTTCGACGTCGCCTACATCGTCACGGACCCGAACCCCTTGCGTGACCGGGATGGTGAGACCGTCTACGCCGTTGCGGAGACGGAGCTGGCCCTCTACGACTTCGCCACCTCGACGCCGCGGCGGGTCCGGCCCTCCGAGCGTGCGTCCCTGGAGCGACAGCTCGGCTCGGTGGCTCCCTTCAGGAGGCGGCGCCGATGAGTGCGGTCGTCGAGCAGATCGACTTCGGTCACCCCCACGGCCTGACTGACCTGGCCACCTTCATCGGCCGCGCGCGCGTGGCCGTGCCGGAGGGCGCCGTGCGGCTCCAGGTGCCGGGTCCCGGCCTGCTCGTCGCGATCGTCGCCGTCCTCGAGGGCACCGGCCTCATGGGCGAGGGCACGGTGCTCGGGATGCGGGTCGTGACCATCCGCGAGGCCACCCCGGGGATCGACGCCACAGTGAGCTTCTCAGCCGTCAGTGACCGTCTCGCGAGGAACCGCGAGGACGAGACGACCTTCCGGGTGCCCCCGACCACCGTGGCCCCCGCCTGGTCCGGCCTGACACCGCCCCGACAGGGATGGGAGCGAGTCGGGCTCCTCGATGGCGCCGCCGTCAGGCGCATCGCCGAGCGGGGGATCGCGGAGGTCGCGGAGCAGCCGCACCAGGGCGGCGGTGGTGCGGCGGTTGCGGCCCTGCGCCGGCGGGTCTGGGGCGCGATGAGCGACACCGTCCCGCCCATCGCAGCCGGTCTGGCCTTCGGGGGTCACGTGCTCGGCTTCCTTCGCGCCGGCGAGACTGCTGCCGTGGCGACGTGCGGCCGCTGGACGCGGCTCAGCACCTCCCGCGGTCACGTCCTCATGCGCTGAGCCGAGCGCAACTCGTCGGCGGTCAGGAGACTCCGGTCCACAGGTTGCGTTCCGTCAGCACGTCCTTGAGGACGTCGATCCGGTCGCTGACGAGGCCGTCGACCCCGAGGTCGAGCAGCCGGTGCATCTCGGCCGCGTCGTCCACCGTCCAGGCGTGGACCTGCTTTCCGAAGTGGTGCGCGGCCTCGACCAGACTGCGGGTGACGACGGTGACCTCCCGGCCCGCGACGACGTGCGTCGGTGGCACCTGGAACACGTCGGCCGGCGTCCGGAGCACCCGGGACAACGCGCGGGGGCCGAACCGCATGAGGACGGTGCCCACGTGCGACGCCGCGGTCGCCACGCGTCCTGCCGACACCTTGCGGAAGGTGCTGATCTCACGCTGGTAGAAGGACCCGACGCACACGGAGTCATGCAGCCCACGCTGCTCGATCAGCTCCCACAGCAGCTCGGCGGTCCGAGGCGCCTTGAGGTCGATGTTGAGCTTGATGCCGGGGAAGGTGTCGACGACCTCGGCCAGGAGCGGGATGTGCTCGCCGTGCCCGACCCGCGCCCACCGGACCTTCTCCCAGTCCAAGGTCCGGATCCGCCCCTGCATGTCCGACACCCGGTCGAGGTGGTCGTCGTGGAACGCCACGAGGCGGCCATCGCGTGTCGCGTGGACGTCCGTCTCGATGTGCGTGTAACCGAGCTCGACGGCGTGGCGGAAGGCCGTCATGGTGTTCTCGAAGCCGAGGTTCGGCTCGTAGAGGGCTCCGCCCCGGTGCGCCAAGGCGACCGGCGTCGCGGCGAGGTATGGCCGGCTGGTCATGCGCCGAGGCTAGTCTGCCGGCCGTCGTCGCGTGGTCACCGGCGCGCTCAGGGCCACAGCGCCCAGACGGTCGTGTCCATCGGCACGCGACCGTCCGTGAGCGGACCGGATGACACGAGGAGGTCGGCGCCCTCGGGGAGGGCGACCGGCTCCGGCCCGAGGTTCGCGACCACGAGGAGCCTGCTCCGTGACACCCCCTCGTTGACGAACGCCACGACGTCCGGGCCATAACCCTCGACGAAGGCCAGCGACCCTGTCCCGACGGACACCTCTCGACGCAACCGCAACAGCGCCCGGTAGAGCTCGAGCGTGGACCCTTCGACCCCGGCCTGCCGGTCGACGGCGTACGACGCGTAGACCGCGGGTTGGGGGAGCCAGGTGCGATGCGTCGGGCCGAAGCCCAGGCTCGGGGCGGCGGAGGACCACGGGATCGGGACGCGGCAGCCGTCGCGCCCCTTCTCCGTGCCGCCGCTGCGCCGGAAGGTCGGGTCCTCCCGCAGCTCGTCGGGCACCTCCGTCGAGTCCGGCAGGCCGAGCTCCTCGCCCTGGTAGAGGTAGGCGCTACCGGGGAGTGCCAGCATCAGGGCCGTGGCCGCGCGAGCCCGCCGGAGGCCGAGCTCGCGGTCAGGCTGCGGGTCCTCGGCGCCGATTCCATTGGGGCGCTTGGTCCCCGGCGCGTAGCCCAGCCGAGTCGCATGGCGCACGACGTCATGGTTGGACAGCACCCAGGTCGAGGGGGCCCCGACGGAGTCCGCGGCGTCCAGCGAGCGGTCGATGACGGCGACGAGGTCCTCGGCCACCCAGGGGGTGCCCAGGAAGTCGAAGTTGAAGGCTTGGTGCATCTCGTCCGGGCGGATGTATCGGACACTCCGCTCCTGCGGCTCGACCCAGGCCTCGGCGCAGAGGATGCGGTCGGGGGAGCCGTACGAGTCGAGCAGCGCCCGCCAGGACCGGTAGACGTCGTGGACGCCGTCCTGGTCCCAGTACGGCGTGTGGTGCGTCGGCTCCGGGCTCTCGCCGTCGAGGACGTGGACGGCGGCGTCCTCGGTGTCACCGAGCATGTGCGTGCGGGCCCGGTGGTCGGGCAGGCCGGCCTTCTTGATCAGGCCGTGCGCGACGTCGACGCGGAAGCCGTCGACGCCCCGGTCGAGCCAGAAGCGCAGCACCGACTCGAACTCCGCCCGCACCTGCGGCTTGTCCCAGTTGAAGTCCGGCTGTCGGGTGTCGAACAGGTGCAGGTACCACTGGCCGGGGGTCCCGTCCGGCTCGGTCACACGGGTCCAGGCGGGACCACCGAAGACCGACTCCCAGTTGTTGGGCGGAAGGTCGCCACCCGCCCCCTTCCCGTCCCGGAACAGGTAGCGGTCCCGCTCCGGCGACCCCGCGGGCGCCGCGAGCGCCGCCCGGAACCACGGGTGCGCGTCGGAGCTGTGGTTGGGCACCAGGTCGACGATGACCCGCAGACCGAGCTCGTGCGCCCGGGTGATGAGCGCGTCGGCGTCGGCGAGCGTGCCGAAGGTCGGGTCCACGTCGCGGTAGTCGGCCACGTCGTAGCCGGCGTCCGCCTGCGGGCTCGTGTAGAAGGGCGAGAGCCAGAGGGCGTCGACACCGAGGTCGCGCAGGTGGTCCAGCCGTGCGGTGATGCCGGGCAGGTCGCCGATGCCGTCGCCGTCGGAGTCCGCCCAGGAGCGGGGGTACACCTGGTAGATGACCGCGTGCCGCCACCAGGGCGCGTCCGCCCGGTCGGGGGCGTGCGCGGAGGTGGGTGCCACGCGGAGGGTGGGGTGGGCGATTCGGGTCGGCGTCGAGGTCGGCGTCACGAAGGTCAATCATTGACCACCGGCCCGGAAAATCAAAGCAAGATCTGCAACTTCTTGCAGACCGCCTCGAATTTCTGATCTGGGGGCTGCGGCCTACGCCGGCACGCCGCCCATATTCGAGTGGCCCCGGTGTCCACGGGGACAACGGGGCCACTCGAATGTCGGCGGGGTGGGACGGGCTCAGGTGCCCATGCCTCCGCCCATGCCGCCCATGCCGCGACCCATGCCGCCGCCGCCCATGCCGCCCATGCCGCCGCCGATGACTCCGGCGTCGACCGCCTTCTTGACCGCGTCCGCCTCGGCCCGGGTCAGCTTGCCGTCCGCGACCGCCTGGTCGAGCCGGTCGGTGAGCGCCTGCTCGCGCTCCGCCTCGTGGGCAGCCTGCACCTTCTCGAGGGCCGCCTGGACCTTGCTCACGTCGATGCCCAGCTCGTCGGCCAGGGCCTTGGCCATCGCGGCCTGAATCTGGTCGTGGAGCGCCTCGTGGTCGATGTCACCACTCTGGGCGGAGTCCCGGAGGTCGGCCATCTCGTCCCTGACGTCGTCGCGGGCCGCGGTCATGGCGTCAGTGAGCTTCGACTCGTCCACGCCGAGCTCCGTGGCGAGCTCGGACAGGTCGGCCTGCATGCCACCCCGGAGGCCATGACCCATCCCGCGGCCGGTCCGACTGGTGTCGTCGGTGGTGCCATCGCTCTGGGTGGTCGTGGGTGTCGGCGTGCTCTCGTCGGCCTGGGCGGCCCCGGAGAAGCCGAGTCCGAGTGCTACTGCGGCAACGCCGACCGTGGCGATTCCGGCCATTCTCTTGTTGATCGGCATCATGTCGACCGTGTCCTTTCTGCGGCCCGCCCGTGTCGGCGAGCATCGGGGTGTGTGTCGTCCTGGATCCCAGACAACACCCACCACCAAGCAGGAACCTCTGAGCAACCTGTGAGTCGCTGTGAGGATCGTCGCCGATCCGCAGGGGTCAGTAGACGCCGTCCGGACCGGGCGAGTTGACCAGGGAGTAGGCGGCCCGGGTCAGGTAGTCGCGCAGGCGGTCCTCCAGACCGGGCTCCAGGCCCAGGGTGTCGACCGCGTTCATCATGTGCAGCAGCCAGCGGTCCCGCATGTCCGGGGTGACGGCGAAGGGCACGTGGCGCATGCGCAGGCGCGGGTGCCCCCGCTGGTCGGAGTAGGTCGTCGGCCCGCCCCAGTACTGCTCGAAGAACATTCGCAGCCGGTCCTCGGCCGGGCCGAGGTCGTCCTCCGGGTACAGCGCCCGCAGCGCCTCGTCCTGGGCGACGCCTCGGTAGAACTCACGCACGAGTTTCGCGAAGGTCTCGTGGCCGCCGAAGTCGTCGTAGTAGGTCACGGGCCGATTCTCCCAGACCGCTCAGGACGCCCCGGCCTTGCCGCCGTAGGGCGGGACGGGCGGCAGCAGGACCGGGGATCGGATCCCCTCGCGGTCGAAGGCGACCTTGACCCGCTCGCGGATCTCCCGCTGGACGGAGAAGTGCTCCTGGGCGACGGTCTTGGCGAGGATGCGGATCGTCACGGCGCCTCCCGCGATGGACTCGACCCCGACGACGTCCGGGGCACCGAGCAGCTTCTCGTCCCACGGGGAGTGCTGGTCCATGGTCTCGACGACCTCCCGGATGACGCGCTGGGCCCGCTCGATGTCCTCGTCGTAGGCGACCGGGATGTCGACCATGGCCGTCGACCAGCCCTGCGACCGGTTGCCGATCCGGATGATCTCGCCGTTGCGGACGTACCAGGTCACCCCGCTCGCGTCGCGCAGCTGCGTGACCCGCAGGGAGACGTTCTCCACCGTGCCGACGGCCTCGCCGGTGTCGATGACGTCGCCGACGCCGTACTGGTCCTCGATGATCATGAAGATCCCGGAGAGGAAGTCCTTGACGAGGCTCTGGGCGCCGAAGCCGAGGGCGACCCCGCCGACGCCGGCCGAGGCGAGCAGCGGCGCGAGCGGGATCTCGAGCAGGGCCATGACCGTCAGGATCGCGACGGTGGCGACGACGACGGTGACGATGCTGCGCAGCAGCGAGCCCATCGTCCGGGTCCGTTGGACGTGCCGCTCGTGGGCCAGGCCGATCGCCTGGGCCAGCGAGCGACCACCGCCGGGCAGCTCGGCCAGCCGTTGGGCGTGCCGGCTCGTCGCGCTGGTGACGACTTGGTCGATGAGGCGCTGGAGCAGCCAACGGGCGAGGATCGCCAGCGCGAGCGTGACGATGATCCTGACGGGGACTCCGAAGAGCCAGTCACCCACCTGGGCCCACGTGAGCATCGGAACTGAGCTGAGCGGCATACAGGCCATCCTTTCAAGCGTCCCGACGGCTGCGCCGCCCCCCCGCCGGATGCAGCCGTATGCCGCTCAGCTCGCTCTCGCGCGCCGGCTCAGTCGCGCTCGGCGTCCTTCTGCTGGGCCACCAGGGCGCGGGCGACCGTGTCGCGGTTCTCGGCGACGGTGCGCACCAGGCCCGCCGGGGCGTCCGGGTGAGCCGCGAGCCACGCGTCCGAGGCCGCCTTGAGTGACTCGTCCGCGAGGCCGAAGGGATAGAAGCCGGCGACGACCCGCTCACCGATCGCGACGCTGCGTGCGGCCCACGCGTCGAGGAGCATGTCGTGGTACTTCTCGACGTAGGGCTCGAGGAGCGTCCGGTCGATGCTGCGCAGGAAGCCGTTGCCGATGGCCTGGACCATCTGGTTGGACAGGTCGTTGCGCTCGACGGCCTTCGCCCACGCCTCCGCCTTCGCCTCAGCGGTCGAACGCGCGGCCAGGGCCTCGGCAGCGCGCTCCCGGCCGGTGGCGGTCGGGTCGCGGTCGAGCTCGGCCTGGATCTCGGCTGCGTCGGCGACCCCGAGAGCAGCGAGGGCGCGGACCAGGGTCCAGCGCAGCTCGGTGTCGACGGCGAGACCGGGGAGCGCGGTCTCACCGGCGAGCATGCCTCGCAGCTCCGTCTCGTCCCCGCGGTCGACCGTCGTGTTGGCCCACGCCTCGAGGAGCTGGAACTGGGCGTCGCTGCCGGGCTCCGCGGTCTCGGCGAGCCCTCGGAGCGTGGCCGACAGCAGGGCAGCCGTCTCCGCACGGTGGTCGGGGGCGGTGTAGAGGCGCGTCGCCGTCGTGACCTGGGAGAGGAGCACCCGCAGCAGGGTGGAGTCGCTCTCACCGGGGAGGGAGTCGAGGACGAAGCGGATGAAGTCGCTGGCCGGCATCTCGGCGTCGCGAGTCATGTCCCACGTCGCGCCGAGGACGAGGGAGCGTGGGAGCGAGTCGGCGAAGCCGCGGGGAAGCGCGAGCGCGGTGCGCAGCGAACGCTCGTCGAGGCGGATCTTGGCGTAGGCCAGGTCGTCGTCGTTGAGGAGCAGCAGGTCGGGCTGCGTGAGGCCGACCAGGTCTGCGAGCGCGGTCCGCCCACCCTCGATGTCGACCTCGTGGTAGCCGGCCCGCACGAGCGAGTCGCCCTCCCGGTTGTAGAGACCGATGCCGAGCCGGTGGGGCCGCAGCGTCGGGTACTCCCCGGTGGCGGTCTGCTCGACCGCGAAGGACCGGTAGGTCCCGTCCGGGGCGAGCTCGAACACCGGGCGCAGGGTGTTCACGCCAGCCGTCTCGAGCCACAGCTTGGACCACGACGTCAGCTCACGCCCGGACGCCTGCTCCAGCTCGCCGAGCAGGTCGGCGAGGGTGGTGTTGCCCCAGGCGTGCTTGGCGAAGTACTCCCGGAGCGCGGCGACGAACGGCTCACGCCCCACGTAGGCGACCAGCTGCTTGAGGACCGAGGCCCCCTTCGCGTAGGTGATCCCGTCGAAGTTGACCTCGACGTCCTCGAGGTGGCGCATGTCCGCGGCGATCGGGTGGGTCGAGGTGAGCTGGTCCTGGGCGTAGGCCCACGCCTTCTCCGCGGTGCCGAAGGTCGTCCAGGCGCTGGTCCACTCGGTCGCCTCCGCCTGGCAGGTGGTCGATGCCCACTCGGCGAACGACTCGTTGAGCCAGAGGTCGTCCCACCACTTCATCGTCACGAGGTTGCCGAACCACATGTGCGCCAGCTCGTGCAGGATCGTCAGGGCACGACGCTCGACCTTGGCCTCGGAGACCTTGGACCGGAAGACGTAGATCTCGGTGAAGGTCACGGCTCCGGCGTTCTCCATCGCGCCCATGTTGTACTCGGGCGTGAAGACCTGGTCGTACTTCTCGAACGGGTAGGGCTGGTCGAACTCCTTCTCGAAGAAGGCGAACCCGCGCTTCGTGCAGTCGAAGATGTTGTCCGCGTCGAGGTACTGCGTCAGCGACCTCCGGCAGAAGACGCCGAGCGGCACGACGCCGTTGCGGGTCTCGACTTCGTCGCGGACCTCGTCGTAGGGACCGGCGATGAGCGCCGTGATGTAGGAGGAGATCCGCTTCGTGGGAGCGAACTCCCACGTGGCGACCTCGGTGTGGTCGACGACGCCGGCCGACGCGGGCGCAGGCGTGGGCGAGTTGGAGATGACCTTCCAGTGCGCGGGCGCGGTCACGGTGAAGCGGAATGCGGCCTTGAGGTCGGGCTGCTCGAACACCGCGAACATCCGGCGCGAGTCGGGCACCTCGAACTGCGTGTAGAGGTAGACCTCGTTGTCGACCGGGTCGACGAAGCGGTGCAGGCCCTCGCCGGTGTTGGTGTAGCGACCCGTCGCGTCGACCGTCAGCACGTTGTCCGCGGCGAGGCCGGGCAGGGCGACGCGGGAGTCGGCGAAGACCTGCGCCGGGTCGAGCTCCACACCGTTGAGGCTGACGTGCTCGACCGAGTCGGCGATGAGGTCGATGAAGCTGTCGGCTCCCGGCTCCGAGCAGGTGAACCGGACGGTGGAGACGGTACGGAAGGTCTCGGGACCTGTCGTGAGGTCGAGCGTGACGTCGTACGTCTCCACCCGCAATAGGCTGGCGCGCAGCGCCGCTTCGTCGCGGGTCAGGTTCTTGCCGGGCACGGAGTCCTCCTCATGGGACGGTGTTCGTGGGGTGAGACCCGCCCGCAGGTGGGGACGGCGTCGTCGCGGGGGACATCCTCGCACGGCCACCAGCCGGCCGTGCCGTGCCGGGCGCGGGGGATGGAAGGATGGCCCCATGGCGACCCACGGCACGACCGACCGCACGCTCGAGCGCACCCCCGTGGAGATGTGGTTCGACCCGATCTGTCCGTGGGCCTGGATGACCTCGCGCTGGCTCATGGAGGTGGAGAAGGTCCGTGACATCGACGTGACGTGGTCGGTGATGAGCCTCGCCGTGCTCAACGAGCACCGCGATCTCGACGCCGCCTACCGGACTCTCATGGACAGCGCCTGGGGCCCGGTCCGGGTCATCGTGGCCGCAGCCGAGGAGCACGGCCCGGAGTTCGTCAAGCCCCTCTACGACGCCATGGGCACCCGCATCCACCCGGGGCGCCGCACCGACCTCGACCGAGTCATCCAGGAGTCCCTCGTGGAGGTCGGGCTGCCGGAGCGGCTCGCCGCCGCCGCCCACCACAAGACCCACGACGCGGCCCTCCGCCGGAGCCACAAGCGCGGGATCTCCCTCGTCGGCACCGAGGTCGGCACGCCGATCATCTCCGTCGAGGGCGTGGCCTTCTTCGGCCCGGTCGTCACTCCGGCGCCGAAGGGCGAGGACGCCGCGAGGCTCTGGGACGGCTGCGTCCTGGTCGCCGGCACCCCGGGGTTCTACGAGCTGAAGCGGACCCGCACGCAGCACCCGATCTTCACCTGATCCCACCCGATCGCGTCGCTGGGTCCGACCTGTCTCCAGCCATCGCAATCACCTTCACCCGCTCACCGCACAAGGACGGACATGCGTATCCACATCGGCGGCGACCACGCCTCCTACGAGCTCCAGCAGGCCCTCATGGCGCACCTCGCGGAGGGCGGCCACGAGGTCGTCAACCACGGCCCCTTCGCCTACGACGCGAAGGACGACTACCCGGTGTTCGTGCTGCGAGCGGCCGAAGCGGTGGCCTCGGACCCGGGGTCGCGCGGCATCGTCCTCGGAGGCTCCGGAAACGGAGAGCAGATGGCCGCGAACAAGGTCGACGGCGTCCGGGCCGCCCTCGCCTACTCGACCGAGCTGGCGGCGCTCGCGCGGGAGCACAACGACGCGCAGATCGTCTCGATCGGGGCTCGGTTCACGCCCGAGGACGCGGCCAAGCAGATCGTCGATACCTTCCTGGTCACAGAATTCTCCGATGATGAGCGGCACAGCCGTCGCATAGGTATGGTTTCCGCGTACGAGGCCGACAAGGTGCTGCCGCCGCTCCCGGACTCGGCCGGCTGACGGACGTCCCCACCGACGGGCCGCCGGCGCGAAACGACTGACGACCCTCACTGCACACAACGAGATCGGTGCCTGCCGGACCCTCCACGGCCCCTTCGATCCAGGGATGGAGGCTTGTGGCCCTCAAGGAGAGCTATGTCTCTCACCGCCCGAGCATCGCCGCCGGGCCGATTCGCCGTGCCCGCATGCTGGTGCCCTGGATGTCCCGGGCGCCGTGGCTCCTCGTCGTCGGTCTGATCCTGCTCGGGCTCGGCGCCGGCTGGGCCATCACGACCTGGCCCGAGCAGGTGCCGTGGGGCATCTTCGCCCTTCTCGTCGTCGTCGGCGGGCTGTTCCTCGAGCCGCGACATCTCGTGATCGTCTACGTCGCCCTCTTCTCGACCATGGCGATCGTCGGCGCCACCCTCGGCGCGCGCAAGGGCGCCACCTTCGGCACCGAGCTCGTGACCCTCGCGACGATGCTGCTCATGATCTGGCTCGCGCACGCCCGCGCCCAGGTAGGGGTGGTCGGCGTCAGCGGCGAGTCGATGCTCGTCGACATGCGGGACCGGCTGCGCGCCCAGGGCGAGCTGCCCGAGCTGCCGCCCGACTGGTCGGCTGAGATCGCGCTCGAGTCGGCCTACGGCGACAGCTTCGCCGGTGACTTCGTGGTGGCCGGCCGCTCCACGGACGGCTCCATCCTCGAGATCGCCCTCGTCGACGTGTCGGGCAAGGGCCGTCAGGCCGGGACGAGGTCGCTGCTGCTCTCGGGCGCCCTGGGGGGTCTGCTCGGGGAGATGAGCGAGCACGGCTTCCTCCACGCCGCGAACACCCACCTGCTGCGCCTGCGCTGGCCGGAGGGGTTCGCCACGGCCGTCCACGTTGCGATCAACCTCGAGACGGGCGAGTTCTCCATCGGCTACGCCGGGCACCCGGCCGCCGCCCAGTTCGCCGCTGGGTCAGGGCGGTGGCGCATGCTCTCCGGCGGGCGCGGACCCCTCCTCGGAGTCGTCGAGAACGCCGACTACCCGCGGGAGACCGGCACGCTCCGGCACGGCGACGCGCTCGTCCTCTACAGCGACGGTGTGATCGAGGCCCGGGACAAGACCCTGGTTGACGGCATCGACCGGATGCTCGGGCGCGCCGAGTCCTTCGTGACCAAGGGCTTCGAGGGGCTCGCCCAACGGCTCTGCGACCACGCCCTCGCCGGCCATGGCGACGACCGCGCGGTCGTCACCATCTGGCGGCGCTGAGCGGTCGCCAACGGACGGCCGCGACATCACTACGATGCCGGGGTGAACCTGCCCGCCGACGATCCCGCCGACGATCCCGCCGACCGGCCCGTGTCCCACGCGCGGCGCAAGCCGCATGAGGTGCCCGAGCTGCCTCACGGCGTCACGCCCGCACGGGTCCGCACCTTCGTGCGCCGCGGCCGCCTCTCCGCGCTGACCGTCGCGCGTCTCGAGCGTCTCGGTCCGGCGCGCGCTCTTCCCGGGGGACCGTTCGAGCCCGAGCGGGCCTTCGGCCGCGTCGCGCCGGTCGTTCTCGAGATCGGCAGCGGCCACGGCCAGGCCGCGATCGCCTTCGCCGCGGCCTTTCCCGACGTGGACGTCCTCGCGATGGACGTCCACTCCCCGGGACTGGCCCGGATGCTCGCAGACGCCGACCGCGCTGGGGTGCCCAACCTGCGCGTCGAGCAGGGCGATGCCATCGTGTTCCTCGAGGACCGGGTGCGGGATCGGACCTTCGACGCGATCCACCTGTTCTTCCCGGACCCGTGGCGCAAGAAGAAGCACACCAAGCGCCGGTTCATCTCCCCGACGAACCTCGACCTGCTCGCCCGCGTCCTCACGTCAGGGGGGCACGTCCTCGTCGCCACCGACCAGGCCTTCTACGCCGAGCACGTCCTCAGGGAGACTGCGGAGCACCCGCGGTTCGAGGCGCGCCGGGTCGAGCGACCCGAGTGGCGGCCCGCCGCCGGGTTCGAGGCCAAGGGCCGGGCAGCCGGCCGCGAGATCCACGAGCTGCGCCTCGACCTCGTCGACTGAGCCCGCGCTCGCTCGTGCCTCGCTCCTCCCCTGTTGAGGGGGACCTTCGGTCGGGGCAACAGGATTTGAACCTGCGACCTTCCGCTCCCAAAGCGGACGCGCTACCAAACTGCGCCATGCCCCGTCGTGCCCGACCGGCACGAAGAGACCCGCGGGGGCGGGCCGATTTCTGCGGACGGGACGCGAACCAGTAGGCTAGCGCCTCGGATCGCCGGGTCAACCAGCGGCCCTGCGGGCGTAGCTCAATGGTAGAGCCTCAGTCTTCCAAACTGATTACGCGAGTTCGATTCTCGTCGCCCGCTCCACCTCCCTCGGTGCGCTCCGCGCGTCCAGCGCCTACTGTGACGACGTGTTCCGACCTGACCTCGTCGATGCCCTGCGCGACAAGGACGCCGTGCTCCGAGCCTTCGTCGCAGCGGATGGCTCCCTCACGAGGATCCCGACGAAGATCCGCAAGCGACTCGTCGTCCTCGACCACGTCGTCCAGGTCTTCGAGCCCGGGGAGAGGTACGACGAAACGACCGTCAACAACCGGCTGCGGACGTTCCATGCAGACGTGGCCGCCCTCCGCCGCTACCTCGTCGAGGAGGGTTTCCTCGACCGCGCCGGCGGACTGTACTGGCGCTCAGGGGGCTCCGTCACGTGACCCGGCCCAGCGGCATACGCCCTCGCCGGAGGCCGTATGCCGCTCAGCTCACTCCGCGCGGAAACCGAGGGTCTCGCTGAGGTGGCTCTCGGCGCCCGCCGCCTCGAGGCCCTTCTCGACAGCGGCTGCCGTGCGGGGGGAGGGCCAGGCGTGCCACCAGTAGAGGGCGGCCGTGACGGGGAGCGCGACGAGCAGCGGGAGCCACGAGCGGGGCGTCACGAGGAACGAGACCGCGAACGCCACCAGGACCGGTGTCTCCGCGATCGCCGACCGGAGGACGGTCGTCGAGCCGAAGTAGCGCAGGCTCGTCCGGGCGGCGTTCTCCCGGGGCAGCCCCTGGGGCAAGGACGGCACGGCGTAGCCGACGAGCGTGATCAGCACGGTGGCGGCGACGACGGCCGCGAGGACGATGGCGACGGCGAGCCACGACGGCGGCACCGGCTCAGGGTCGACGAGGATCCGCATCGCCGTGATCATCAGGGCGCCGATGCCGATCGCGACGCTGACGAGCTGGAGCGGGCGGAGAGCCGCGAGGGCGGGGTCCGGAGGTGGCGACGACGGCCGAGGCGCGGGCATGGCCCCGAGCATAGGAGCACGCATTTAGTGCCGGGGCAGGGCGACCGATAGCATGGTGCGTCGGTGCGCCCACAGCGGCGACCGCGGGAGTCACCTCCCACCAGTCCACCTCCCACAGCCCACATGGAGTACCCGCAGTGAAGAGCGCGCTCGAGACCCTCAGCCCGACCCGGGTCAAGTTGACCGTCGAGGTCCCGTTCGAGGAGCTCAAGCCGAGCCTCGATGCGGCCATCAAGCACATCGGTGAGCACCTTCAGGTGCCCGGCTTCCGCAAGGGCAAGGTCCCGGCGCGCCTCATCGAGCAGCGCGTCGGTCGCGCCGCGGTCCTCGAGGAGGCGGTCAACAACGCCCTTCCGGACCTCTACGGCCGCGCGCTCGAGGAGAACTCCGTCCGCCCGCTGGGCCAGCCCGAGATCACCGACCTCAAGGTCCCGGCCACCGACGGTGAGGACTTCACCTTCACGGCTGAGGTGGACCGCCGCCCCGACATCGAGCTGCCGGACTTCTCCGACATCGAGCTCACGGTCGACGAGGCCGTGGTGTCCGATGACGACGTCGCCGAGCGGCTCGACGCCCTCCGCGCCCGGTTCGGCACGCTCAAGGGCGTCGAGCGTCCCGTCCAGGAGGGCGACTTCGTCTCCATCGACCTGTCCGCCGAGATCGACGGCGAGGAGATCGACGCGGTCAAGGGCGTCTCGTACGAGGTCGGGACCAACAACATGCTCGAGGGCATGGACGAGGCCCTCGTCGGCATGGCGGCCGACGAGACGAAGTCCTTCACCGCACCGCTGGCCGGCGGCGACCGCGAGGGCCAGGAGGCCAGCTGCACCGTGACGGTGCTGTCCGTCAAGGAGCGGGAGCTGCCCGAGCTCGACGACGAGTTCGCCCAGCTCGCATCCGAGTTCGACACGCTCGACGAGCTCAAGGCGGACCTCACGGAGAAGGCCGCGGTGGATGCGAAGTTCGCCCAGGGCGTGGCCGCCCGGGACCAGCTGCTCGAGGCGATCCTCGAGCGCGTGGAGGTGCCGATCCCCGAGGGCATCGTCGACGCCGAGGTCAACTCCCACCTCGAGGGCGAGGGCCGCCTCGAGGACGACGAGCACCGCGCCGAGGTCGACGAGAACACCCGCAAGGGCCTCAAGACCCAGCTCGTCCTCGACGCGATCGCGGAGAAGGAAGCGGTCCAGGTCCAGCAGGCCGAGCTCATCGAGTTCCTCGTCATGAACGCCCAGCAGTACGGCATGGACCCCAACGCCTTCGCCCAGACGCTGGACAAGGAGGGGCAGATCCCCGCCATGGTGGCGGAGGTGGCCCGCCGCAAGGCGCTGGCCTCGGTGCTCGAGAAGGTCTCGGTCAAGGACACGGCCGGCAACGTGGTCGACCTCAACGAGGCCGTCCCCGGGACCGAGGACCTCGACGACACCGACGAGGACGTGACCGCGGACGAGGCGACGGACGCCGATCTCGCCACCGAGGAGTCGGCCAAGGCCTGACCCCATTTCCCCAGCCTCACGACGGCCGGCGCCCTGAGGGCGTCGGCCGTCGCCGTCCCCGCACGGCCGCACCACACGTGCACTGCCAGGGGGAGTGGGTAGTGGGACCGGTGCCCGTGCGGCGCGACCGGACGGCAGGCGGATGCAGACCGGACCCAGGAGGCACCGAGTGAGCGACTTCGACCACACCCCGAGCGAGATCCCGGAGGACACCGGCCAGCCGCCGCGTGGAGGCGACCCGTCCGTCGACGAGGTGCCACCAGAGCCCACCGAGACCGACGTCGAGCGCGGCAGCGTCGACGGGAGCGCCAAGGAGAACCCGGTCCTCGAGGGGTCGCTCGAGGACGCCGGTGACGTTCGGGGCGTCCCCACCCACCAGGAAGCGCGTCCCGGGGAGGATGACCCGGCGGTCAGCTGACCGTTCACCACGAGCCCCCGATCAGGGCCGGCTCCCGGGCACCACGCAGCCCCCGGGCGCCGGCCCGCTCGCGTCGGAACCAGTCCATGCTCGCGTCGGAACCGGTCCATGCTGGCGTCGGAACCGGTCCATGCTGGCGTCGGAACCGATGCATGGGAGCCGGCCCAGCGGCATACGGCAGCGGTCTGCCCGGCCCCGATGGCCGGCTGTTTGTGCGCTCAGGGCGAACACGGCGTGGTCCGGGAAATCCCACTCTGGGTTCGGGCGTTAGGGTCAGTGACGAGCCAGCCGACCGGGCCACCCTCCGGCCGGGCGGGACAACTTCGACGATGGAGACAAGGTGACTTCGGACATCTCCGCCAACGGCACCGGTATGCCGGGCGGTCTCGACGACCACATCTACAACCGGCTGCTCAAGGAACGCATCATCTTCCTCGGCTCCGACGTTCGTGACGAGAACGCCAACGCCATCTGTGCCCAGCTGCTGCTGCTCTCGGCAGAAGACCCCGAGAAGGACGTCTGGCTCTACATCAACAGCCCCGGCGGGTCGATCTCGGCCGGCATGGCGATCTACGACACGATGAACTGGATCCCCAACGACGTCGCCACCGTCGCCATGGGGATGGCCGCCTCGATGGGGCAGTTCCTCCTCTCGGCGGGCACCAAGGGCAAGCGCTACGCCACCCCGCACGCCCGCGTCATGATGCACCAGCCGTCCGGCGGCATCGGCGGCACGGCCACGGACATCAAGATCCAGGCCGAGCAGATGCTCTACATCAAGAACCAGATGGCCGAGCTCATCGCCCAGCACACCGGTCAGTCCGTGGAGCAGATCGTCAAGGACTCCGACCGCGATCGCTGGTTCAGCGCGGAGGAGGCGAAGGAGTACGGCTTCGTCGACCACGTCTTCAGCAGCTCCGGCCAGGCCATCGAGGGCGAGGGCGTGGGTCAGGCCGACGCGAAGACCGACGGCACGAGCGACGAGAAGTGAGAGACCCGATGATGATCACCCCGAGCAACCGCCTGGCCGCGCCGGCGCCGCAGAGCCGCTACATCCTGCCGCAGTTCGAGGAGCGCACCTCCTACGGCATGAAGCGGTCCGACCCGTACAACAAGCTCTTCGAGGACCGCATCATCTTCCTCGGCGTGCAGGTGGACGACGCGTCGGCCGACGACATCATCGCCCAGCTGCTCGTCCTCGAGTCGCTCGACCCGGACCGCGACATCCTCATGTACATCAACAGCCCCGGTGGCTCCTTCACCGCGATGACCGCGATCTACGACACGATGCAGTTCGTCCGACCCGACATCCAGACGTTCTGCATCGGCCAGGCCGCGTCTGCGGCAGCCGTGCTGCTCGGGGCCGGGGCGCAGGGCAAGCGGTTCGCGCTGCCGAACTCCCGGATCCTGATCCACCAGCCGGCCCTGCAGGGTGGCGACTACGGGCAAGCCTCGGACATCGAGATCCAGGCCAACGAGGTGCTGCGCATGCGCACCTGGCTCGAGGACACCCTGGCCCACCACACCGGCCGGACCTCCGAGACGGTCCGTGACGACATCGAGCGGGACAAGATCCTCTCGGCTGTGGACGCGAAGGAGTACGGCCTCATCGACGAGGTGCTCGCCTCGCGCAAGGCCTCCCTCGAGGTCTGACCGACCCCGTCCGATCGAGAGAGCAGTTCGCGACATGCCATGCGTCGCGAACTGCTCTCTCGATGACGGTTATGTTGGGGGCATGGCGAGCACAGAGTTCGAGTCGGCCGTCGCGTCCGTCAAGGGCCTGACCGAGGACCCCGGCAATGACGTCAAGCTGAAGCTCTACGCGCTCTACAAGCAGGCGACCGACGGAGACGTGACGGGCAAGCGGCCGGGCTTCACCGACTTCGTCGGACGGGCGAAGTACGACGCGTGGGCCAAGCTGAGCGGCACGTCGCGCGAGGACGCGGAGGCCCAGTACGTCGCCATCGTCCAGGACCTCACCGCCCCCTGACCCACGTCCCCGGTTCGTCGGGCTCGTCGGCTGACCGGCGCGCCATCTGCGCGCGTGTGGGAAAGGTGCATGGCTCGGCTGCTGACCGGCACGCCTTTTCCGCGCGTGTGGGAAAGGTGCATGGCTCGGCTGCTGACCGGCGCGCCTTTTCCGCGCGTGTGGGAAAGGTGCATGGCTCGGCTGCTGACCGGCGCGCCTTCTGCGCGCGTGTGGAAAAGGTGCATGGCTCGGCTGCTGACCGGCGCGCCTTCTGCGCGCGTGTGGAAAAGGTGCATGGCTCGGCTGCTGACCGGCGCGCCTTCTGCGCGCGTGTGGGAAAGGTGCGCCTGCTCGCCGTTGCCTGTGGATGACGGCCGCGCTCCGCAACGCCGAGCCGCCACCATCGGGACATGCCACCGGTCACCCACGAGCCGTTCCGCGTCACGACGACGCGGAATCCCCTGACCGGCAAGCGTGAATGGGCGACGCCAGCCGGGGTCACGCCAGCGGACCTGCGCTCGTCGAGGTATCGGCGACTCTTCCACGGCGTCTACGTCGACGCCCGGGAACCGGTGACCCCGCTTCTGCTGGCAGAGGCAGCGCTGCTGCGCGACCCCGGGGCCGTCGCCTCGCACCACACCGCGGCCCGCATCTGGGGCGGCATCGTCCCGGACGACGGCCTCACCCACATCGCGTGTCTGGGGCACCGACGCCAGGTCCGAGGGATGAAGGCACATGCACGCCGGTCGGGGCGCCGGTTCACAACACATGAGGGCGTTCGCTTGACGACGCCCTCGTGGACGTTCCTCGACCTCAGCGACGACCTCTCGCTCGTGGATCTAGTGGTGCTCGGTGACTCGCTCGTGAAGGCGGGGCGTGTCACCTGCGCGCAGCTGGTCGAGGCCGCCGGCTCCTTCAGTGGCCGATCCCGGCGGCTCGCCCGGCAGGCGGCCGGTCTGGTCCGGCCCGAGGTCGACTCGCCGATGGAGTCCCGGCTGCGGATGCTGCTCGTCCTCGCCGGGCTGCCCGAACCCGTGATCAACCACAAGGTGCTCTGGCCGGACGGGCGCGTCCGGTTCCGCTTCGACCTCAGCTACCCGGACAGCAAGCTGGTCATCGAGTACGACGGCCGTCAGCACGCCGAGTCCGACGAGCAGTGGGGTATCGACCTCCGACGGCGCGAGTGGCTCGACGGGGAGCGGTGGCGACTCGTCGTGATCCGGGCCAAGGACATCTACAACACGCCCGCCCGCACCCTCAGCCGCGTCCTCGCCGCCATGCGGGACCAAGGCATGAGCACCCCCCGCGTCGGGGAGGAGTGGCGCAGGCACTTCGCCGGCAAGCCCGACGACATCGCCGAGCCGGCCTGACTACTCAGCGGCATACGGCCTGATCGCTCCTGACACGCTCCGGAGTGACACGTTGGTGGTTTGTCAGCCGACAGCGGACAAACGGCGTTGCACGCGCGAGGGTGGGTCGCTCCGTCGTCTAATAGGAGTCGACCCCTAGATTGGGGGTCGTTGTCGACAGCTGACGTCGAGGGTAGGAGCGATTCGGTGGCACGCATCGGAGAAGGTGGAGACCTCCTCAAGTGCTCGTTCTGCGGGAAGAGCCAGAAGCAGGTCAAGAAGCTCATCGCGGGCCCCGGTGTCTACATCTGCGACGAGTGCATCGACCTGTGCAACGAGATCATCGAGGAGGAGCTCGCCGAGTCGAGCGAGCTGGGGCTGGACCACCTGCCCAAGCCGCGGGAGATCTTCGAGTTCCTCGAGCACTACGTCGTGGGCCAGGACTCCGCCAAGAAGTCCCTCGCCGTGGCTGTCTACAACCACTACAAGCGGATCCAGGCGGGGGAGGGGCCCAAGCGTGACGACGACCACGTCGACCTCGCCAAGTCCAACATCCTGCTCATCGGCCCCACCGGGTCGGGCAAGACCTATCTCGCCCAGACGCTGGCCAAGATGCTCAACGTCCCGTTCGCCATCGCCGACGCGACGGCGCTGACCGAGGCCGGCTACGTCGGCGAGGACGTCGAGAACATCCTCCTCAAGCTCATCCAGGCGGCCGACTACGACGTCAAGAAGGCCGAGACGGGGATCATCTACATCGACGAGGTCGACAAGATCGCCCGCAAGTCGGAGAACCCCTCGATCACCCGCGACGTCTCCGGCGAGGGAGTCCAGCAGGCCCTGCTCAAGATCCTCGAGGGAACGACCGCGTCGGTGCCACCCCAGGGCGGGCGCAAGCACCCGCACCAGGAGTTCATCCAGATCGACACGACCAACGTGCTCTTCATCGTCGGCGGCGCCTTCGCCGGCCTCGAGAAGATCATCGAGAGCCGCTCGGGGCGCAAGGGCCTGGGCTTCGGTCAGCCGCTGCACACCGCCAAGGACCTCGGCGACAGCTTCGCCGACGTCATGCCGGAGGACCTGCTCAAGTTCGGCCTCATCCCCGAGTTCATCGGTCGACTGCCCGTCCTCACCACCCTCGGCCCGCTCGACCAGCAGGCCCTGGTCAACATCCTGACGCAGCCGCGAAACGCCCTCGTCAAGCAGTACGAGAAGATGTTCGCCATCGACGGAGTCGAGCTCGAGTTCACCGAGGACGCCCTCGAGGCGGTCGCCGACCAGGCGCTGCTCCGCGGCACCGGCGCGCGCGGCCTGCGCGCGATCATGGAGGAGGTGCTGCTCCCCGTGATGTTCGACGTCCCGAGCGACGACGGGATCGCGCGCGTCGTCGTGTCCCGCGAGGTCGTCCTCGACAACGTCAACCCCACGATCGTGCGGCGCGAGGCCGAGCCGCGGCCCAAGCGCCAGCGCAAGGAATCGGCGTGAGCCGAGGCCGGTAGGACGGCTCGACGGGGGTCTCGATGATTGCGCCCTTCCACCTCCAGGCCGGCGACCGCGTGCCCGTCCAGCAGTCGACCACGACGTGCGGGTCCGCGTCGCTGACGGTGGCCCGCATGCTCGTCAATCCCGGTTTTGCCCGCTGGATCCGCGACGGGCTCGGGCCCGACGCCAAGGACGAGGACGCAGCAGACGGCCGCACCGTCGAGGAGCGCTTCGCCGCCCACGAGCAGGTGGTGGCCCGGCGGACCAACGCCCTCGTCGGGGCCGGCGGGCGCATCCAGCTGCCCTGGCCGCGGGCGCTCGGCACGCCGCCCTGGGGTGCGCTCGGCGAGCTCGAGTACGGCGCTGCGGTGCCGTGGGCCGACTACGACGTCACGATGTTCCGCTTCGGCAGCAGGAAGGTCCTCGAGGACGCCTACGCCGACCTCCGCCGCCGGGTCCGGGCAGGGCGGCCCGCGCTCCTCTACATCGGCAGCGCGTGGCTGCCCCGGCACGTCGTGCTCGTCATGCCGGCGACCCGGGGACAGGAGCTCGACGTCTACGAGCCGTCGGTCGGCCGCGTCGTCGACCTGCCGAGGGAGGCGTTCGTGACGCGGCGCCTGCGCATGGCCGGGTGGGACGTGCCGTGGGGCGCGGTCTGGGACGACGCGCGCGAGTGACGCGGGGATCCCGGCCTACTCCGCGTGGGCAGGTGGCTCGGTTCGCAGGAGGAAGATCCCGATGGCGAGCCCGCCGAGACCGATGACGTATGCCGCTGGGCCGGCTCCCGGCCCACCGCCGCGGACCGCTCCGGCGAGCAGCGCGACGGCCGGCGCGGCGAGGGCGGCGAGGACCACCCGGCCGACCCAGGTGCGCACGACCCGGGTCGAGAAGCCACCGGCCGGGGGAGTCGTCGCCGACAGGGCGGCTGCTGAGTGGCCGACGACGAGGGCGAGCGCGGCCGGGACCGACCAGGGGGTGAGGCTGCCATCAGGGGTGAGGACGAACCAGCCGATCAGCATCAGGCCCCAGTAGGCCAGGGGGACGCCGGACCCGGAGTAGCCCAGCGTGACCAGGGGCACGATGACGAGCGACCACCAGACCGGGTCGAAGCCGCCGGCGGCCGCAGAGAGGCAGCCCAGGAAGAGCCCCGCACTCGTCGCAGCGACCAGGGCGAGTCCCAGCTGCGGAAGCGACCACCGCGGGCCCCTCCCGAATCGGATCGTGCGCCACCCACCGCGTGCTGTCTCCCCGCTCGGTGTCGTCATCGCCGTCTGCCCATCCGGGGTGCCGCCGCCCGCCGGGCGATGTCGCGCAGGACATGGTCGAGCGACCCCGGTCCGTGCCAGGGAACGACGGGCACGCCCCGGGCGACGAGGGAGTGGACCTGGGCCTGACGGGACAGCAGCCGGATGCGCCACGCGAGCGCCTCGTAGACGTTGCCGGGGTCCTCGGCGAGGTGGTCGGGGAAGGTGTCGACGACGACCGTGGTCATCCCGCGGGTGGCCAGGGTGTGTGCCAGGCCGACCGTGGTGGGCACGATGAGGGGGCTGAGGACGAGGCAGAGGGCGTTGGGGTCGACGCCGCGGATGGCTCGCTCGCCGTCGTCGCGGCGCTCGCTGGCGGGGGCGATGGAGGCGAGGGTCTCGAGCACCCGGCGCAGGTGCTTGGTCCCGGACCCCACGCCGAGCCGCGGGACGTTGGCGGCGCCCACCGTGCGCAGGGTGAGTCGGTCGTTGCTGCTGAGGAAGTGCTCGCTGATCGCCCCTGCCGCGCGGACGGTCACGTCGAGGCTCGTCGGGCGACCGTCGATGCCCTCGCGCGGCCCGAGGTCGCTGAACGCGTCGACGAGCAGGAAGACGTGGGCGTCCTCGTCTGCGTAGGTCGACGTGACGTGCAGAGCGCCCGTGCGCAGCGAGACGGGCCAGTGGATCCGGCGGAGACGGTCCCCGGGATGGAACTGCCGAATCGTGTTGAACTCGCTGCCGGAGCCCGGCCGGGACGAGCGGTTGAGCCCCACGAGACCGCGCGGGTGCGGCGTCGGAGCGGCGGCGTCGAAGGCGGCCGGGACGGGCAGCGTCGCCGTGGCGAGGTCCGGCACGTCGGTCGGACCGACCCGATAGGCACCCCAGACGCTCGAGAGGGTGATGCTCACGGTCCCGATCTGCCGCCGCCCCCACCGGGTCGTCCGGAGCGCGATCGCCCCGAGGCCGTCCTCGACCCGCGCGATGCCGCTCACGGGCCTGCGCTCGACCCAGGGCGTCGAGGCCAGCGTGATGATGCCCTCCGCGCGTGCAGCGGGACGGATGCGCACGGTGACGTCCGCCACGTCGCCCTCGCGCAGTGTCCCGCTGCCCAAGGTCACCGCCGCGTCCACCGGGTGGCGGGGCCGCGCCAGGTGGCCCCAGACGGCCGCGACGACCAAGGGGGCGGAGATCACGAGCAGGTCGGGGCGGCGGCCCGCGACAGCGGCCACTGCCGCGGCCGTGGCAAGGATGACCGCCCGCGTGTGCGCTGCGGTGGCCGTCCACTCGCCGAGGGACCGGGACGACGTCGTGCGGGGCAGGAGCGTCCGCACCTCAGGCCTCGGGTCGGCCTGCGGGAACGGTCGAACCCGCACCCCGCTGCTCCCGCGGTGCCGGCGCCGGCACCGACCGGAGCAGGCGCGAGACGACGCTGGTGCCGCTGACGTCGCTCATCCAGAGCTCCGGCTTGACCGTGACGCGATGGGCGAGCACCGGCTTGGCGACGGCCTTGACGTCCTCGGGCGTCACGAAGTCACGCCCGTCGATGATCGCGTGCGCCCGCGCGCAGAGGAGCAGACCCAGGGCACCTCGGGGCGAGGCACCCATCAGGACCTCGCCATGGGTGCGGGTGGCGGCTGCGAGCGCGACGCAGTAGCGGCCGACCGACTCGTCCACGGCGACGCGCTCCACGGCCGCCTGCATCGCGAGCAGCTCGTCGGGCGTGACGACGGCGTCGAGGGTCTGCTCCTCCTGGCGGCGCGCCATCCGGTTGGCGAGGATCTGCCACTCCTCGTCGACGCTCGGATAGCCGAAGGACACCCGCATGAGGAAGCGGTCGAGCTGCGCCTCGGGCAGGGGGTAGGTGCCTTCGTACTCGACCGGGTTCGCGGTCGCGAGGACGTGGAACGGCCGCGGCAGGGGAAAGGTGCGCCCCTCCACCGTCACCTGCTTCTCCTGCATGGCCTCGAGGAGGGCGGCCTGCGTCTTGGGAGGCGTGCGGTTGATCTCGTCGGCGAGGAGCAGACCCGTGAAGATCGGCCCGGGCCGGAACTCGAAGTCCCCGGAGCGCTGGTCGAAGACGAAAGAGCCGGTGATGTCGCCCGGCAGGAGGTCCGGGGTGAACTGGGCCCGCTTGAACCCCAGCCCCAGGGTCTGGGCGAAGCTGCGGGCGGCGAGGGTCTTGCCCAACCCGGGGAAGTCCTCCATGAGGACGTGGCCGCCGGCGAGCACCCCGGCAAGGACGAGGCGCAGGGGCTCCCGCTTGCCGACGACGGCGCGCTCGACCTCGGTGAGGACCGCGTTGCTGAGCTCGCTGACCCGGCCGAGGTCCATGGCGGTGGCCTCCTCGGCGGGCACGCTGCTCGCGCTGCTCACGGAGGCCATGTCACTGAAGTCGGTCATGCGCGTCACCACTGCTCGATTCGTCGGAGGATCTGGTCAAGTCGGTCGGGGCGGTACAGGTCGGTCGGTGGCAGCGTCACGAGGAAGTCCCACAGGTCCGGTGGCATGACGCCCTGGGCCCATTTCGGCTCCTCCTCGATGACGATGCCGTGCTTGGAGTAGAGGCGCTCCCGGATGATCTCGCTCAGCCGGGTGTGGAGGTGGTGGACGAGCTCGGCTCGGCCCTCCCGGTGCCCGTTGGCCGCCTCGAGGCGGGCGGCGAGGTTGGTGACCTGCGAGTCGTTGCCCCGGTTGCCGCCGGTGAGGTCGCTGTCGGTGAGCGGCCAGACCGCCAGCTGCTGGCTGGCGGAGTGGTCGACGGCGTACCACACGACCGCTGCTGCCGCGACGAGGACGACCGCGAGGCGCGGGACGTCGGGACGGAGCCCGATGAGGGCGGTGAAGAGGGCGATGACCGACCAGGTGAGGGCGATGCCGATGAACCGTCGACGCCAGGGGCGGAGCACCCGAAGCAGGGGTCGTATGCCGCTGGGCTGGCTGCTCATGGCCGGCCACCTTCCGGCGGCCTGGAGTGGGCGCGGGTCGGCTCAGGCTCGGCCAGGTCAGTGCCCTGCGGCGCGCGCCCGAGATCCGCCCGGATCGAGGTGAGGGCCGAGACGGCCCGACGTCGGTGCGTCTCCGTCAGCGGGTGTGTCGAGAAGCGCGCCTCGCGGTAGAGAGCGGCCAGCTCACCGAGGTCGCGGGCGTCGACGGCCCAGACCTGCAACACCCGCTCGACGTACTCCGTGGAGGTTTCGGGAGGGTGGCGGGGGAGTCCTGCTCCGGTCGCAGCGAGCTCGAGCGCCACCCACGCTGCGACGATCGCGTTGCGGGGGGCGCCTCGCTCGAGGGCCTCGAGGCCGGTGTCGGCGCCGTCGAGGATGCCTCTGGGGACGTCGGGGGCGGGGAAGTCAGGCTCGGCCTCGGTCGTCAGCCGGGGCGTGACCCGCCTGAGCAGGTCGCGCAGGGCGAGGCCGAAGAGGACGAGCACCGCGATGATGACCAGGACGACGAACACCTGGAGCAGGACGGCGAAGAGGCTGTCCGGGTCCCAACCCCCGACGCCCTCCTCCGAGCCTGCCTCACGGGGGAGGTCGGTCAAGGTCTGCTCGGGGCTCAGCGTGGGGAGCGGTGACCTCACCGGCGCGCTCGGTCGGCTCACGAGGTCGGCGGGGCCGCTGGACGCTGCCACGACCAGAGCCCCCATGACGAGCACGGCGGCACCGACGGCGCCAGTGACGGCCCGGGCCCGCATGACCGCCTTGACCCCCTTGACCCCCTTGACCCCCTTGATCCCCTTGATCCCCCTGAGAGACATGGGGTCAACCTTAGTCAGGTCAGGTCAGGTCAGGCCGGGTGGGACGGGCGCTGGTCCATGGGGATCAGCTCGGCCTCCCGCACCTCGATGCCGTCACCCTCCCCGTAGGTGAGGTCGCCGATCCGGCCGGTGGCCCGCAGGTCCCCCTCGGCCACGCGGACGTGGTCGAGCTGTGCTGCCGGCCCGACGAGCGTCATCGTCCGGATCTCGGCGCGCATGCCGAGCTTCGCCTCGGACTTCACCTTGCGGACGCCGGCCAGGGCCTCGCTCACCGTGGCGAGCACGGCCGGGTCGCCACCGACGGGCAGCTCGTCGCGGACCGGCCAGGCCTGTCGGTGCACCGAGCCCTGCTCGAACCAGGACCACACCTCCTCCGTGGCGTACGGGATGAACGGCGCGAAGAGCCGCAACAGCGTCTCGAGCGCGATCCGCAGTGCGGCGCGGGCGCTGGCCGCCTCGCTCTCACCCCGACCGCCGTAGGCGCGGTCCTTGACGAGCTCGAGGTAGTCGTCGCAGAAGGTCCAGAAGAACGTCTCGGTCACCTCGAGGGAGCGCGTGTAGTCCCACGACTCGAACCCGTGGGTCGCCTTGTCGACGACGTCGCCGAGCGCGGCGAGCATCGACAGGTCGAGGGGGTTCGTGACGGTCGCGCGAAGCTCGCCGGACACCTCGCCGAAGCCGAGCGCGAACTTCGACGCGTTGAGCACCTTGATCGCAAGGCGTCGGCCGACCTTCATCTGGCCGGTGTCGTAGGCGGCGTCGGTCCCGAGCCGGCCCGAGGCGGCCCAGTACCGGACGGCGTCGGCTCCATGCGCCTTGACGACGTCCTCCGGCGTCTCGGCGTTGCCCTTCGACTTGCTCATCTTCTTGCGGTCCGGGTCGAGGATCCAGCCGCTGATCGCGGCGTTGCGCCACGGCACCGTGCCGTGCTCGTGGTGCGCACGGACCACGGTGGCGAACAGCCACGTGCGGATGATGTCGTGCGCCTGCGGGCGCATGTCCATGGGGAAGAGCGCCTCGAAGAGCTCGGGGTCGGACCCGGGGCCCTCGCCGCCCCGGACCGGCCAGCCGGCAGCGATCTGGGGGGACAGGGAGGACGTCGCCCACGTGTCCATGATGTCGGGGTCGGCCACGAAGCCGCCCGGCTCGCCGCGCTGCGACTCGTCGTACCCCTCGGGCACGTCGATCTGGGGGTCGACGGGCAGGGCCGCCTCGGGAGCGAGGATGGGGTGGTCGTGGTCGGTCTCGCCATCGGCGGTCACGGGGTACCACACCGGGAACGGCACCCCGAAGAAGCGCTGCCGGGAGATGAGCCAGTCGCCGTTGAGGCCCTCGACCCAGTTGCGGTACCGGGCCCGCATGAAGCTCGGGTGGAAGGCGATCTCGTCGCCTCGGGCCACGAGGTCGGCTCGGAGGTCGGCCTCGCGGCCGCCGTTGCGGATGTACCACTGGCGAGATGTCACGATCTCGAGGGGCTTGTCGCCCTTCTCGTAGAAGTTCGCCTTGCGCTGCGTCTTTTGCGGTTCCCCGTCGAGGTCACCGGACTCGCGCAGGGCACGAACCACGGCCTCACGGGCACTGAACGTGGTCTTGGTGGCCAGCTCAGCGGCATACAGCGACTCTCCCGGGCCACCGGCGACCCACTCGGGCGTCTCGGCCTGGAGGCGACCGTTGCGGGTGATCAGCGACCGGATCGGCAGCTGCAGCTCGCGCCACCACATGACGTCGGTGAGGTCACCGAAGGTGCAGCACATGGCGATGCCGGCGCCCTTGTCCATCTCGGCGGCGGGGTGCGCCAGGACCGGCACCTCGACGTCGAAGAGGGGCGAGCGCACGGTGGTGCCGAAGAGCGGCTGGTAGCGCTCGTCGTCCGGGTGGGCGATGAGGGCCACCACGGACGGGATGAGCTCGGGACGCGTCGTCTCGATGTACACCGGCTCCGACGCGCCGGAGGCACCGTCGCGGTGGAACGCGACCCGGTGGTAGGCCCCGGGGTAGTCCCGCGCCTCGAGCTCTGCCTGGGCGACGGCGGTCTGGAAGGTCACGTCCCAGAGGCCGGGGGCCTCGGACTGGTAGGCCTCGCCGCGGGCGTAGTTGCGCAGGAAGGCCTGCTGGGCCACGGCCCGGGACCGCTCGTCGATGGTGCGGTAGGAGATGTTCCAGTCGAGCGAGAAACCGAGCCGCCGGAAGAGCGACTCGAAGGTCTCCTCGTCCTTGACCGTGAGCACGTCGCACAGCTCGATGAAGTTCTTGCGGCTGACCGGTCGCTGGTCGGCGGGCTTGATCGCCTTGCCGTTCGCGTCGACACCCTCGGTGAAGGGCGGCTCGAAGCCGTCCTCGTAGGGCAGCGTGGCGTCGCCGCGCACGCCGTAGTAGTTCTGCACCCGACGCTCGGTCGGCAGGCCGTTGTCGTCCCAGCCGATCGGGTAGAAGACCTCGAGACCCTGCATCCGCTTGTAGCGGGCCATGCAGTCGGTGTGCGTGTAGGAGAACACGTGGCCGACGTGGAGCGAGCCGGACGCCGTGGGTGGGGGTGTGTCGATGGCGAAGACCTGCTCGCGCGGCAGGGACAGGGCGCGGGCCCGGTCGAACGCGTAGGTCTGCTCGTCCTTCCATACCTGCGTCCACTTCTCCTCGAGGCCGTCGAGCGTCGGGCGCTCCGGAATCCGCGAGGGCGTGGGGGCAGGCGCGTCAGTCATGCGTCCAATCCTTCCATGCGGCTGCCCGTGCCCCTGACCGCGTGCCGCCGGCGAGCGGCCCCGCCGCTCGGCGACCCGGCCGACGAGAGCCGCCGTGTGGCGATGGTCACGGGGCTGACGGCTCCTCGTGGCCCAGGGAGGATTACGGTCCCTGCCGTGGCAGGGCAGAGTGTCCCCATGGAGCCCGTCTACTCACCGGTCATCGCGTTCGCCCGCACCATCTTCGCCCTTCAGGGGCTGCGTTTCACCATGCTCGGCGAGGACAACGTCCCGATGTCCGGTGGCGCCGTCATGGCCATCAACCACATCGGCTACATGGACTTCACCTATGCGGGCCTCGCCGCGCAGAAGTCGGGGCGCCTGGTGCGCTTCATGGCCAAGGAGTCGGTCTTCTCGCACCCGGTGAGCGGCCCGCTCATGCGCGGCATGCACCACATCGCGGTCGACCGCGCCGCGGGGGCCGCGTCCTACCGACGGGCCGTCGAGGCGCTGCGCCGGGGTGAGATCGTCGGGGTCTTCCCGGAGGCGACGATCAGCCGCTCCTTCGAGCTCAAGGCGTTCAAGTCGGGTGCCGCCCGGATGGCGGCGGAGGCCGGCGTGCCGATCCTGCCTGTGGTGGTCTGGGGCTCGCAGCGGGTCTGGACCAAGGGCCACCCCAAACGCCTGGGCCGGACCAACATCCCGATCTCCGTCTCCGTCGGCGAGCCGATCCCCGTCCCCCCGGACGCGGATCCCGACGCGGTGACGGCCGACTACAAGGCCGTGATGCAGGAGATGCTCGATGTGCTGCGCGCCACCTACGAGCCGCTCACCGGAGCCGACCTCAAGTTCCTCCCCGCGTCGATGGGGGGAACCGCGCCGACCCTGACCGAGGCGACCCGGCTCGACGACGCCGACGTGGCCGAGCGGCGGCGGCTCGCGCAGGAGCGTCGTGCCGCCCAGCAACGCGCCCGAGGAAGCGACTGACCGGAAGCCGGCCCAGCGGCATACGGCCTGCCGTCCGTTAGCCTGCCGCGCATGGCCCCACCTCGTCAGCGCGTCCCGGAGGGACCGGCACCCGATCCGGCCGTGCAGAAGCTGCGCGTCCGCTACACGAAGCGGGGACGGCTGCGCTTCACGTCGAGCCGCGACTTCCAGCGCGCGCTGGAGCGCGCCCTGCGTCGGGCCGGCGTCCCCATGGCGTTCTCGGCGGGCTTCCACCCACACCCGAAGATCAGCTACGCCAACGCGGCCTCCACGGGCACGGCGAGCGAAGCCGAGTACGTCGAGCTGCAGGTCACCGAGCGCGTGGACCCGGAGTCCCTCCGGGTCGCCCTGGACGAAGCCCTGCCGGCTGGCCTCGACATCGTCCAGGTCGTCGAGGCCGGGTCGGGGTCGCTGGCCGACCGGCTCCAGGCCAGCGAGTGGCGCGTGGAGTTCACCGGGGTGGCGGTGGCGGCCGTCGCTGCGGCGCTCGGACGGCTCCTCGAACGCGAGACCGCAGAGGTGACGAGGATGACGAAGTCGGGTCCGCGCACCTTCGACGTCCGGGCGGCGATCGTGTCCGCCGACGTGTCCCGGGAATCTCACCCGGCCGCGTCGAATCACGAGAACGCCGCCGACTGTGCGATACTGCGCATGGTCGTACGGCACACCACACCTGCCGTTCGCCCCGACGACATTCTGACCGCGCTGCGTGAGATTGCCGACTTGGCGCCGCCGCGTCCACCACTGGTGACGCGACTGGCCCAGGGACCGCTCGACACCGCAACCGCGAGGGTGACCGACCCGCTGGCGTGACCAGCGAACTGGTTGCCGACGAGAACGCCGACGGCATCAGATCATGGGGCCGCGCCCCCGCGCGAACCATTTTCCGATGTAACAAGACGACTTCCGTCCGCCACCCGTGGCGCGACGACCGACTCGACAAGACCGTGCTCGTGCGGTGGTGACGGCTTCGGCCGGCGGTGTGGGTCACCCCGCACCCGACGGGAGGTTGCCGGATGGCACCCAACGACACCACACCGACCGACAGCAGGGGCGACTCGGGCGAGGAGCGCGCCACCCTCTTCGAGGGGGCGACCCAGACCACGCCGTATGCCGCTGAGCCCGTCCCCGACGCGGCTGCAGCCCCAGCGGGGCGGGCTCCGCGCAAGCGCGCGCCGCGCCGTGCGACGAAGGCCGCGACCACCGCGATGACCGCGCCGGACCCGACGGCCGAGGAACCGGCCGGCGAGCCGGCCCCCGCCCCGGTGAGCGAGGACGACACTCCCGTGGCGGCACCCGCCCGCAAGCGCGCCGCCCGCAAGGCAGCCGCCCCGCGAAAGCGCGCCAAGAAGGCCGAGGCGGAGACGCAGGACGTGCTCGAGTCGGTCGCCCTCACCGAGGCAGCCGCCCCGGTCGACGCAGCGGCGACGTCCGAAGAGGAGCCCGACACGGAGGAGCCGGCCGAGGCCGACGAGGCTGCCCCCGCTCCACCGGTGGCCGCGGTCATCCCCAGCTTCAGTGTGCTGTTCCAGCCGCCGGACCCCGCGGCCGCGCTCGCCGCCCCGACCCGTCGGCGCCGCCGGGCAGAGGCCCCCGCCGTCGAGGTCCCTCCGGCCGAGCCGGCCGAGGACCTCGACCGCGAGCCCTCCGAGCCGGAAGGTCGAGAGGACGAGCCGAGCGATGAGGGTGCCGGCGCGCGCCGGTCCCGCCGTCGTCGTGGCGGCAAGGGCCGCCGTGGACGAGGGGCCAGTGACGTCGACGAGAACGAGTCCGAGGGCGCCGACGACGAGGCCGAGGAGGCCACCGACACCGGCGACGGCGGTATGGACGAGGAGTCCGCCGGCATGGACGGCGAGGACGAGTCCGGGGAGGACGAGGAGGGTGCCTCGAGCCGTCGGCGGCGCCGGAGGCGGCGGGCCGGCTCCGGCTCGAGCGATGCCACCGAGGACGCCCCCAACGTCTCGACCCGGGTCCGTCAGCCGCGCGTCCAGTCGGACGAGCCGCTCGGGGTCAAGGGCTCGACCCGCCTCGAGGCGAAGAAGCAGCGCCGACGCGAGGGCCGGGAGGCCGGTCGACGCAGGACGGTCATCACCGAGGCCGAGTTCCTGGCTCGTCGTGAGGCCGTCGACCGGATCATGGTCGTGCGCAACAAGGATGGCCGCACCCAGATGGGGGTCCTCGAGGACGGCGTCCTCGTCGAGCACTACATCGACCAGGCGACCAACGTGTCCATGGCCGGCAACATCTACCTCGGCCGGGTTCAGAACGTCCTGCCCTCGATGGAGGCCGCCTTCGTCGACATCGGGAAGGGCCGCAACGCGGTCCTCTACGCCGGCGAGGTCAACTGGGACGCCGCCGGCCTCGAGGCCAACGAGCCGAAGCGGATCGAGAACGCCCTGAGCTCGGGCCAGACGGTGCTGGTCCAGGTGACCAAGGACCCGATCGGGCACAAGGGGGCGCGGCTGACGTCCCAGATCTCGCTGCCGGGGCGTTACCTCGTCTACGTGCCGAACTCCTCGATGACCGGCATCAGCCGAAAGCTGCCCGACACGGAGCGGACCCGCCTCAAGAAGATCCTGCGTGAGGTCGTGCCGGACTCCGCCGGGGTCATCGTGCGCACGGCCGCCGAGGGGGCGAGCGAGGAGGAGCTGCGGGCCGACGTCGAGCGACTGAGCGCGACGTGGGAGGACATCCAGGCCCGTGCCGAGGGCTCGTCCACTCCGAAGGCCGGCAAGTCGAAGGGTCGGAAGAAGAACGGTGGCACCGGGTCGAGCCCGACCGGCTCGGCGCCCCTGCTGCTGCACGGTGAACCGGACCTGACGGTCCGGGTCATCCGCGACGTCTTCAACGAGGACTTCAAGGAGCTGGTCGTGTCGGGTGACCAGGCCTGGAACGAGATCCACCCCTACATCAGCTCGGTCGCCCCCGACCTCGCCGACCGGGTCACGCGGTGGACCGGTGAGGAGGACCTCTTCAGCCACCACCGTGTGGACGAGCAGCTCGCCAAGGCGATGGACCGCAAGGTCTGGCTGCCCTCCGGCGGGTCTCTCGTGATCGACCGCACCGAGGCGATGACCGTCGTCGACGTCAACACCGGCAAGTTCGTCGGGTCCGGGGGCAACCTCGAGGAGACGGTCACGAAGAACAACCTCGAGGCCGCCGAGGAGATCGTCCGCCAGCTCCGGCTGCGCGACATCGGCGGCATCATCGTCATCGACTTCATCGACATGGTCCTCGAGAGCAACCGGGAGCTCGTCGTGCGACGGCTCCTGGAGTGCCTCGGGCGCGACCGCACCAAGCACCAGGTCGCCGAGGTCACCTCGCTCGGCCTCGTGCAGATGACCCGCAAGCGGGTCGGCTCCGGGCTCATCGAGGTCTTCTCCGAGACCTGCGAGCACTGCAACGGGCGCGGCTACGTGATCCACTCCGATCCGGTGGGCCAAGGCTCGGCGACCGTCGACACCGGCGACCAGGGCGGTGCCCGTTCCGGTCGGCGCGCCCGGCGCGGCGCCTCCGGCGGCTCGAACAGCGGCTCGAACACCGGCTCGAACAGCGGCTCGAAGAGCGGCTCGAACACCCCCACCCCCACCCCGGCACCGGCCGAGCCGAGCAAGCCCGCGGGACCGACGGCGGCGCAGATCGCCGCAGCAGCCCATGCGGCGGCGCTGAAGAGCGCCGCGGCCACGACCGCCCCCGAGGGGGAGGGCGACGAGGCCGACGCCGCGCAGCACCATCCTGAGCAGGTCGACCACGTCGACCAGGTCGACCAGGTCGGCCAGGTCGGCCGGGTGGAGCGCGAGGTCGAGCGGACCGACGTCGACCGGCGCGAGCAGGCCGGGGCCCAGCCTGAGGCCGAGGCCCGGCCTGGGGCCGAGCAGGCCGTGGTGGAGTCGCCCGCGATGGAGGCGCCCCACCCGGTCGTGGAGCCGGCTCCAGAGGTCACCGCCGCGCCGACCCGCCGCCGCCGTGGACGAGTCGTCGCGCCTGCGGGCCCGCCACGGACCTCGTCGACCGAGGCCTGAGCCGGGGTGCCTGGCTGGCCGGTTTGGTCGGAGCCGTCCCAGCCGGTAGCCTAGATCCTCGGTGCGCCCACCGGGCCCGTGTTGACGGGCCGGTGCCGAAAGCGGCGCTCCAGTCCTGATTCAGAGAGTGAGTTTCACTGTGTACGCGATTGTTCGCGCTGGCGGTCGCCAGGAGAAGGTCTCGGTGGGCGATGTCCTGCTCATCGACAAGGTGACGGGTCAGCCCGGCGACGCCGTCGAGCTCACGCCGCTGCTCCTCGTCGACGGTGCCACGGTGACGTCCGACGCCGACAAGCTGTCGAAGGTGTCCGTCAAGGCCGAGGTCGTCAAGCCGGCCAAGGGCCCCAAGATCACCATCATCAAGTACAAGAACAAGACCGGCTACAAGAAGCGCCAGGGTCACCGCCAGCCGCTGACCCAGGTCAAGATCACGGAGATCAACGCCTGATCGACGCCCGGCGTCTCACGGCTACACAGACTCACAAGGAGCAACTGACATGGCACACAAGAAGGGTGCGTCCTCGACTCGCAACGGTCGCGACTCGAACGCACAGCGGCTCGGCGTCAAGCGCTACGGCGGCCAGCAGGTCAACGCCGGCGAGATCCTCGTCCGCCAGCGCGGCACGCACTTCCACCCGGGTGACGGGGTCGGCCGCGGCGGCGACGACACGCTGTTCGCGCTCGTCGCGGGCGCCGTTCGCTTCGGCACCAAGCGCGGTCGCAAGACGGTCAACATCGACTCAGTCGAGGCCGTCGCAGCGGAGTGATCGCCTGATCACCCATCGAAAGAGCAGTTCGCGACACCTTTTCGTTCGAAAGAGCAGTTCGCCAGGGGCACCCCCGTCGCGAACTGCTCTTTCGATTTGTGGCTCGGTAGATCTGGAAGAGTGAAGACCCATGGCAGTCAACTTCGTGGATCGTGCCGTCCTGCACCTGACCGCGGGCAGCGGGGGGCACGGTGTCGCTTCGGTCAAGCGTGAGAAGTTCAAGCCGCTCGGCGGGCCCGACGGCGGCAACGGTGGCCATGGTGGCTCGGTCATCCTGCGGGTGGACCCCCAGGCGACGACCCTGCTCGACTATCACCGCCACCCGCACCGCAAGGCCGACAACGGCAAGCCGGGTGGGGGCGACGAGCGCAACGGAGCCGACGGCGCCGACCTGGTCCTCCCGGTTCCCGAGGGCACGGTCGTCAAGGATGCGGACGGCCGGATCGTCGTCGATCTGGTCGGCATGGGCACCGAGCACGTCATCGCCCGCGGTGGGCGCGGCGGGCTCGGCAACAAGGCGCTCGCCTCGGCCCGCCGGAAGGCCCCCGGGTTCGCGCTCCTCGGCGAGCCGGGCGAGGACGTCGACGTCGTCCTCGAGCTGAAGACCCTCGCCGATGTCGCCCTCATCGGCTTCCCCAGCGCCGGGAAGTCCTCGCTCGTGTCGGTCCTGTCGGCGGCGAAGCCGAAGATCGCCGACTACCCGTTCACCACGTTGGTCCCCAACCTCGGCGTCGTCACCGCGGGCACGAGCAGGTTCACCATCGCCGACGTCCCCGGCCTGATCCCCGGTGCCCACGAGGGCAAGGGGCTCGGGCTCGAGTTCCTGCGGCACGTCGAGCGCTGCTCGGTGCTCGCCCACGTCATCGACTGCGCCACCCTCGAGCCGGGCCGGGACCCGCTCACCGACCTCGACGTCATCGAGCGGGAGCTGTCGCTCTACGTGCCCGATGCCGACCTCGGCGGACGCCCACTCGGCGACCGGACCCGCCTCATCGTGCTCAACAAGGCCGACGTGCCCGAGGCGCGCGAGCTCGCCGAGATGGTCAGGCCCGACCTCGAGGCGCGCGGCTACGAGGTGTTCATCGTCTCGGCCGTGGCCCACCTCGGGCTCAAGGAGCTCACCTATGCGATGGCCCGGCACGTCGAGACGGCGCGTGCCGAGATCGAGGCGGTCGTCCCACCGCGCGTCGTGCTGCGGCCCAGATCCGTCGACGACCAGGGCTTCACGGTCGCCCGCGAGAACGGCCCCGACGGCCCCTTCTACCGCGTCACCGGGGAGCGGCCCATCCGCTGGGTCCGGCAGACCGACTTCAGCAACGACGAGGCCGTGGGCTACCTCGCCGACCGCCTGGCCCGGCTCGGGGTCGAGGAGGAGCTCTACAAGGTCGGAGCGGTCGCCGGCGACACGGTCGTCATCGGCTCCTCCGACGACGCCGTCGTCTTCGACTGGGAGCCCACCCTCCAGTCCGGCGCCGAGCTCCTCGGGGCGCGCGGCACCGACCTGCGCCTCGACGAAGGGGCCCGCCCGACGCGCGACGAGAAGCGCGAGGCGATGAAGGACCGCTATGCCGCGCGGGCTGCCACGCAGGAGGAGCTCGACGAGGAGCGCCGCTCGGACCTGTGGCACCTGCGCCGCGAGGACGACGACGCCTGAGCGTCACGTGTCCTAGGGTGACCCCATGAGCTCGTGGGGTGCGTTGCTGCGCCGCGGTCACCTCGGCACCGAGGCCGACCGGGCCACCTTCCGCACGCTGCACACCGCGTCGCAGGCGTCCCCGCCGCTGCGGGCCGGGCTCAACGCCTCGTCGGCCGAACGCTCCCTCAAGTACCTCCGGGCGCTGCTCGGAGCCCCGGCCGTCGCGATGACCGACACGACCGGCCTGCTCGCCTGGGACGGCAGCCACCACCACCACGCGGCCCAGCCTCCCGTCATCGCCGCCGGCACGCTGGGCAACGGACGCACCGTCGTCGTCGACGGTCCGGACATCGCGTGCATCGAGCCGTCCTGCCTGATCCGGCAGGCCATCGTCGCCCCACTGGAGGTCGAGGAGAAGGTCGTCGGCACCCTCCAGGTCTTCACCGGATCCGCCTCAGCCGGTCTCGTCCGGGCGACGACCGAGGTCGCGCGCTGGGTGTCGGGCCAGCTCGAGCTCGCCGAGCTCGACGCGTCGCGCACCCGGCTCATGGAGGCCGAGGTCCGTGCCCTGCGGGCCCAGATCAGCCCGCACTTCATCTACAACTCGCTGACGGCCATCGCCTCCTTCACGCGCACGGATCCCGACCGCGCCCGAGAGCTGCTCCTCGACCTGGCCGAGTTCACGAGATACTCCTTCCGCAAGCACGGCGAGTTCACCACCCTCGCGGAGGAGCTGCGATCCATCGAGGCCTACCTCGTCATCGAGAAGGCCCGCTTCGGGGACCGGCTGCGGGTCACCCTGCGCGTCGCCCCGGAGGTGCTGCCCGTCGTCGTGCCGTTCCTCTGCCTCCAGCCGCTCGTCGAGAACGCCGTCCAGCACGGGATCGAGGGCAAGGTGGGCGACGGCGAGATCACCATCCTCGCCCAGGACGCCGACCACGAGTGCGTGGTCACCATCGAGGACAACGGAGTGGGGGAGCAGCCGGAGAAGGTGCGCCGCGCCCTTGCCGGCGACGGCAACACCGACTCCGTCGGACTCGCCAACGTCGACGAGCGGCTCCGCGCCGCGTTCGGCGACGACTACGGGATCGTCGTCGAGACCGCCGAGGGGGCCGGCACCAAGGTCACGGTCCGGCTGCCGAAGTTCCGGCCCGGGGTCCATGTATGAGGCCGGCACGCGACCGCGGCGCCCACCTGGTCGGGACGCCCGCATGACTGGGACGCTGCGATGACGAGCGCGACGCCTGCCCCGGCCGGCGCGGCACCGGAGCGCCTCCGGGTGCTCGCGCTCGACGACGAGGCGCCCGCCCTCGACGAGCTGGTGTGGCTGCTCGGCCGGGAGGAGCGGATCGGCGAGGTCATCGCCTCCGACTCGGCGGCCGAGGCGCTCCGGATCCTCCACGAGCGTCCGGTCGACGCGATCTTCATGGACGTCCAGATGCCTGGCCTCACCGGCCTCGACCTGGCTCGGGTCCTCGCACGCTTCTCGACGAAGCCGCCGGTGGTCTTCGTCACCGCGCACGAGCAGCATGCCGTCGACGCCTTCGAGCTCAACGTCGTCGACTACGTCCTCAAGCCGGTCCGCGACGAGCGCCTCGCCGAGGCGGTGCGCCGCGTCGTCAGCCGGATCGAGGGCCGCGAGTCGGCCCCGGGCACCGAGGACGACAGCATCCTCGTCGAGCTCGCCGGCGTGAGTCGGCTCATCCCACGCTCCGAGGTCCTCTACGTCGAGGCTCAGGGAGACTACGCCCGGTTGCACACCGCGACCGGCAGCCACCTCGTCCGGGTCCCGCTGACCACGCTGGCCGACCAGTGGCGGGACGCGGGGTTCGTCCGGATCCACCGCTCGCTCCTCGTCGCCCTGGGCCACATCACCGAGTGGCGTACCGAGGGCGGGCGCACGACCGTCGTCGTCGGCGGGCACGAGCTGGGGGTGAGCCGCCGCCACGCCCGGGGCCTGCGCGACCTGCTCATCAAGCGGGCCCAGCCGGCCAAGGAGCGACGATGACCCGGGAGCCAGCCCAGCGGCATACGGCGTCGTCGGTGAGCGAGCCGCCCACCCGCGTGACGGTCACATCCCCTCGCACCGTGGCCGCCCGCGCCCGCCGCGTCTCGATCGCCTCCGAGATCGACGCGCAGAGCCGGCTCGGCGAGGTCTACGTCGACTCGCTCATGCGCAGCCAGCTGCGGCTCGCCCTCGCCGTCGTGGCGGCGTTGGTCCTCACTCTCGGGCTCGTGCCGCTCGTCCTCCATCTGGTGCCCGCCTGGGGACGCGTCGTCGTCCTCGGCATCCCGGTCCCGTGGGTCATCCTCACCCTCGTGGCGTTCGTCGAGATCGTCGCGCTGGGGGTGTTCTACGTGCGCCGGGCCGAGCGCAACGAGGCTGCCTTCAGCGACCTGCTCGACACCCGGTAGGAGGAGGTGACGCCTCGATGACCACAGCGCCGACCAGAGCGACCACCACACCGAAGACCGGCCCGAGCGGCCCGTGAGCACCGCTGCCAGCGTCGTCGCCGTGATCCTCGTCGCGCTCGCGTCGCTCGGCGTCGGCGCGTTCGGGCTGCGGATCTCCCGGACGATGAGCGACTTCTACGTCGCCTCCCGGGTCGTGGGCCCAGTCCTCAACGCCTCGGCCATCAGCGGTGAGTACCTCTCGGCCGCGTCCTTCCTCGGCGTCGCCGGCCTCATCCTCGCCCGCGGTGTCGACATGCTCTGGCTGCCCGTCGGATGGACGGCCGGCTACCTGCTCCTGCTCGTCTTCGTCGCCGCACCGCTGCGCCGCTCCGGCGCCTACACGTTGCCCGACTTCGCCCAGCTGCGCGTCGAGTCGAGCCAGGCGCGCCACGTCGCCAGCCTGCTCGTCGTCGGCGTCGGGATGCTCTATCTCATCCCGCAGTTCCAAGGCGCCGGACTGACCCTGCGCACGCTGACGGGCGCGCCGCTGTGGGTCGGGCAGGTCGTCGTCGCCATCATCGTCTCGCTCAACGTCCTTCCCGGCGGCATGCGCAGCGTCACCCTCGTCCAGGCGTTCCACTACTGGCTCAAGCTCGCTGCGCTGCTGACGCCGATCTTCTTCCTCGTCGGCGCGTTCGTCACGGGCGGGGCTCCCGAGGTCGTCAGGCGCCTCGACGCGGTGGACTGGGCAGAGCCGCTCTCCGGTGACTACGCCCTCTACCTGACCTACTCGCTCGTGCTCGCCACCTTCCTCGGCACCATGGGCCTGCCGCACGTCGTGGTCCGCTTCTACACCAACCCGGACGGCCGCGCGGCGCGCCGGACGACGCTCGTCGTGCTCGCCCTGCTCGGGGCGTTCTACCTGCTGCCCGTGGCCTACGGGATTCTCGGCCGGATGCTCGCCTCCGACCTCGTCACCTCGGGCCGCGCGGACTCGGTCGTCCTCGAGCTGCCGAGCCGGATCTTCTCCGGAGTGCTCGCCGACCTGCTCACCGCCCTCATCGCGGCGGGGGCCTTCGCCGCGTTCCTGTCGACCTCGATGGGGCTCGTCGTCTCCGTCGCCGGCGTGCTCAGCCAGGACGTCCTGCGCCGCCGCACGGAGCTGGGGCACGGGGTGAGCGCGTTCCGCCTCGCCACCCTGCTCGCCGTCGGACTCGGGCTGGGGCTCACCGTCGTGGCGGCCCAGGTCCCGGTCGCCCACGCCGTCGAGCTGGCCTTCGCCGTGGCCGCATCGACGTTCTGCCCGATGCTCGTCCTCGGGATCTGGTGGCGGCGGCTCACGGCCGCAGGCGTCATCGCCGGTCTCGTCGTCGGGGGGTCGCTGTCGATGACGGCCGTCCTCACGACCATGACCGGTGTCGACGCCGACGGTGTGCTCGGGGCCATCCTCACGCAGCCGGCGGCGATCACCGTGCCCGCCGCCTTCGCGACGATGATCAGCGTCTCGATCGCCACCCGGCACCGGCAGCCGCCGCACGTGGCGCAGACGATGGTCCGCCTCCATGCCCCCGAGCACCTGACCCTCAACCGGGGACCGTTCAACCCCGAGGAGCAGCACGGTCCGCGGCCGGATCGACTGACCGCTCGTCGCTGATCACCGACCGCTCGTCGCAGAATCCGCGCGCGCACGGCGACCCGTCGGCACCGTTCACCGACGGGGCCACCCCGGCGGGTGCCGTTACCTGCGTCACACCTCCTAGCGTGTGCCCACCCCCGACAACCACCAACGGAGGTGGCTTCAAGTGAGCAACGATGCTCAGGCACCCGTGGCCGACGACCCGTACATCGAGCTGCAGAACTCACCGGACTTCGTCGAGCTGCGGCGCAGGTTCCGCAGGTTCGTCTTCCCGATGACCGCGTTCTTCCTGATCTGGTACTTCCTCTACGTGCTCCTGTCGGTCTACGCCAGGGACTTCATGGGCAGCAAGGTCGTCGGCAACATCTCCTGGGGCCTGGTCCTCGGGCTGCTCCAGTTCGTCACGACCTTCGCCATCACGATGTACTACGCCCGCTGGGCGGACCGTGAGTTCGACACCCGCGCCGAGGCGCTGGCCCACAAGATGGGAGGCGCCAAGTGAGCGCTCAGTTCTCCGTGCTCGCTGCGGCAGGGACGCAGGTCGGCGAGCCGATCCTCAACATCGCGATCTTCGCGGTGTTCGTCCTCATCACCCTCGCCATCGTCATCAAGGTGTCCCGCGGCAACCGCAGCGCCGCCGAGTACTACGCCGGCGGTCGCGCCTTCAGCGGCCGCCAGAACGGCATCGCCATCGCCGGCGACTACCTGTCGGCGGCGTCGTTCCTCGGCATCGCCGGTGCCATCGCCATCAACGGCTACGACGGGTTCCTCTACTCCATCGGCTTCCTCGTCGCCTGGCTCGTCGCGCTCCTGCTCGTCGCGGAGCTGCTCCGCAACGTCGGCAAGTACACGATGGCCGACGTGCTCTCGTTCCGCCTGCGCCAGCGACCGGTCCGCATCGCCGCGGCCATCTCGACGCTCGCGGTGTCGTTCTTCTACCTGCTGGCCCAGATGGCCGGCGCCGGCGGTCTCGTGGCCCTGCTCCTCGGTGTCGAAGGGGACTGGGGGCAGCGGGCGGTCATCGTCGTCGTCGGCGTGATCATGCTCTTCTACGTCATCTACGGCGGCATGAAGGGCACGACGTGGGTCCAGATGATCAAGGCCGTCCTGCTCATCCTCGGCGCCGGCGTCATGACCCTGTGGGTGCTCGCGAAGTTCGGGCTCAACCTCTCCACGCTCCTCGGGGAGGCCAACGCCGCGGCACCGAAGAACCCGGACGGCAGCGCCCGCGACCTGCTCATGCCGGGCCTGCAGTACAAGAACCCGATCGACTTCATCTCGCTGTCGATGGCCCTCGTCCTCGGCACCGCCGGCCTCCCGCACGTGCTGATGCGCTTCTACACCGTGCCCACCTCGCGTGAGGCGCGCCGCTCCGTGGTCTGGGCCATCTGGCTCATCGGCCTGTTCTACCTGTTCACCCTCGTCCTCGGCTTCGGCGCGGCCGAGCTCGTCGGCGCGAGCACCATCAAGGCGGCTCCGGGTGGCGTCAACTCCGCGGCACCGCTGCTGGCCTTCGCGCTCGGCGGGGAGATCCTCCTCGGGGTCATCTCCGGCGTCGCCTTCGCCACCATCCTCGCGGTGGTGGCAGGCCTGACGATCACCGCGTCCGCGAGCCTGTCGCACGACGTCTACAACACGATCGTCAAGGACGGGAAGGCCACCCCCGAGGAGGAGGTCAAGGTCGCCCGGATCGCGGCTCTCGTGCTCGGTGCGGTGGCGATCATCGGCGGCATCTTCGCCCTCGGGCAGAACATCGCCTTCCTCGTCGCCCTGGCGTTCGCGATCGCGGCGAGCGCCAACCTGCCGACGATCCTCTACTCGCTCTTCTGGAAGCGGTTCAACACCAGGGGCGCGCTGTGGTCGATCTACGGTGGCCTGGTCAGCGCGATCACGCTCATCGTGTTCTCGCCCGTCGTGTCCGGCAAGCCCGCCGACCCGGTGACCGGCAAGAGCCCGTCGATGATGCAGGGCGTCGACTTCCACTGGTTCCCGCTCGACAACCCGGGCATCATCTCGATCCCGCTGGGGTTCATCCTCGGCTACATCGGCACGGTGACGAGCAGGGAGTACAACGCGGCCAAGTACGCCGAGATGGAGGTTCGCTCCCTCACGGGCCACGGCGCCGAGGCGGCCACCCACCACTGACCGCCGCCTTCCCGCACAGCGAGCCCAGCGGCATACGGGCGACTCCGTATGCCGCTGGGCTCGCCCACGTCGTGCCGCTGGTCCCAGCCCTCCCGCAGTCCTGGTGCGGCGGCACCGGGGTCGGCCGGCGACTACGCCCGCAGGACCCGGTCCATCGGCCGGCCCTTGGCCAGCTCGTCGACGAGCTTGTCGAGGTAGCGGATCTGCTGCATCAGCGGGTCCTCGACCTCCTCGACGCGCACGCCGCACACCGTCCCCGTGATCAGCGACGCCCTGGGGTTGAGCTGGGCCGCGGCGAAGAAGTCCTCGAACGTCGTGCCGGCTGACAGGTGGTCGCGGAGCGCCGGCTCGTCGAAGCCGGTCAGCCACTCGATGACCTCGTCCAGCTCCGCCTTCGTGCGACCCTTCCGCTCGACCTTCGTCACGTAGTGGGGGTAGACCGAGGCGAAGCTCGTGGTGAAGATTCGGCTCACCCTCGTGAGCCTACTGCGGTGCGCGCGCCGGGTCAGAGGATGACGAGGTCGTCGCGGTGGATGACCTCTCGTTCGTAGGCCGGACCGAGCGCCTTGGCCAGCTCCTTCGTGGACCGTCCGAGGAGGGTGGGCAGCTCGCTCGAGGCGTAGTTGACCAGGCCCCGGGCCACGGGGGTGCCGTCCGGGGCGCAGACGTCGACGGGGTCGCCGTCGTGGAAGCTGCCCTCGACGGCCGTGATGCCCGCGGGGAGGAGGGACTTCTTGCGGTGGGTGAGCGCGAGCACGGCGCCGTCGTCGATGATCAGCCGTCCCCGTGCCGACGTCGCGTGCTCGAGCCAGAGCCGACGGGAGCGACCGCGCTGGCCGATGGGAAGGAACACCGTGCCGACGTCCTCGCCACCGAGGACCTGGATGACGCGGTCAGCAGCGGTGATCGACGTCGTCACTCCTGCAGCGGTCGCGATCCGCGCGGCCTCGATCTTCGTTGCCATGCCACCGGTGCCGACCTTTGAGCCGGCGCCGCCGACCTCGACGTGCGTGAGGTCCTCCGGCCCGCTGACGACCGGGATCCGTTGCGTGCCGGCGCGGCTCGGTGGACCGTCGTAGAGCGCGTCGACGTCGGAGAGGAGGACGAGTGCGTCGGCGTCGATGAGGTGCGCCACGAGGGCGGCGAGCCGGTCGTTGTCGCCGAAGCGGATCTCCGTCGTCGCGACGGTGTCGTTCTCGTTGACGATCGGGAGCACCCGCAGGTCGAGAAGGCGCTCGAGGGTGCGGCGGGCATTGGCGTAGTGGGTCCGACGTGTCACGTCGTCGGCCGTGAGGAGGACCTGCCCGACGGTGATCTCGTGGGCCGCGAAGGCCTGGGTGTAGGCGGCGAGCAGGGCTCCCTGACCGACGCTCGCCGCTGCCTGCTGCGTCGCCAGGTCGCGGGGACGGGCCGTCAGGCCGAGGGGGTGGAGCCCGGCAGCGATGGCCCCTGAGCTGACGAGGACGATCTGGGTGCCACGCTCGTGCTTGTGCGCCAACGCGTTGGCCAGTGCGACGAGGCGGGCGTGGTCCAGGCCGCCGTCGACGCCCGTCAGCGAGCTCGAGCCGACCTTGACGACGAGGCGGCGGGCGCTGCTGATGACCGAGCGGGGGGACACGTCGTCCAGCCTAGTGAGGAGGCGGCCGTCGCCGACCCGCTGTTCGAGGCGTGGAGCGACCCCCTGTCGTCGTTCCACGCCTCGCACCAGGGCTGCGGAGCCGGCGTGGTCAGGGCGCCTCGACGTAGACCGACCGGCCCAGCTCGACGAACTCGCGGCTCTTCTCGGCCAGCCCGGCACCCACGGCCTCGGACTCCTCGAGACCGCGCTCGGCGGCATACCTGCGGACGTCCTGGCTGATCCGCATCGAGCAGAACTTCGGACCACACATCGAGCAGAAGTGCGCCGTCTTGGCCGGCTCGGCGGGCAGCGTCTCGTCGTGGAACGCGCGGGCCGTGTCGGGGTCGAGCGAGAGGTTGAACTGGTCCTCCCACCGGAACTCGAACCGGGCCTTGGAGAGCGCGTCGTCCCAGTCGCGGGCGTAGGGGTGGCCCTTGGCGAGGTCGGCGGCGTGCGCGGCGAGCTTGTAGGTGATGACCCCCGTCTTGACGTCGTCGCGGTTGGGCAGGCCGAGGTGCTCCTTCGGGGTGACGTAGCAGAGCATCGCCGTGCCGTGCCAGGCGATGTGCGCGGCGCCGATGGCCGAGGTGATGTGGTCGTAGCCGGGCGCGACGTCGGTCGCGAGCGGGCCCAGCGTGTAGAACGGTGCGCCGTGGCACCAGTCCTGCTGGAGGTCGACGTTCTCCTTGACGAGGTTGAGCGGCACGTGGCCCGGACCCTCGACCATGACCTGCACGTCGAACTCCCACGCGCGCTGCGTCAGCTCGGCGAGGGTGCGCAGCTCGGCCAGCTGAGCCTCGTCGTTGGCGTCCGCGGTGCACCCGGGGCGCAGGCCGTCGCCGAGGCTGAACGCGACGTCGTAGCGGGCGAAGATCTCGCACAGCTCGTCGAAGTGGGTGTAGAGGAAGTTCTCCTCGTGGTGGGCGAGGCACCAGCCGGCCATGATCGAGCCGCCACGGCTGACGATGCCGGTGATCCGGCGGGCCGTCATCGGCACGTAGCGCAGCAGGACGCCGGCGTGGATGGTCATGTAGTCGACGCCCTGCTCGCACTGCTCGATGACGGTGTCGCGGAACACGTCCCACGAGAGCCTTGCCGCGTCCCCGTCGACCTTCTCGAGAGCCTGGTAGATCGGCACGGTGCCGATGGGCACGGGGGAGTTGCGGACGATCCACTCGCGGGTCGTGTGGATGTCGTCGCCGGTGGACAGGTCCATCACGGTGTCCGCGCCCCACCGGGTCGCCCAGGTGAGCTTCTCGACCTCCTCGGCGATCGAGCTCGTCACGGCGGAGTAGCCGATGTTGGCGTTGATCTTGACGAGGAAGCGCCGGCCGATGACCATCGGCTCGCTCTCGGGGTGGTTGACGTTGCTCGGGATGATCGCCCGCCCGGCGGCGACCTCGCTGCGCACGAGCTCGACGTCGCAGCGCTCGCGGGCGGCGACGTACTCCATCTCCTTCGTCACGACACCTGCTCGCGCGTAGGCCATCTGGGTCACGCGCTCGCCGTCCTTGCCGCGCAGCGGCGCCCGGCGCTCGCCACGCCACTCTCGTGACGCCTCGCCGCGGCGCACGGCGGACCGTCCGTCGTCGGCGAGGTCGCGCCGGCGCCCGTCGTAGGCCTCGACGTCCCCTCGCTCGGCGATCCACTCGGCGCGGAGGGGGGCCAGGCCCTCCTCGGGGACGCTCCCCGGGCCGGACGTGTCGTAGAGGCGGAAGGGCGCGTTGCCCTGTGCGAGGGTGACCTCAGTGAAGGGCACGGGTATGCCGCTGGGCTCGCTCGGCACGTAGACCTTGGTCCGTGCGGGGTTGGCAGGCGTCATCGTCGGGCTCCTTGGCTGGTGGTCGGCTGGGTCGGGATGGTCTCGAAGGAGGCGGTGCGGGTGTGCGCGACCGGACCGCGTCCGGCGCCGAGTCGCCAGCCGGCCGAGGTGCGCAAGGCGTGCCGGACGTAGGCGCGGGCGGACAGGACGGCGTCACGGGTGCTCTCGCCCCGGGCCAGGAAGGCCGCAGCGGCCGACGCGAACGTGCACCCGGTGCCGTGGTCGTTCTCGGTGGGGATCTCGGGTCCGGCCAGGACGTGGAGCCCGTCCGGGTCGGCGAGGACGTCCACCCGGTCGGTGCCCGTCGCGGAGGGCGCCGCGCCGCCGGTGACGACCACGGCACGGGCGCCGAGCCCCCTCAGGGCGAGGGCGAGCTCGGCCTGCTCCTCGATGGTGGTCGGCGGCGCAGCGCCGAGCAGCGCCGCGGCCTCGTCGGTGTTGGGGGTGATGAGTGCGGACCAGGGGAGCAGGTCCGTGGCCAGTGTGCCCGCGACACCGTCGCCGGCGAGCGCGTGCCCGCTCGTGGCGACGAGGACCGGGTCCACGACGAGGTTCGGCAGGCGCCCCGCCCGGGCCAGGTGGGCGATGGCCAGGGTCAGGTCCGCCCCGCCGAGCATGCCGACCTTGACGGAGGACGGGCGCAGGTCGCTCAGGACGCAGTCGACCTGGGCCAGCACGACGTCGACGGGCACGGGGTGGACCGCGTGGACGCCGGTGGTGTCCTGGACCGTCACAGCCGTGACGGCGCTCGTGCCGTGGACGCCGAGAGCCGCGAAGGTGGCCAGGTCCGCCTGGATCCCGGCACCGCCGCCACAGTCGGAGCCGGCGACGGTCAGCGCCACGGGTGGTGTTGCAACGGGTGCGCCGGCCGGCCCCGCGTCGTCGGTCGGGTCGGCGTGCCGATGCACGGTCACGGGGCACCCACCCGAGCAGCGCCGACCGAGTCGACGACGGCCCGCATCTCGGCGGCGGGGTCGGCGGCCCGCATGACCGCCCCCATGACGGCGACACCGTCGGCGCCAGCCGCGATCCAGGCCCCGGCAGTGACGCGGTCCACGCCACCCAGGGCCAGGATCGTGGGGACCCGGGAGTACTCGCTGCGGATGACGTCGGTCAGCGAGCGCAGGCCCGCTCGTCCGAGGGCGGGGCCGTGGCCGGGCTTGGACGCGGACAGGGCGACGGGGGAGACGGTGACGTGGTCGAGTCCCTCCTCGGCGGCACGCCTCAGCTCCGCCAGGTCGTGGCACGAGCGGCCCACCCGGGTCGAGGCCCGGTCCAGGGTCGGGGGCACCGGCTCGTCGCGGCGCAGGTGCAGGCCGAGGCGCCTCCCCCCGCCCGAGTCGATGTGATCGACCGATGCAACGCTCGATCGATCACATCGACCCGGGGCTCGGGGAGGGAGCGGGACGGGTGAGGCGACGAGGAGCAGGGCGCGGTGCGCGGCGCAGAGCCGACCCACTGCGGCCACGAGCTCTGCCCGCGCCTCCAGCGGCAGGTCGCGCTCGCGCACGAGCACCCCGTGGGCGCCACCCTCGAGCACCGCACCCACGACGTCGAGGAGACTGCGGTCGCGGGGGACCTGGGAACGGTCGGTCACCGCGATCGCCAGCCCGGCGGCATACGGCTGCGTCATGCGTCGACCAGCCCCTCGGCGGGCGAGGAGGCGAGCGCCAGGCGGCGCACCGGGATCCGTCCTGCGTGCCGTGCGAGCCAGCCTGCTGAGACGGCGTGCCGCATGGCGTGCGCCATCGCCTCTGGGTCCTCGGCTCGAGTGACCGCGGAGGCGAGGAGGACGGCGTCGCAGCCGAGCTCCATCGCGAGGGCTGCGTCGGAGGCCGTCCCGATCCCCGCGTCGAGGATGACGGGCACGTCGACGAGCTCTCGGATCAGCTCGATGGCGTGGGGGTTGCGGATCCCCATGCCGCTGCCGATCGGCGCCCCCAGCGGCATGACTGCGCCGCAGCCGACATCGACGAGCCGCTGCGCGGCGATCGGGTCGTCGGTCGTGTAGGGCAGCACGACGAAGCCGTCCCGAACCAGCTCCTCCGCGGCATCGAGGGTCTCGACGACGTCCGGCAGGAGGGTCCGGTCGTCGGCGATGACCTCGAGCTTGACCCAGCTGGTCTCGAGGGCCTCCCGGCCGAGCCGCGCGGTGAGGACGGCCTCGCGTGCCGTGCGGCAGCCGGCCGTGTTGGGCAGCAGGCGAACGCCGCAGTCAGCCAGGACGTCGAGGAGACCGCCCACGCCGTCCTTCGGCACGCGACGCAACGCCACGGTGACGAGCTCGGTGCCGGAGGCGCGGATCGCCCCCTCGAGAGAGGCGTGGCTGGTGGCGCCGCCGGTGCCCAGGATGAGCCGGGACCCGAGGCGCGTGCCGGCGATGGTCAGTCGGTCGACGAGGCCGGCGCTGGTCGCATCAGTCACGTCAGCCGCCCTGCATCGCCGTGACGACCTCGACCTCGGCGCCCGGGCTGAGGACCTCGGTGGGCCACAGCGACCGGGGCACGATGACGCGGTCCAGGGCCACGGCGATGCCCCGGCTCGGCAGCTTCAGCTGGTCGAGCAGCGCGGTGACCGTCGTGCCGGGGGCCACCAGCCGTTCCTCGCCGTTGACGATGACGGTCATGCGCGCTCCTTGACTGCGAACCGCTCGGGGGTGAAGGCATCCGCCTGCTCGGGGGGTGCACTGCCGAGGACGTGCGAGACCACTGCCGCCGCCGTCAGGGGCGCGAGGAGGATGCCGTCCCGGCCGTGGCCGGCCGCCACGACGAGTCCGTCGATGCCGGTCGCACCGACGATCGGCAAGTTGTCGGGCGTGGCGGGCCGCAGCCCGGTGATCGACTCGACGAGCGCCGCCTCGGACAGCTCGGGGACGAGCTCGATGGCGTCGTGGAGCAGGTCGTGGACGGCGCCGGCGGTGACGGTCGAGTCCGGCCCGACGTCCTCGCTCGTCGCGCCGACCACGATCTCGCCGCCGGGACGAGGCACGAGATAGACGAACCTGCCATGGACACAGGCCCGGACGATGTGGCGGAGCACGTCCGGAGCGGAGGGCCGCAGCCTCAGCACCTGGCCCTTGAGGGGCCGGATCGGCACGGTGATCCCGAGCCCGGCCGCGAGCGCTGTCGTCGCCCAACCGGCCGCCATGACCGTGACGTCGGCGCCGGTGGTCCCCACCTGCCCGATGTGCCCGGCGCTGCCGGCGTGTCCGGCGGCACCTCGCTCCTCCAACCGCTCCACGCCGATGCTCCGGCCGTCGCGGACCAGAGGACGTGCGGGCGCCGAGAGGACCTCGCCCCCGCGGCGCGCGATGGCCACCCGAAGGGCCCGCGCCACCTGGCGAGGGTCGACGGACGACTCGTCCGCGATCAGGAGGCTGCCGGCCAGCCGCGGGGACAGGGCGGGCTCGAGGCGACGCGTCGCCCGGCCCGGGAGCCGCTCGACGGCGCGATGGTGACGCTCGAGGAGACGCGCCTGGCGGGCGAGGACCTGCTCGTCGTCGTGGTCGGCAGCGAGGAAGAGGGTGCCCGCGCGGCGCAGGTCGACCGGAAGCCCGGAGTCGGCGGCCAGCGCGGCGGCGAACGAGGGCCACCGGCTCGCGGACGCGGTGCTCGCCGCGAGAAGCGGTTCCTGGCCGAACGTCGCCTCGCTCGACGGCGTGATCATCCCGGCAGCGGCGTGCGTCGCCCCGCCGGCCACGTCCGGGTCGAGGACCGTGACGTTGCAGCCGGACCGCAGGAGCTGCCAGGCGCAGGCGAGGCCGATGATGCCGCCGCCGATGATGGCGACCCGGACCCTCGTGGAGACCCCTGACTCCACGAGGGCCGGGCGCCGGTCCGTGGGGCGCGCGGCCGTCACCGCCGCACCTCATCCAGCGGCACGTCGAGCGCGCCGGCGATCGCTTCGCCCCCAGGACGGCCGGCCCGTCGAGGGACGCCGAGCTGCTGGCCGGCTCCGTCGGTGAGGGCAGCGGCCAGGGCTGCCGCTGCGGCGGCGGGATCAGCCGCCTCGGAGAGCGCCGCCACGACGGCGACACCGTGGGCGCCCGCGGCGCGCAGGTCGGGGACGAGCTCGGGGGTGACGCCGCCGATCGCGATCACGGGAAGCGAGGTGGCTGCCGTGACGGCGCGGATGCCGGGGGGCCCGAGCGGCCCGGGGAGACCCTGCTTGGTCGTGGTGGGATGAGCCGGGCCGGCCCCCAGGTAGCTGGCCCCCGAGCGTTCCGCGTCGCGAGCCATGTCGGGATCGCGGACCGTGGCTCCGACGACGAAGCCGGCCGGGACGAAGCGGCGCACGTCGGCGACGGGCAGGTCGGCCCCGCCGAGGTGGACACCGTGCGCGCCCGCGGCGAGCGCGATGTCGGCCCGGTCGTCGACGACCACGAGCGCACCACTGCCGCGGGCCAGCTCGAGGACGGCGGTGGTCAGGGCGAACACGTCACGGTCCGTCCGGTCCTTGGCCCGGACCTGGATGGCCACGGGCCCGGTCGCGAGCGCGCAGCGAACCTCCGGCAGCGGGTCGCGTCCACCGCGGGTGTCCGTGAGGACGTGGAGACGTGGGAACGGGCGGTGGTTCGGCGTCATCGCAACTCCTTGGTCCCTGCGCCGGCATGATCCGGATCAGGTTGGGACGGTCGGGGCCGCGTCAGCCCCCTCTCAGCCCGGTGCGCCGGACTCCCGTGAAGGACGTCGCCACCATACCGACCGCCTCGCCGGCCCGCATCCCGGGGGGGAGGGTCGGATGGGGTCCACCCGTCGGAGGTGCGACAAACGCGGTTGCCCGGGGCGCCTACGCTTGAACCATGTCCGAGACCATCGACCCCGCGGTCGTCGAGCACGTCAACGAGCTCGCCGACCGTGCCCGCGTCGCCTCCCGTCGGCTCGCCCAGCTGAGCCGAGCCGAGAAGGACGCTGCCCTCCACGCCCTCGCGGATGCCCTTGTCGCCGCGACGCCCCAGATCCTCCAGGCCAACGCCCAGGACCTCGAGCGCGGCCGCGCCAGTGGCATGACCGAGGCGCTCCAGGACCGACTGCGCCTCGACGAGCAGCGGGTCGCCGCGTCCGCCCAAGGTCTTCGTGACATCGCGGCGCTGCCCGACCCGGTCGGTGAGATCGTCCGCGGCTCAACGCTGCCCAACGGTCTGCAGATCCGTCAGGTGCGCGTCCCCATGGGGGTCGTCGGCATGATCTACGAGGCGCGTCCCAACGTCACCGTCGATGCCGCCGGTCTCGGTCTCAAGTCCGGCAACGCCGTCATCCTCCGCGGGGGCTCCGCCGCCGGGGCGACGAACTGGACCACCGTCATCGCGCTCCGCCTCGCGCTCGCCGCGCAGGGTCTGCCCGAGGACGCCATCACCCTGCTGGCCGAGGGGGGCCGCGACGCCGCCCGCGCGCTCATGACGGCCCGGGGCCGCGTCGACCTCGTGATCCCACGCGGGGGAGCGGACCTCATCCAGACCGTCGTCCGGGAGTCCAGCGTTCCGGTCATCGAGACGGGGGTCGGCGTCTGCCACGTCTACGTCGACCGCGCCGCAGACCTCGGCAAGGCCGCCGCGATCACGATCAACGCGAAGACCCACCGTCCGAGCGTGTGCAACGCCGCCGAGTCGCTGCTCGTCCACCGAGACGTGGCCGCCGACTTCCTCCCCAAGGTGCTCACCGACCTCGCCAACGCGCAGGTCAAGCTGCACGTCACGCCCGACGTCAGGCCCTACGCGGAAGCCAGCTCAGCGGCATACGCCATCGCGTCCGAGGACGACTTCGACACCGAATGGCTCGCCCTCGAGATGAACGTCGCCGTCGTCGACGACCTCGACGCGGCGATGGAGCACATCCGTCAGCACGGCTCCGGTCACACCGAGGCTATCGTCACGGAGGACAGGGCAGCGGCGCGCCGGTTCACCGCCGAGGTCGACGCCGCAGCCGTCATGGTCAACGCGAGCACCCGCTTCACCGACGGTGGCGAGTTCGGCTTCGGCGCCGAGATCGGCATCTCGACGCAGAAGCTCCACGCACGGGGACCGATGGCCCTGCCCGAGCTGACGACGACGAAGTGGATCGTGGAGGGCGACGGACAGGTCCGCTGACGACTCGCCGCGCTGTCCGGGCTCCGGTGACGCGCCAGAGGGTGGGCACTGGCATGATGGCCCGCCATGGAGGGCACTGAGGTCCGTAAGCTCGCCCAGCTCGAGGGGCAGCACTGGTGGTACCGCGAGCGCAGGCACCTGCTCGCGGCGGCGATCCGTGAGCTGACGCCCGGCCGAGCCATCGACATCGGTGCGGCCGGGGGCGGCAACACCATGGTGCTGCGCGAGGCGGGCTGGCACGCCACGGCCCTGGAGTACAGCGCCGAGGGGGCCTCGGTCGCCCACGAGCGGGGCCTGCCGGTGCTGCGGTCCGATGCGACCTCCCTGCCCCTCGCCGACAACTCGCAGGACCTCGTCGTCGCGTTCGACATCCTCGAGCACCTCGTCGACGACGACGCCGCCGTGCGGGAGGTCCACCGCGTCCTCAGGCCGGGCGGCACCTACCTCGTCGCGGTGCCGGCCGACCCGAGGCTGTGGTCCGCGCACGACGAGGCCGTGCAGCACGTGCGGCGCTACACCCGCCCCGAGCTGGTTGGCCTCCTCGAGCGGGGCGGCTTCGTCATCGACAGCGTCCGGTCCTGGAACGTCCTGCTGCGCCCCGTCGTCGCCCTCCGGCGGCGCTCGTCGACCGGGTCGGACCTCGAGGACCTCCATCCGGTCGTCAACGCCGGCCTCAGGGCGATCATCACGGCCGAGCGCTACCTGCCCGTCGCCGGACTGCCCGGGGTCAGCCTCCTCGTCACGGCCCGACCTCGGCCCTGACCCTGCGACCCGCGTCGGGCGCGACCCTCAGCCGAGGCGCGCCGGCTTCACGGGGGAGCTGCCGTCGACGTCGGCCCGGACGGCGTGCGTGGGGATGTGCTCCTCGCGAGGCGTCGCCGGCAGCGGCGTGTCCGTGGGGCCGTGCCTCGGCGCGCTCTCCGTCAGGGAGTCGTAGGCGATGAAGTAGGTCGGGCGCCCCTGCATCTGGGCGTACATCCGACCGATGTACTCACCCAGGATGCCCACGCACACGAGCTGCACCGCGCCGACGCCGGCGACGATGGCGACCGTCGACGTCCAGCCGGCGACGGTCTGGCCCTGGGCGCGCGCGACGAGACCGTAGGCGATGAGCAGGAGGGCGAAGACCGCACCGACGAAGCCGGCGATCGTCGCCAGACGCAGTGGTGCCGTCGAGATCCCGGTGAGGGAGTCCACCGAGAGCCGGAGCATCTTCATCAAGGGGTACTTCGTCGACCCTGCCGCGCGTTCCTCGCGTTTGTACTCGACCGTGTCGGAGGGGAAGCCGAGGGCCGGGACGACGAAGCGAAGGACGCGGTTGTGCTCGGGAAGGCTGTTGACCGCGTCGACCGTCGCCCGGGACATGAGCCGGAAGTCACCCGCGTCGGCGTGGGCCGAGGTCCCGGACATCACGCGGATGAACTTGTAGAACGTCTGTGCCGACACCCGTTTGAACCACGTGTCGGAGGAGCGGTCGTTGCGCACGCCGTAGACCACGTCGACGTTGTCCTTCTTCGCCGCGTCGAGCATCTCCGGGATGACCTCGGGCGGGTCCTGCAGGTCGGCGTCGAGCGTGACGACGTAGTCGCCCCGCGCGGTCGCCAGACCGGCCGAGATGGCAGCCTGGTGCCCGGCGTTGGCCCGGAGCCGGAGGACGCGCAGGGCCGGCCACTCGCGGTGGAACCGGTGCAGGAGGGCCGGGGTGAGGTCCGTGCTGCCGTCGTCGACGGCGACGACCTCGTACGTCACATCCATGCCATCGAGGAGCGGGCGCAGGCGCTGGACGAGCAGCGGCAGCACGTCCTCCTCGTTGTACATCGGGATGACGACGGACAGTTCGGGGACCATGGGCTCCAGCCTACGGCCACCGATCGGACGGTCGCGCCGGCGCCGCCGAGCGTGGGCGCTAGGCTGGGGCGCATGTCTGATCGTCTCCTGACCCTGGTCGCGCAGGGCGAGGAAGCCACGCGCGAGCTTCCGATGTCGCCCATCGTGTACTTCCTCATCGCCTTCGGCCTCTTCCTCGTGGCGCTCGGCGTCACGTGGTCCTTCCGCAACACGGCCCACAAGGTGCCCCTGTCGACCCACGTCGACCAGCACGGCCGGATCCAGATCGAGGGTCACCCGAGCCACCCGCACCACGTGGAGGGGACGCAGCACTGAGCACTCGCCGCCGCATCGGGGTCATGGGTGGGACCTTCGACCCCATCCACCATGGCCACCTCGTGGCGGCCAGCGAGGTGCAGGCCCTCTTCGGCCTCGACCAGGTGATCTTCGTCCCGACGGGCCAGCCCTGGCAGAAGTCACACGCCGAGGTGTCCCCGGCCGAGCACCGATACCTCATGACGGTCATCGCCACCGCGTCCAACCCCCGCTTCACGGTGAGCCGGGTCGACATCGACCGGCCAGGGCCGACCTACACGATCGACACGCTCCGCGACCTGCGGGCCGAGCTGCCCGACGACGAGCTCTTCTTCATCACCGGAGCAGACGCCCTGGCCGACATCCTCGGGTGGAAGGACGCCGACCTCCTCTGGGAGCTCGCCCACTTCATCGGCGTCACGCGACCGGGCCACCACCTCTCCGACAAGGGCCTGCCCGAGGACCGGGTCACCCTCCAGGAGGTGCCCGCCATGGCCATCAGCTCCACCGACTGCCGGGCGCGCGTCGCCGACGGTGAACCCGTCTGGTACCTCGTGCCCGACGGCGTCGTCCAGTACATCAACAAGTACTGCCTCTACACCGGCAGACCGTGCGGGGCACCTCCCGTCGACCCGCTCCGGGTGCGCGTCATCTCGCCCGCACCGAAGGCCGTCCCGTCACAAGGAGACCAGTGACAGCAACACCGCATGCCCTCCAGCTCGCGAAGGCGGCCGCCGACGCCGCCGAGGAGAAGATCGCCGTCAAGGTGACCGCCATCGACGTCAGCGACCAGATGCCGCTGACCGACGTGTTCGTCATCGCCTCGGCTCCCACCGAGCGGCAGATCGGCGCCATCGTCGACGAGGTCGAGGACCGGCTCCGCGAGCTCGGGTCCAAGCCGATCCGACGGGAGGGTGCGCGCGAGGGCCGCTGGGTCCTCATCGACTTCGGCGACATCATCGTCCACATCCAGCACGAGGACGAGCGGGAGTACTACGCGCTCGAGCGGCTGTGGAAGGACTGTCCGGAGATCGACCTGGCGACGATCGAGGCGCCGGCCCGACCCGGCCTTGTCGCTGACGGTTCCGCTGACGGTTCCGCTGACCGTGTGGCTGACCGTGTCGCTGACCGGGTCGCTGACGGTGTGGCCGACGCTGCCGGTGACGGTGCTGGGGACGAGGCCGCCGACGACGGTGGCCCCGGCCTGGCCCCGTGAGCGTCACCGGGCCGGGGACGGCGCGCCGCATCGTCATCCTGCGCCACGCGGAGACGGTCGACAACGCGGCCCGGATCTGGCAGGGCCACAAGGACACCGAGCTGTCCGAGACCGGGCTCGCGCAGGTGTCCGCAGCGGCACCCCATCTCGCGGCCTACACGCCCGCCCTGCTCGTCTCCAGTGATCTCCAGCGCGCGGCTGCGACGGCGGACGCCATCGCGTCGCTCACCGGCCTGGAGGTCCGCCTCGATGCCCGCCTCCGTGAGGTCCACGTCGGCCAGTGGCAGGGCCTCCACGCCGATGAGGTCAGGGAGCGGTATCCCGAGACGATCGCGGCCCTCGACCGCGGGGAGGACGTGCCCCGAGGCGTCACGGGAGAGACCCGGGGTGAGGTGGCCCAGCGCGTGGGGGAGTCCGTGCGCGAGGTCGAGCGCGAGCTGCTCGCCGGCGAGACGGCCGTCATCGTCGCGCACGGCGTCTCCGGCCGGATCGCAGCCACCGAGCTGGTCGGGATCGACCATGACGTCTCCGACACCATCTTCCGGGGCATCGACAACTGCCACTGGATCGAGCTGGTCGAGAGCAGCAAGAGCTTCAGCGCAGAGTCGCGGTGGCGGATCTCGGGGTGGAACCTCGGCCCCTGGAAGGTCTGAACGACCGTGCCGCGAGGGGGGACGACGGATTTGGGGTCGAGCGCCATCATTGGCTAGAGTGACGCAGGCACTTCACGGAAGTGAGGTCCGACGGGGCTGTGGCGCAGCTGGTAGCGCACCTCCATGGCATGGAGGGGGTCAGGGGTTCGAGTCCCCTCAGCTCCACCAGACGACGAAGGGCCGGACCGGGTGTCCGGCCCTTCGTTGCATCCGTCCCAGGAGGTTGCATGGCGGGCGAGGTCCGACCGGACGAGCACGACGACCCCGTCGCCGCCGTGCTCTTCGCCCGAAGCTCCGGGGCCCGGTTGGCGCTCGCCACCTCGGGGACCACGTGTGCGGTTCCTCGCCGGGTGCTGCGCACGACGGAGTCCTGGTGGGCGTCCTTCCCGGCCTACTCCCGTCTGACGGGGGTCACGCGGGGCGCTCGGGTGTGGGTGCCCGGCCCGCTCACGGCGACGATGAACCTCTTCGCCGCCGTGCATGCCCGGTGGGCCGGTGCGGAGATGGTCCGCGAGCCTGTTTCGGCGACGCATGCGTGCTTGACGCCCGCCCAGCTGGAGCGTCGCGGGGCCGAGCTGCCTCGGGGAGCCCGAGTGGTGGTGGCCGGTGCGCGGCTGCCCGAGCAGGTCGCCGAGGAGGCGCGAAGGTGGGGCCTGCGACTCGACCACTACTACGGGGCTGCGGAGCTGAGCTTCGTCGCAGCATCCTCGGGTGACCACCTGCTCCGCCCGTTCCCCGGGGTGCAGGTCGAGATCCGCGACCTGCCGGTCCCGGGGACGATCTGGGTGCGCTCCCCGTGGGTCTGCGAGGGGTACGACGGGCCACCCGGGTCGCTGCTGCGCACACCCGACGGCTGGGCCTCGGTCGGTGACCTCGGGCGTCTCGACGACGGTGTCCTGGAGGTCCGGGGACGGGCAGAGGCCGTCGTCACGGCCGGCGCCACCGTCCTCGTCGCCGACGTCGAGGCCGTGCTCGCTCCCGCGGCGCGCGGCGCCGTCGTGGTCCATGGGGTCGTCCATCCGACGATGGGCCAGCTCGTCGCCGTCGCTCTCACCGATGAGGCCGACCGGGGTCCGCTGGAGCGCCTCGCGCGCGAGCGACTTCCGGTGAGCCACCGGCCGCGGGTGTGGCGGGTCCTGCCGGATCTGCCGCTGACCGACGCCGGCAAGGTCGACCGTGCCGCGCTCGGGGGGTGACCGCGTGGCCGACGCGCTGATTGTCGCTGCCCTCCGGACGCCGATCGGTACGGCGGGCCGCGGCCTCGCCGCCGTGTCAGCGGCTGAGCTCGGTGCCGTCGTGGTCGCCGACGTGGCCGCTGAGCTGGGCACGGTCCCGGCGGAGGTGATCCTCGGCAACTGCATGGGTCCCGGAGGGGACGTCGCGCGGGTCGTCGCTCTCTTGGCCGGGCTGCCCCCGGCAGTGCCGGCGCTCACGGTGGACCGGCAGTGCGCCAGTGGCCTCGCCGCGATCGAGCTCGGCGCCCGACTCGTCAGCGCCGGCTCCGGCCCGGTGGTCGCGGGCGGTGTCGAGAGCGCCTCGACCGCCCCGTGGCGCTTCTGGCCGCCCACCGACGCCCGTGCGCCGGAGCGCTACGAGCGGGCGCCGTTCGCGCCGGCCCCGGACGACATCGACATGGGGCTCGCTGCCGACCTCCTCGCGCAGGAGTGCGGCGTGACACGCCTGCGACAGGACGCGTATGCCGCTGAGTCCCACGCGCGCGCCGTGCGGGCTGGGGCGCGGGGCGAGTTCCACGACGAGATCGTCCCGGTGGCGGGCCTCTCCGCGGACGAGCGGCCCCGCCCCGGCCTCTCCGCGGCGCGCCTGGCCCGGTTCCCAGCGGCCTTCAGGGACGGAGGAACGGTCACCGTCGGCAACTCCTGCGGTATCAACGACGGGGCCGCCGCCGTGGGCATCGTGCCGGTGCCCGGCGGAGCAGCGGGTCCCCGCCCCGGCCTCCGGGTCCTGGGGGCGGCCTCCGTGGGGGTGGCGCCGGCCAGGCCCGGTCTGGGACTCGTGCCGGCTGTCGAGCGGGCTCTGGCCCAGGCGGGGCTCGGGGTCCGGGACCTCGACGTCATCGAGATCAACGAGGCCTTCGCCGGCCAGGTTCTCGCCTGCTGTGACGCGCTCGGGATCGACCCGGCTCGCGTCTGCACGGGCGGTGGCGCACTGGCCCTCGGGCACCCCTGGGGTGCGAGCGGCGCGATCCTCATGGTTCGGCTGTTCACCCAGCTCGTCCGTCAGGGTCGTGGTCGCTACGGGCTCGCCGCGATCGCTGCCGGCGGTGGGCAGGGGACCGCCGTGGTGGTGGAAGCATGCCGCTGATCGAGTTCGACAGCGTGGGGCACACGTACACCGTCTCCGGGATGGAGCGGACCGTGCTGCGTGAGATCTCGCTCCGGCTCACCGAGCACCGCATCGGCGTCATCGGCGCCAACGGCTCCGGCAAGTCGACGTTCGCGAGGATGATCAACGCCCTCGTCGTCCCGACGGGCGGAGCCGTGCGGATCGACGGCTTGGACACGGCGCGCGACGCACGGGCGATCCGCCGGCGAGTGGGGTTCTGCTTCACGGACCCGGACGCCCAGATCATCATGCCGACGGTCGCCGAGGACGTCGCCTTCGGCCTGCGGCGACGAGGGCTGTCCAAGCCGGAGGCCGAGGCGAAGGTCGACGCCGCGCTCGAGAGGTACGGCCTCGGGGCCCACCGGGAGCATCCGGCGCACCTTCTGTCAGGGGGCCAGAAGCAGCTGCTCGCGCTCGCCTCGGTCCTGGTCACCGAGCCCGACGTCGTGGTCATGGACGAGCCGACCACCCTCCTCGACCTGGTCAACACCCGCAGAGTGCGGGAGGTGGTGCGGGGGCTGCGCCAGCAGGTCGTCCTCGTCACCCATCACCTCGACCTCCTCGAGGACTTCGAGCGAGTGCTCGTCTTCCACGACGCTCGGCTGCGCTTCGACGGTCCGCCAGCCGAGGCGGTCGACGCCTACCGACGGCTGGTCGAGTGAGCGCCCTCGCCGTCTACGTCCCGCGGGACTCCGTGGTCCACCGTCTACCGGCGGGCGTCAAGCTCGTCCTGCTCGCCGTCGCGGCGGCCGGCACACTCAGCCTGGGACGGGCCTGGCAGGTGGCCGTGGCGCTCGCCGTCGTGGCGCTGCTCTACGGCGTCGCCCGGATCCCGGTGCGCACCGCGGTGGACCAGGTCCGGCCGCTGGTCTGGTTCCTGGGCGCGCTGGGTGCGTTCCAGCTGGTCGTCGTCGGCTGGGAGCGAGCGGTGGTGGTGCTGGGAGGGATGCTCGCGCTCATCATGCTGGCCGCCCTCGTCAGCCTGACGACCCGCACCACGGCGATCGTCGACGTCGTGGTGCGTGCGCTGCAGCCGCTGCGACGAGTCGGTGTCGATCCGGAGCGGGTGGGGCTGCTCGTCGCGCTGGGCATCCGCTCCGTCGCCGTCATCATCGAGCTCGCACGCGACGTCCGGCAGGCCCAGCTGGCCCGCGGGGTCGGCTCCAGCCCCCTCGCGTTCGTCGTGCCGCTCGTCGTCCGAACGCTCCGTCACGCGGACCGCTTGGCCGAGGCCCTCGTGGCCCGTGGCGTCGACGACTGAGCCCCGGCTGGGGACGTCAGGACGCGGCGGTCGCCGACGCGGGCTCACGGGCCGGTCGGCGCTGCGGCAGGAGGCCGGGGTAGGCCCGGTGCACCGAGCCGGCCACCACCGTGGCGATGACGGCCTTGGCGAGGTCGCCGACGAGGAAGAGGGCACTGCCGGACATGGCGGCCGGGAGGCTGAGGTCCGCCCGCCAGGCGGTTGCGGGCACGCCGATCGCATAGAGGACGACGATGCCGCCGAGCACGATGGCGACGAGCCCGTAGCCCGTGTGGTAGGGCGCGCCGCGCCGGAAGATCAGGGCGCCGATGACCAGCGCGGCGATGGGGAAGCCGATGAGGTAGCCGACGCTGGGTCCCGCGAACACCCCGAGACCACCGCGCCCACCCGATAGCAGGGGCAGGCCCAGGGCGACCAGGAAGAGGAAGAGCAGGACAGCTGCCACGCCCCGGCGGGCGCCCAGCACCGCGCCGGCGAGCATGATGCCGAGGGACTGGACCGTGATCGGCACCGGGAAGCCGAAGGGCGAGAAGGCCGGGACGAGGCCGAGCGCGGCGATGAAGCCGGGGAAGGTCGCGACCAGGGCGAGGTCGCGGACGGGGCTCGGGGACGGGTTCATGGGTACTCCTGGGACAGCGCGGACGACGGTGCGCCGGGAAGGCGTGCCAACCGTACGACCGGCACCACCGACGATGCGAATTCGCCCGACCAGTGGCCACGGACCCGCATCCCGGCGGTCAACCGTCTGCTGGTCGTCTCGTCACGATGTGGAAGTCGTCGGTGCGCCAGTCGGCCACTGCGCCCGGGCCCGCAGTCCCCGCGCCGCGCGTCGCGAGGCGCACCAGCAGCCGGTCCAGCGTCGACCGCGGGGAGGCGACCCCCCGCACCACCGGAGGCCCCGGGGCGGCGTCCACGTCCAGCTCCGGCTGCTCGAGCGACCGCGGATCGAACTCCACGGTGCTCGTCACGACCTTGAGGTGGTCCGTGATCATGACCGTGCCGGACTGCCAGAGCTCGTCGGAGAGATGGCCGGCGAGTGCGACCGAGACCGCAGCGCCCGGGTCGAGCGAGATGGACCCCGACGGGAACGCGTCCGTGAAGATGCCGTAGGCCTCGGTGAGATCGAGCAGGGCGCACCAGAGTGGCCGCGTCGTCGTGTTCGTCAGGGCGACGGTGAAGGTGGGGGCTCGGTCACCGTCATAGCTGATCTCAAGACGCCCGTCGTCACCCATTCGACCGGCCGGCGAGTCGACGTCGACGCGGACGGACCCCTGGGGGAGCTGGGTCGCGGGGTTGCCGAGGGAGGCTAGCCGGAGCCACCTCGCCACGCGCTCGAGGGCCACGATCGTGCGTTCTTCCCGGTGCTGGCCGGCGACCACGGGCACGAGCGGCCGCGTGACGCCGGGGCGCGTGATGGCGAAGCCGTCCGGCAGAGCCCGCACCACGAGGTCCGCGCCGCCGGCCTCCTCGATCACCCGGATCAGGGTCGAGTCGGCCGACGCCGCTGCTTCGTGCAGCGCGACCGTGCTCACGTGCTCGCCGACGATCGCGACGTCGAGCGGCGTGAGAGGGATGGAGGTGATGACGGCCCGGTAGACGAAGCCGGGGTCGAGGTCCGGGGTGAGGTCGACCATCGAGCGGTCTGGCAGGACCGTGGTGACGGAGGCCTCGGCGAGCGGTGCCCCGTCGGTCTCGCCCGCGACCGCGTACACGGCGAGCTCGGTGGTGTCCGCCCCGATCGGCTCGGGGATGCCGTGGACGGCGCCGGCATCGATGCTCCACCCGTCGGGACGTCGGCTGAGGGTCAGCTGCATCGGCCGTGGTGGCAGGGCCCCGCCGAGGAAGGCTCGGTCGAGCTCTGCTGCGTCGGCGGTCTCGAGCTGGGGATGCTGGTCCTCCACCCGGGCGAGCACGCCTGCCGTGACGAACCGGTGGATGTCGCGATAGGTGAGGTTGCCGGCGTTGTCGCGAAGCGCCCGCTCGAGCGCGGCCGACAGGGCACCGCGCCCGCGGCCCCCCCACGTCAGCTCCTTGGCGGTCTCGGACGCCCGGCAGGCGGCGAGGAGCACGTGGTGCGGACCCGGATGCGTTGACCACGCGGACCTCGTGGTCGGGGAAGGCGGTCCGGCGACCCCTGGGCTCGGGTCAGGTGCGGCTGCGCTCTCGGGCAGGAAGGTGCTCCACGGGCGGGGTCGCGGGTCCTCCGGTGCGAGCCGCAGCCGCACCGAGCCGTTGGCGTCGCGGGTGCCGTCACCCGAGTGGCAGCAGTCGAGGACGACGAGCAGGTGGCCGACGGTGGGCGCCACGGTGGCCAGCAGGCCGTTCAGCTCCTTGTCGGCGAGGTCCCAGCCTCCGGGCCCGCGACTGTCGGCGAGGACGAGCGTCTCGTTGCGTCGGTCCGGCTCCCGGGACCACAGCTCGGGCGGGGCGTGCTGCTGGGAGCCGTGACCGCTGAAGTAGAACAGGGCGTTCGCATCGTCCCCTCCTCCGGCGAGGTGGGTCCGGATGGCGTCGGTCACGGCCTGTCGCGTCGCCTGCTCGTTCGTGAGGACGAGCAGGTGCAGGTCCTCAGGCGGCACCCGCGTCCTCAGCGTCTCGGCCATGGCTGCGACGTCGTTGACGCATCCGGTCAGCGCAGGCACCGGCGGGGGGTAGGTGTCGATGCCGACGAGAAGGGCGTGCAGCGCCGGCACCGGCTCACCCCCCGTCCCCGAGGAGGACGGTCTGCCACAGCCGAGGATGTGGCTGGGCCTCGCGGGTCCGCTTCGGGTTGCTGCTGAGCATCGTCCGCAGCTCCCCGGGTCGCGCCGCATCGCTCACGTTGAGGTTCATCCCGATCACGGTCCCGCGGGCGGGAGGGATGGACAGGCCGAGGACGGACCAGGGCACGCGGGCCTCGAGCTGGTAGCCGTCCGCAGTCGCACGCCTGGCGACGTCGATCTCGGGGGCAGCCGCCCCGGTCGCGAAGGTGCCCTTGCTGGCCTGGTTGATCGCGGCGAGGGCGCGGCGGTCGCCGTCCTCGACGAGGCCGATGAGCACGTGCACGTCACTACCGGTGCGGAGGCGGTCGGCCCGGTCGAGGGCTCGTGGGTCGGGGCCGAACTCGAACGAGATGCCGTCGCCGCTCCAGAAGCTCTTCGGGTCCGACGTGCGCACCGGGGTGATCTGCGGGTCGGTGACGGAGGCGTGAAGGTAGAGGGCATCCTTGTCCCACAGCAGCTTCCACGAGCCGGCCAGCCCGGAACGAACCCCGCCGCGGTCGTAGACGACCGCCGTGACGGGGTGGGTCGTCACCGAGCGCCAGTCGTCGAACTCCCCGTCGATGACCGGGGCGACCGGCGCGCAACCGACGACGAAGCTGGTCCGAGGCGCAGAGGAGTCGGACGGTGAGCCACAGGCGAGGTCGACCAGTGGCTCTGCCCGCTGCACCAGGGTGGGCAGGAAGCGCCAGGCGAGGAAGCCGGCCACGAGGACAACCAGCCACACTGCGAGCTTGAGCGCCCTCAGGGGTCGCAGCCGTCCATGCGAGGCCGCGCGTGGCGCCCGTCGGCGCTCGTCCCGGTCAGCCTGCTCACGCTGCCGGCGCGCCTGCTCCCGCTTCTCCCGGTCCTCTCGCAGCGCGCGCTCCCGGTCCTGCTGCTCCCGCTCCCACGCTGCCGTGTCGGCGCCCTTCCGGTCCACGGGGCGGCCCCGGTCCGGGGCGACCTCGGGCCTTGCCCGGGCGTCGGAGGCGGTGGTCTCGATCTCGACCTTGACCGCCTCCAGGAGCGTGGTGACATCGGCGAAGTCGGGGCGCTCGGCCGCGATCTGCTCGAGGATCGGAACCGCCGTGTGGGGGGCGGCCGAGGCGAGGGACGACTGCGCCGCGGCATAGAGCGACTCCAGCCGGCCCTCGGGAGCAGGCTCCGCCATGGCGCCGAGGGCCGAGACGTCGAAGGGCTGGTCGGAACCGGACCGGACGAGCACGGCCGTGCCCCACTCCGACGCCTCGTCGGAGGTGGCCATCGCCTTCCGGACCTCGCAGATGGCCGCATCGATGGGCAGGCCGCGGGTCAGGAAGTAGTAGAACTCGTGGCTGAAGACGAGTGCCGCCCGGTCCGAGATCTCCGTCTGCATGGCGACGACGGCGGGCAGTCCTTGTCGGACCACCGCCTGGGCCACCCCGGAGAAGGCGTCGCGGCCGCTCGTGCGGGCTCCCTCGCACGCGTTGAGCACCACCAGCTGCATGCCGTTCGCGTCGTGCAGCAGCGTGCCGAGCCGCGACGCGCCCACGCGGTGGGACGTGCCGTCCTCCCGCTCGAGGACGAGCACGCCCTCGGCGGCGCCCTTGTCGAAGCCGCCGTGGCCGACGAAGTGAAAGACGTGGAACGTGTCGAGCAGGGCGCGCTGCAGGTCGCTCAGGGTCGCCTGCGTCAGGACGACGAGCTCCAGTCGTCCGCTCGACACGAGGTCGGCCGTGGTGGCTCGGAGCAGCTCCTCCTCGTGCGCGACCGCGAGCTGGGGTAGGTCCGAGGGGCTCGAGATCATGACGAGGACGCGGAGCGGCGCGACGACCTGGACGGGAGCCGGGACGTCGAGCGCCTCGAGGGACCGGACGATCGGCGTCTGCGAGGACAGCGTGAGGAACCGGCCCAGCTCGCTGTCGTAGAGATACTCCCAGGGGATCGGCTCGAGGTCCGGGGAGGACTCGAGACCCAGGCGCACCCGGAGCCCGGACCCCTGCTGCTTCGCGGTCGAGAGGCTCTGTCGGAACAGCCTGCCCACGTCACCGGCGAAGAGCGCGTCGCCGAGCCGTCTGCCGTAGTCCTTCACGTCCATCACGCGCGACTCGGCGGGCACGAGTCGTCGAGACGCGACGCGCGGGGGCCCGACGGCGGTCATGAACTGGGCCAGCTCGACCGGCTTGAACGGAAGGGCGAAGGGTGCTCCTCCGGTGCCTGCGGGCGAGCTCGTCACCCGGGCCACCTGCCCCGTTGGGGTGCTCTCGATGGAGACCTCGAAGTCGAGATAGTCGCGTCCCACGGTGACCCCCTCACAGGCGGGACCCAGATCGGATCGGCCCACCCCCTGACCCTCTTCAGAGGCTAGCCCCCGCCGGGGTGATACCTCAGGGAAACGCCGGTTTCGTCCGGCCCGTCCGGCCCGTCCGCGCCCGTCCGGAACCGACGTAGGATCGCAGTCGGAGCGCCACCGGCGCCCGCGGACGAGGGAGCCGTACCCGCCCTGCGACAAGACGGCCGACCTGGAGTCTTCGTGCACTGGTTCGCCCTCGTCCTCTCGGGAGCCCTCGAGGCGGTCTGGGCCACGGCCCTCGCAGAGTCCGACCGCTTCCGCCGTCGCGTCCCCGCGGTCGTCTTCGCGCTCGCGCTGACCGTGAGCATGGGCGGCTTGGCGTTCGCGATGACCGGGCTGCCGACGGGCACGTCGTACGCGGTGTGGGTGGGCATCGGGGCGGTCGGCACGGTCGTGCTCTCCGTCGCGCGCGGTCGCGAACGCCTCGATGTGACCCGTGCCGTCCTGCTCCTCGTCCTCATCTGCTGCGTCATCGGCCTCAAGGCGGCGTCATGACACCGTGGGTGGTCCTGCTCGGCAGCGCTGTCCTCGAGGCGGTGTGGGCGACCGCACTCGGCGCCTCGGACGGCCTCGCGCGGCCCGGGCCCGCGGCGGTCTTCGCCGTTGCTCTCGTCGCCAGCATGGTCGGCCTCGCGGTCTCCTCGAGGTCCATCCCGATCGGCACCGCCTACGCGGTCTGGACCGGGACGGGCGCCGCGCTGACCGTCGGGTGGGCCATGCTGATCGGAGCAGAACCCACCTCGCTGACCAAGCTCTGCCTGATGGCCGGAATCATCGGAGCCGTGCTCGGGTTGCAGCTCGCCGGTCGAAGCGGGAGGCGCGGTCGCTAGGCTCCCCGGAATGGACCGGTGGTGGCTCGAGGCAGTCGGGTGGGTCGGATCGGCAGTTCTGGTCTGGTCCCTCGTGCAGACCCGGCTGCATCGCCTGCGGATCATCAACCTCGTCGGGTCCCTGATCCTCATGGGCTACAACCTCGCCATCGGGGTCTGGCCCATGGTCGGACTCAACGTCGTGCTCGTCGGCATCAACGTCGCGCACCTCGTCCGGATGTCCCAGCAGCGGCATGACGCCGCGGCCTACGAGGTGCTCGAGGTCGGCGGCGACGACGAGTACCTCAGGCACGTGCTGCGGGTCCATGAGGCCGAGATCCGGCGCTACAACCCGACCTTCGTCCATGACCCGTTCACCGGGGACCCGTCCTACCTCGTCCTCAGGGGTGACGCGACCGTCGGCGTCGTGCTCGTGCGCGACCTCGGGGACGGTCGGGCGCAGCTGCTGCTGGACTACGTCACGCCGCCGTACCGTGACCTCTCCCCGGGCGAGTTCGTCTTCGGGCCGGAGGGACCATTCCGGTCCCGCGGTTTCCGCCGGGTCCTCACGCCCCCCGACATGGTCGACCCCTACTACGAGCGGTTGGGGTTCCGCAGGGAGGGCGAGGCCTACGCGCTGTGAGGCGTGAAGCCGGCCCAGCGGCATACGGCAGCAACGATGTCCGTATGCCGCTCAGCTCGCGCCCGCTCATCGGCGGGGGAGCGCGGCGGCGGGCTCAGACGAGCTTGCGGCAGCGCGTCATGAAGCGGTCGGGGTCGACGATCGCGCGGTGCACCTCGCCCTTGCCGATGTCGTCGCCGTCCGTGTCCTTGACGCTGACGAAGCACACGAGCCGGCGCCCGTCGTTGATCGGCTCGGCGCAGTGGATGGTGACCTCGCTCCCGACCGGACTGCCCTTGACATGCTCGAACTTGACCATCGTGCCGACCGTCGTGTGGTCGTCGTCGATGGACTTCTGGCACACCTGGAAGGCGGCGCTCTCGCACCACTGGACGAGCCGGGGCGTCGCGACGACGTCGAGGTCGCCGGTGCCGAGCTTTGCCGCCGTGTCATCGGGTGTCACGGTGTGCTGAAACTGGCGCATTGGCATTAGTCGAGTCTGGCACGATTCGGGGCGCGTGCTGCGCGGGCGTCCCAAAAGGTGATCTGATCGTCCCCGCGTGTCCCACCCCGTGCACGTGCGCCGCCCTGCGAACCTTGGGCCTGTGGAGACCCATGTCATGGTTCTCGCGGTGGCGGTCGCCTTCACGGCGGCTCTCAGCTGGTTGGCCATCGTGCGGCAGGACCATGTCGTCGACCTCATCACCAGGCCGACGTTTCTCCTCCTCCTGGCCGGTCTGGCCTGGTCCCTGGCGACGGAGGGGAGCGTGGACGTCTCGCTCGTCCCGACGGACGGGGCGCCCGCGCTGCGGCCGGTGCTCCTGGCGATCGGGTTGCACGTGCTGGTCGACGCGCTGCTGCTCACCGCCACCGAGCGGCGCTACCTGCTGGCGCTCTGGATCTTGATCCTGGCCCAGGTCGCCTGGGGCTGGGCCTTCATCTGCGTGCCGGCCGGCTCCGGCGTGCGCTGGTGGGTTCCGCTCGCGCTGGTCGCGCTGGCCCTGCTGCACCGGCGATGGGGACGCGAGGTCGTCCGGTCCGCCGGGAGGCAGCGGGGCGTGGTGCTCCTGCACCTGCTCACGCTCGCCGGGCTCTTCCTGGTCGCAGCGTGGCAGGCGCTCGACCGGCTGGTCCTCGGCGGCAGCGCACTCCTGCTCGCGGCGTACCTCCTGCTCGGCCACGACCGCTTCGTCCTCGAGCGCCGCTGGGCACCGGTGCTCGTCATGGTCGCCTACCACGGCGCGCTGACCCTGCTCGTCGTCGGGCTGCTCGGCGCGAGCGCGTCGAGCTGACCCGGTGCGGCGCCTCCAGAGCGGCACCCACGACAGGCAGGCTGGTGCCTGCGCTAACCTTGGGCCCATGGCTGGTCAGCTGCTCCTTCCGCAGCCGCGTTGACCAAAGCCGGGCGTCCCGGCATCAGCGCGGCTCCCCCTCCTGCGTGAGGGGTTTCTTTTTGCCCTCACGGGTGCTCCGCGCCCGTGCACCTCGGAAGACCCGCGCGGCCGGCTGACAGGACCTGGAGAGAAGACATGAGCGAGCAGACGCAGACCAACGAGACGCCGTTCCGGTACACCGCCGCGATGGCTGGGCAGATCGAGGTCGCCTGGCAGGACCGCTGGGAGGAGGAGGGCACGTTCAACGCGCCCAACCCGGCCGGCCCGTGGGCCGAGCCCGACGAGGTCGCGCGGCGAGGCCAGAAGCTCGTCGTCCTGGACATGTTCCCGTATCCCTCCGGTGCCGGTCTGCACGTCGGCCACCCCCTCGGCTACATCGCGACCGACGTCTACAGCCGGTTCCACCGGATGCTCGGCAAGAACGTCCTGCACGCCCTGGGATACGACGCGTTCGGGCTGCCCGCGGAGCAGTACGCCGTCCAGACCGGCCAGCACCCTCGGAAGACGACCGAGGAGAACATGACCGTGATGCGGCGGCAGCTTCGCCGTCTCGGCCTCGGCTTCGACAACCGCCGCAGCTTCGCCACCATCGACGAGGACTACTACCGCTGGACCCAGTGGATCTTCCTGCAGATCTGGGACGCCTGGTACGACGAGGCGGCCGTGCGAGAGGACGGTGGGCGCGGCAAGGCCCGCCCGATCAGCGAGCTCGTCGAGGAGTTCGAGTCCGGCCGCCGGGCTGTGCCCACCGAGGACGGTCGCCCGTGGGCCGACCTCACGGCGACCGAGCAGGCCAAGGCCCTCGACGCCTTCCGGCTCGCGTACCGGTCCGAGGCGCCCGTCAACTGGTGCCCCGGCCTGGGGACCGTCCTGTCCAACGAGGAGGTCACCAACGAGGGCCGCTCGGAGCGGGGCAACTTCCCGGTGTTCCGCCGCAGCCTGGCGCAGTGGATGATGCGGATCACCGCCTACGCCGACCGCCTGGCCGACGACCTCGACCGCGTCGACTGGCCCGAGAACGTCAAGCTCATGCAGCGCAACTGGATCGGGCGCTCGCAGGGCGCACGCGTGCGCTTTCCCGTCGTCACGGTCGCGGGCGACCAGAGCGACATCGAGGTCTTCACGACCCGCCCCGACACCCTTTTCGGCGCCACGTTCATGGTCGTCGCTCCGGAGCACCCGCTCGTCGATGCCCTTGTCCCCGACGGGGACTGGCCGGAGGGAACCCACGAGGACTGGAAGGGCCCGGACGCTGCATCGGCCCCCACGCCACGTGCGGCAGTCGCGGCCTACCAGCTCGCTGCATCGCGCAAGGGCGACGTCGAGCGGCAGACCGAGGGCAAGGACAAGACCGGCGTCTTCACCGGGACGTGGGCGACGAACCCGCTGAACGGCGAGGCGATCCCGGTCTTCGTCGCCGACTACGTCCTGATGGGCTACGGCACGGGCGCGATCATGGCGGTGCCCGGGCACGACCTGCGCGACTTCGAGTACGCCACGAAGTTCTCGCTGCCGATCCGTCGTGTCGTGGCCGCCTCGCCGGACGAGGCGGAGGCACCGCTCGACGAGGCCTTCGTGGGCGAGGGCTTCGCCGTCAACTCGGCCAACGACCACGTCGACCTCAACGGGCTGGCCGTCGATGACGCGAAGGCCCGGATCGTCGAGGCCCTCGAGCTCGACGGCATCGCTGAAGGGGCGATCACCTACCGGATCCGCGACTGGCTGTTCAGCCGGCAGCGCTACTGGGGCGAGCCGTTCCCCATCATGTTCGACGAGGACGGCGTCAGCTACCCGGTTCCCGAGGACCAGCTGCCCCTCACCCTGCCCGACGTCCCGGACTACAGCCCCAAGACGTTCGACCCGGACGACGCGACGAGCAGCCCGGAGCCGCCGCTGTCGCGCGTGCCCGAGTGGGTCAACGTCGAGCTGGACCTCGGCGACGGTCGTGGGCTGCGACGGTTCCGCCGTGAGACCAACACCATGCCCAACTGGGCGGGCTCGTGCTGGTACTACTTCCGCTACCTCGACCCGGCCAACCACGAGAAGTTCGTCGACCCCGAGAACGAGGCGTACTGGCTGGCCACCCAGCCGACGCCCGTGGCCGGTGCCCCCGCAGGGACCCGCGACCCGGGCGGCGTCGACCTCTACGTCGGCGGGGTCGAGCACGCGGTCCTGCACCTGCTCTACGCCCGGTTCTGGCACAAGGTGCTCTTCGACCTCGGGCACGTCCAGAGCGAGGAGCCCTTCCGCAAGTACTTCGCGCAGGGCTACATCCAGGCCTATGCCTACACCGACGACCGGGGTCAGTACGTCCCCGCGGCGGAGGTCGTCGAGGAGCCCGGCACGGACGGCCAGCCGACCTTCGTGTGGGACGGCCGGCTCGTCAACCGCGAGTACGGCAAGATCGGCAAGTCCCTGAAGAACTCCGTCAGCCCCGACGAGATGTACGACGCCTTCGGTGCGGACACGTTCCGGGTCTACGAGATGGCCATGGGCCCGCTCGAGGTGTCCAAGCCGTGGGAGACGCGCGCCGTCGTCGGCTCGCAGCGGTTCCTCCAACGGCTCTGGCGCAACGTCGTCGACGAGGTGACCGGTGACGTCCGGGTCGGCGACACCGAGCCGGACCAGGCCCTGACGACCCAGCTGCATCGGACCATCGCCGGGGTCCGCGAGGACTTCGAGGGGCTGCGCTTCAACACCGCCATCGCCAAGCTGATCGAGCTGAACAACGCCGTGACGAAGCTCGACGTCCCGCCGCGTGAGGTCGTCGAGGCGCTCGTCCTCATGGTCGCCCCGGTGGCGCCGCACATCGCGGAGGAGCTGTGGGCCAAGCTCGGCCACTCCGGGGGCGTCTCCTACGTCCCCTTCCCGGAGAGCGACCCGACCAAGATCGTCGAGGAGTCGGTCACGTGCGTCATCCAGGTCCGGGGCAAGGTGCGCGACCGCATCGAGGTCGCGCCCGACATCTCCGAGGACCAGCTGCGTGAGCTGGCGCTGGCGCGCGACAAGGTCAAGGCCGCGACCGTGGACGGGGTCCGCACCGTCATCGTCCGCGCCCCCCGGCTCGTCAACGTCGTCCCGCTCTGAGGCAGCCCACCATGCCGTATGCCGCTCAGCTCGCCGGGTGCCCACGGTGACCACCGGGGGCGGCCGGCCGTGGGACCGACCGGGTGACCAGCCGGATGATCGGCCGGGTGAGCGCCTGAGCGACCGGCTGAACGAACGGCTGCGCCGGTGGGGTCGCGCCCGGGCGGCCGAGGGCGCGCGCGAGGCGGCGGCGGCCCGGGTGGACGTGCGGGTCGTCACCGACTCGACGGCCTACCTGCCGGATGAGCTCGTCGAGCAGCACCGCATCGACGTGGTCCCACTGCACGTCGTCGTGGCCGGCAAGGAGCACGTCGAGGGTCGGGACATCACCGCGACCCAGGTGGCCGAGGCCCTGCGCGAGTACACGATCGTGACGACCTCGCGCCCCAGCCCGGCCGTGTTCGGGGAGGTCTACGCCCGGTTGGCGGCCGAGGGCGCCACCCACATCGTCTCCGTGCACCTCTCGAGCCAGATGTCCGGCACCTACGAGGCGGCCGCGGTCGCCGCTCGCGAGGCGCCGGTGCCCGTCGAGGTCATCGACAGCGAGACCATCGGCATGGCGATGGGCTTCGCCGTCATCGCCGGGGCGGAGCGGGCCGCGCGCGGCGGAGATCTGCAAGCGGTCCTCGCCGCGGTGACCAACCGTCTCGGTCCCTCGTCGGTGACCTTCTACGTCCACACCTTGGAGCACCTTCGCCGCGGTGGGCGGATCGGGGCAGCCTCCGCCCTGCTCGGCTCGGCGCTCGCGATCAAGCCGATCCTGTCGGTGCGCGACGGACGGATCGTGCCGCTCGAGAAGGTCCGCACCTCGGCGCGGGCGATCGCCCGGCTCGTGACCCTCGCCGCGGAGCAGGCGGACGCGTCGGGGGTCGCGGTGGACATCGCCGTCCATCACCTCGACTCCGCGGACCGCGCCGAGTCCGTCGCGGCCCAGCTGCGCGAGCGCGTCCGTGGCGCTCGGTCGGTGCTCGTCGTCGAGCTGGGCGCGGTGGTCGGGGCGCACGTCGGTCCGGGCACGGTTGCCGTCGCGGTGTCGCCACGCCCCGGGGACGTGCTCGAGCCGCCGGACGCGGGAGTCGACCCGCTGTGAACGGCGTCCACCCCGCGGTGCTGGCGGGAGCGGTGGTGGTGGCGTTCCTCATCGGATCGGTCAACCCGGCGACGATCGTCGCGCGACTGCTCGGCCAGGACCTCACGGCGTCCGGGTCGGGCAACCCCGGCGCGACCAACGCCGGCCGGGTGCTCGGCCGCAGGTGGGGGGTGCTGGTCGGGGTGCTCGACGTGCTCAAGGGACTGGTCCCCACCTTCTTCGCCGGGCAGTGGTTCGGCGCCCACGCCGCCTACCTCGTCGGTCTCGCTGCGATCCTCGGCCACATCTGGTCGCCTTTCCTGCGCGGTCGCGGCGGGAAGGGCGTGGCCACGACCCTCGGGGCCATGCTCGGGGTGCACCCCTGGGTCGGACTCGTCGTCCTGGGCGTGTTCGTCGTGGCCGCCGTGCTCACGCGGTGGGTGGCGGCCGGCTCGATCTTCGCTGCCCTGGCCCTGCTCGTCACCGCCGGTGTCGTCCTGGCGGGGCGGGCACCGGGCGACGGGTGGACGGGTGCCTGGCTCATCGGTCTCGCCCTCGTGGTCCTGTGGCGGCACCAGAAGAACGTCCTGGGCTGGTGGCGCCAGCGTCACCTCCGCTGATCCGCGCCCGCACCCGTCCACTCGAGTGGGCACTTGGTGCCCCACCCTTCGGGTCGAGTGTGCACGTCGTGCTGGCTCCTGCTCGTCCGAGCGCGGCACGGACTGCACACTCGACGGCTACTGAGCCCGGCGGCATACCGGCTCGTGGTGCCTGCGCCGGGGAAGGCCGCTCAGAAGACGATGGTGCGCCGCCCCGAGAGGAAGACCCGGCTCTCGGCGTGGTCCCGCACCGCGCGTGAGAGGACCCGGCGCTCGACGTCGCGTCCGAGGGCGACGAGCCGCTCCGGGGTCTCGGCGTGGGTGACCCGCACGACGTCCTGCTCGATGATCGGCCCCTCGTCGAGGTCACCCGTCACGTAGTGGGCCGACGCCCCGATCAGCTTGACCCCGCGGTCGTGGGCCTGGTGGTAGGGCTTGGCCCCCTTGAACCCGGGCAGGAAGGAGTGGTGGATGTTGATCGCGCGCCCCGCGAGCTGCTCGCACAGGTCGTTGGACAGGATCTGCATGTAACGGGCCAGGACGACGAGCCCGACGTCCTCGGCATCGACGATCTTGAGCAGCTGGGCCTCGGCGTCGGCCTTCGTCTCCTTCGTCACGGGTAGGTGTGTGAAGGGCAGGCCGTAGTACTCCACGAGCCCGCGCGTGTCCTCGTGGTTGGACACCACGCCGACGATGTCGATGGGCAGGTCGCCCGACTTCCACCGGTAGAGCAGGTCGAGCAGGCAGTGGTCGAACTTGCTGACGAGGATCAGGGTCCGACACCGCTCGTCGGCGGGGCGCACGGCCAGGTGCTGGTGCTCCACGGCGGCGCTCGCGTCGATCGCGTCGAGCACCCTCTGGACCTCCCCCTCGGCCGCGTCGAACACGGTCCGCATGAAGAAGAGGTTGGTGTCCTCGTCGGAGAACTGCTGGTTCTCGACGATGTTCGCGTTGACGTCGAGCAGGGCCGTCGAGACGGCGGCCACGATGCCGGGACGGTCGTCGCAGGTCAGGGTCATGATGTGCCGGGCCACCCGAGGATTGTGGCCCAGCCGGTGCCCGCCCTCCCAATCGGGGTGGCGCTGTCTCGGGAAGTGGTTGTCCACATCCCTTCCGGCCGGCCGTCGTCCTCCACAGTGCGTGGTCACCTCGCGGGGCCTGCGTGGCCGCGCTGCCTACCTTCGCCGTATGCCGCTGAGCCGAGTCCCGAGGACCCCCGACCTCGAGCGCGTGGTGCAGGTCCTGGGCGGGCGGACTGCTGAGGACGGTGCCTCGCGGGGGAAGCGCGGTGGCTGGGTGCCGGCGCCTCCGGGGGCGGTGGAGCTCGTCGACCTGGGCTCGGACGACCCCGAGGAGTCGGGTCCTCCGGCAGCCGACCTGGAGACCACCCTGCGGCGAGCCCGGCACCCCGCGCTCGTCACGGTTCCGGCGTCGATCCGGGCCGGTCGGGTCTCGGTGTCGAGCAGCGCGGTCGTCGCCGTGCTGGCGCTCGTCGTGGCGCTCGGTTGCGCCTTCGTCGTGCGGATCCTCTGGGCGGAGCGAGCGGCGCAGGACGGCCAGGTGCTGGGCGGTGCCCACGGGGCTCGCGACGTCGTCGCGCCGGTCGACGGCGGACCGGCCAGTCCTCAGGTGGTGTCGGGGTCCGCGCCTGCGGGGCCGGGGGAGTCGGCCACGGGCTGGCCTCCGGGATCGGCACCCGGACTCGCCGGAGGGGGGCCGGACGGGGGGCCCGCCGCTGGCGCCAGGACGGAGCTGGTGGTGCACGTCGTCGGACAGGTGCGGCGGCCGGGGCTCGTCCGGCTCTCGGGCAGCGCGCGAGTCGCTGACGCCATCACGGCGGCCGGAGGGGCGACCCGGACGGCCGACCTCGCGGCCCTCAACCTCGCTCGGGCTCTCGTGGACGGCGAGCAGGTCTTCGTCCCGAGACCGGGTGAGAAGCCGCCGCCCGCGGCGGGCTCGCCTGCACCGGGGAGCGCCGGGGGAGGGCCGGGGGTGGTGGGAGCGCCGGGGAGCGGCGCGGCGTCGGGACTGGTCAACCTCAACACGGCGGACCTGGCCGCCCTCGAGACCCTGCCGGGAGTGGGCCCGGTGCTGGGGCAGCGGATCGTCGACTGGCGCTCGGAGAACGGCCGGTTCACATCCGTCGAGGAGCTCGGCGAGGTGAGCGGGATCGGGGACAAGATGCTGGCGCAGCTGCGGCCCAAGGTCACGGTGTGAGCCAGCCGGTCGCGCGCGTCGTTCGGCGCCAGGTGGCCGACGAGGTCGTGCGCGTGCCCCGACGACTGGACGCCAGGCTGCTGGTCCCGGTCCTGGTCTCCTGGCCGGCGGTGGCGTTCGTCGCCCTGGTCGTCCCCACGGCGTGGGTCTGGTCCTCCGCGCTCGTCGCGGCGATCGGCTCGGCAGCGGTGGCGCTGGCGCAACCGCGGTCGGTGTGGCTCCGGCTCACGGGTCTCACCCTCGCAGTTCTCGCCCTCCTCCTCGCCGCTGCTTCCGGCCATCGGGCGCTGCGCGAGGTGGGTCCTCTCACGGAGCTCGCGGAGGAGCAGGCCGTGGTCACGGTGCGCGGCACCGTCGCACTGGAGCCTCGCGCGCTCGGGGAATGGCCCCCGGCGGCTGCGGGACCGGGTTCAGCCGCTCGCGACGAGGGCAGCCGGGATCCCGTGGTGCTCGTCCACATCGACGTGCACGAGGTCGAGGGTCGGGGGCGGGTGAGCGTGGTGAGCGCCCCCATTCTCGTCGTGGGGGACCTTTCCTGGGCAGGGGCCCGGTGGCGCGGGGACGTCGAGGCTGTGGTGCGCCTCTCCGCCGCCGAGCCGGGCGACCAGGTGGTGGCGGTCGCACGGCCGAAGCAGCCCCTGGCCCTGAGGGGCCAGCCGGGTCCGGTGTTCCGAGCCGCCGACTCGGTGCGTGCCGGCTTCAGGGAGGCGACAGCGGGGCTCAGCCCGGACGCCCGGGGTCTCGTCCCGGCCCTGGTCATCGGGGACACGAGCCGGACACCCCCGGATCTGACCGAGGCCATGCTCGACACCGGCATGAGCCATCTCAGCGCGGTCTCCGGCAGCAACGTCACGCTCGTCCTCGCGGTCGGACTCGGACTCTGTCGGCTGCTCGGGGTCCGGCGGGCCGCCCGGCCCTGGGTTGCGCTCGCGGTGCTCGCCGGCTTCGTGGTCCTGGCGCGGCCCGAGCCCAGCGTCATCCGCGCGGCCGTGATGGGCGCGGTGGGGTTGTTGGCGCTGTCGACGTCCCGCCGTCAGGCCGGTGTCCCCGCCTTGTCGGCTGCCGTCGTCGGCCTCTTGGTCTGGGACCCGTGGCTGTCCCGGTCCTACGGTTTCGCCCTGTCGAGTGTCGCGACGCTGGGGCTGCTCGTCTTCGCGCAGCCGTGGGGACGCGTCATCGCCCGTGGCCTGCCGAGACGGCTCGCGTGGTTCGGACCCGTGCTGGCCGTTCCCCTCGCGGCCCAAGCCGTCTGTGGGCCGATCGTCGTGCCACTGCAGGGCACCGTCTCGCTGATCGCCGTTCCCGCCAACCTCCTCGCAGCGCCCCTCGTCGCCCCGACGACGGTGCTCGGTGTCGCGGTGGCCGTCCTCTCGGTCGTCTGGGTCGGCGGCGCGTCGGTGGTCGCGTGGCTCGCGGGCGTCCCGGCCCAGGGCATCGCCTGGGTGGCGCGGACGTGTGCGGAGGTGCCGCTGGGCAGCATCGACTGGGGCGACTCCGCCGGCAGGGCCGTGGCGCTGGCTGGCGTCACGGCCGCGGTCCTGCTGCTGGCGCCGTGGGCCTGGCGCCGCGCCCGGCTCCGGCCGCTGCCCGCGCTGGCGGCAGTCCTCGTCGGTGGGGTGGCCGCCGCTCCGACGAGCATCGCGTCGTGGCCGCCCCCGGGCTGGGTCTTCGTCGCGTGCGACGTCGGTCAGGGGGACGGCCTGGTCGTCAACAGCGGGCCGCCGGGTGTCGAGGGGCACGCCGTGGTCATCGATGCCGGGGAGGATCCGCGGCAGATCGACGGCTGCCTCGACCGGCTCGGAGTCACCGTCCTCGACCTCGTCGTCCTGAGCCACTTCCACGCCGACCACGTCGCCGGGCTGTCGGGCGTCGTCGAGGGCCGGGCCGTGGCGGAGATCCGCGTCTCACCGGTCCAGGAACCGCAGTCGATGGTGCGGGAGGTTCACCAGCTGGCCACCACGGCAGGTATTCGGGTCGGGCAGCTGCGAGCAGGTGACACCGTCCGGGCTGGAGCGGTGACTGCCGACGTGTGGTGGCCGGGCCACCCCATCAACGAGGGCTCGGTCGCCAACAACGGCTCGGTCGTCCTCACAGTGACGGTCCGTGGGGTGCGCCTGCTGCTGTCGGGGGACGTGGAGCGCGAGGCGGCTGCCCAGGTCCTGCGGGCAGCGGTCCGAGACCCTGGGCGATGGGGCGAGGTGGACGTCCTCAAGGTGGCGCACCACGGCTCGAGCAACCGGGACGACCGGCTTCTCGACCTGATCTCCGGGCGAGTGGCGGTCATCAGCGTCGGTGAGGACAACGACTACGGCCACCCGGCGCCTGCCCTCCTCGACACCCTGGCGAGCAGGGGGTTCGCCGTCTTCCGGACCGATGTCAACGGCGACGTGGCCGTCGTCGTCGACTCAACCGGGCAGCTCGCGGTCCGCACCCGCGAGTGAGCCGCCCGCACCGGCGACCAGCCTCCCGACGGGGCGTCAGGAGGCGACGCCCACGGCCCCTTCCCGCCGCGAGTCACCCGCCGCGAAGAGCTCGTCGCCGTCGAGCTGGGCGGCGCCGACCCCACCGAAGTACATGTGCTTCGACGGGTACTCGTATCTGGCCATCCCGCTGGCCTCGGCTGCTGCCGCGATCCCCGGGTCGCGCTCGTGCTCCACAGCCGTGGCGCCGTCCTCCCGGAACCGCACGTGCAGTCGCGGCGCCTCGATGGCCTCCTCGATGTCGACTCCGAGCAGCAGCGCCTTGCCCAGGACCTGGAGCAGTGCCGTGGTGATGCGGTCGGCTCCCGGTGTCCCCACCGCGAGGCAGCCGCCGGCGTCGCTCCGGGCCGTCGTGGGCGCCATGTTGGACGCGAGCCGGGTGCCGGGCGCGAGCGCGTGGAGCCCGCGGCGGTTCAGCTCCGGCTCGCCCAGGGCGTTGTTGAGCAGGATCCCGGTGCCGGGGATGGCGATGCCGGCGCCGTATCCCGATGACATCGTGATCGAGCAGGCCGTGCCGTCCGCGTCGGCGGCGGACACGTGGGCGGTCGACGCCGACGTCGGCAGCCCGGCCAGACCGTGCCGCTCGACGGACTCGAGCAGCGCCTGGCCGTCAGCGAGCAGGTCCGGCGAGCGGTCGTGGATGGAGAGCCGGTAGGCGAGCACCTGTTTCTGGATCTCGATGACATCCGCCCACGACCACCTCGGCCGGCGGGCTGCCAGCTCGCCCAGCATCACGGCGAGCATCGGCCCGCCGACCGACGGCGGCGGGTTGAGGGCGACGGTCCAGTCGCCCAGGCGCCGCAGCGTCGGCTGCCGCTCCACGGGTTCGTAGGAGAGCAGGTCCTCCCGGGTGATCAGCCCGCCGTGCTGCTGCATCTGCTCGACGAGGACGCGCCCGACCGCGCCCGACGTGAAGAGGGACGGGCCTTGGGCCGCAAGGAGCTCGAGCATGTCGGCGAGGTCGCTGTTCTGGACGATCTCGCCCGCGCGCAGGGTGTGGCCCTCCTGGCCGGTGACGACGGCGTGCGCCTCCGGGTCCTCACCGAAGAGGCTCTCGCGAACGATGCCCAGGTAGAGCGCGGAGCTGGCGCCGACCGCGAAGCCGTCGCGGCAGGTGCGCTCCGACGGCTCGACGACGCGTGACCAGGGAACCTGGCCGTGCAGCTCTATCGCTCGGGAGAGAGCCTGCACGGCACCGGCGTTCGCGACAGAGCCGTAGCCGGCACCCAAGGTGATGCCGCCGCCGTACTGGGTCTCGACGAACCGGATGCCCTGGCCGAACCGGCTCGGGTCCAGCCCACGTCCGGGCATCTCGACGTTTCCGTCGATGACCACGGGCGACCCGTCGGCCGGCCAGATGTTGACGTAGGCGCCGCCCATGATGCTGACGATGCCCGGCTCGGTGCACATGGCCGCGATCGAGGCCGCCACGGCCGCGTCCACGGCGTTGCCGCCGTCCTCGACCACGGCCAGGCCGGCTTCGAGTGCTGCGGAGCTCGGCGCTGCGACCGCGACCTTCGTCATTGGCTCATTGTGCCGAAGCGGGGAGCCCGGCGATGACGTTCGCCGCGCCCACCGGGAGTTTCCAGCGGGAGCGCGCCCAGCGGCATACGACGCGCTGCTACGAGCGGGCCTGGGAGTGGTACTCGGCGTTGGGCACGAACCCGAGCGCCGAGGAGACCCGGTTGGTCAGGTTGAACATGCCGACGACCTGGACGAGCTCCATGATCTGGTGGTCGTCGAGGCCCACGGAACGAAGCGGCTCGAGGTCCGCCTCGACGACGTCGGCGGGCTGGAGGGTGAGCTTCTCGGCGTAGGCCGCCATCGCCGCCTCCCGCTCGGGCAGGTTGGCCTGGCGCCAGTTCACGGCGACGAGGTCAGCGGTCCGTTCGTCCTCGGTGTAGGTCCGCAGGGCCGCGCCGTGCGAGATGACGCAGTAGGTGCAGCGGTTGACGTTGGAGACGACGACGGCGAGCAGCTCCCGGTCGGCGTTGCTCAGGTGGCCCTCCTTGTTCACGAGGAGGTTGAAATAGTTCCACCACGCCAGGAACTGGTCGCCGTTGACCGCTTGGGCCTTGAAGACGTTGGGCACGAAGCCGAACGCCTCCTCGGACTTGGCCCACAGCCTCGTCACGCCCTCCGGGACGTCCTCGGCAGCGGGAACCGGCAGGAAGGAGATACGTGCGTCGTCGGCCATGACGGCACTGTATGCCGCTGGGCTCGCCGGCGCTGTCAGGCGGGGGAGAGGGCGGGCTCGGGCACGTCGACCTGCGCGCCGGCAGCCTCTCCGAGGGCCCGCAGTGCCGCCGCCACCGCTGGGACCCGCTGGAGGTCTCCCGTCGTGACGGCCAGGATCTGCCGACGTGAGACGGGGGAGAGTGACAGGGTCGCGACGTCCTCGTGCTTGGCGGCGTTGAGGATGAGGTCGGGCACGAGAGCCACCCCGAGACCGGCCGTGACGAGGCCGATCTGGGCGACGTAGTCCTCGATCTCGAAGGCGACGTTGGGACGGAAACCCTCATGGTCGGCGAGGGAGACGAGGTGGCCGCGACACCGGGGGCAGCCGGCGATCCACTCCTCGTCGGCGAAGTCGGAGAGGGACACGCTCTGCCGGCCGGCCAGGGGGTGGTCCTTGGGCACGACGACACGGACCTCGTCGTCGAGCAGGTGGTGCGTCTCGAGGAGCGAGAGGTCCTCCTCGAGGACCCCGAGGTCGGCGCCCTCGTAGGCGAAGGCGACGGCGACATCGCAGTCACCGTTGCGCAGGGCCGCGAGCGACTCGGGCGGCTCCGCCTCGGTGAGGGTCACGACGATGTCGGGGTGCTGCCGCTTGAGGATGGCCAGGGCCTTGGGGACGAGCGTCGCCGACGAGCTGGGGAAGGCCTGGAGGCGGACGCGGCCTGCCCGCAGACCGGCGATGGCGGTGATCTCCTCCTCGGCCGCGTCGAGCGCGGAGAGCACCCCGACCGCGTGCCGGGCCAGCACCTGACCCGCCTCGGTGAGGCGGACCTGCCGCCCATAGCGCTCGACGAGCACCGTGCCCGTCCGCTGCTCGAGCCGACGCACCATCTGTGAGATCGCCGGCTGCGAGAAGCCCAGAGCGTGGGCGGCGCCGGTGAAGCTGCCCTCGTCGGCGATGGCCTTCATGACCCGAAGGCCCGCTGCGTCGATCATGCCGTCATCATAACTCAGAATTATGGTTTTGAGCCTTTTGCCACATGAGACGTAGGCTGTGGACGTGAAACTTGCGACGACCCGGGCCCTGCCCCTCGTCACGGAGGACCTCGGCACGATGGACGACCTCGTCGACCTCGTCAGCGCCGGAGGGGTCCTCGTGCTGAGCGGAGCCGGGATGTCCACGGAGTCGGGGATCCCGGACTACCGCGGCCCGGACGGGACGCGCCGGGTGGAGCCGATGACCCTCGGCGAGTTCACGGGGTCGAGTGAGGCACGCCGACGGTACTGGGCTCGGAGCTACATCGGCTGGCAGCGGTTCAACCAGGCCCGGCCCAACTCCGGCCACGAGCAGGTGACGCTCCTGCAGGACGAGGGCTATGTCGGGCCGATCATCACGCAGAACGTCGACGGCCTCCATCAACAGGCGGGCGCCCGCGACGTCGTGGAGCTGCACGGTTCGCTGGACCGGGCCGTCTGCCTGACCTGTGGCGAGGTCACCTCCCGGGACGGGCTGCACGAGCGGAGCACGGAGGCCAACCCGGGCTTCATGGAGCAGTTCGCGGCGCAGGCCGAGACCGTCGGGTCGCAGTGGGGGGAGCAGGTCCGTCCTGATGGGGACATCGTCGTCCCGGACTCGTTGGTCGAGTCGTTCTATCCGCCGCTGTGCCTCGTCTGCGGCCGCGACACGGTCAAGCCGGACGTCGTGTTCTTCGGGGAGTCCGTGCCCAAGCCCCTCGTCGACACGTGCTTCCGCCTCGTCGAGGAGGCCGGCGCGGTCCTGGTGCTCGGGTCGTCCTTGTCGGTCATGAGCGGCTACCGCTTCGTGCGGCACGCCGCCCGGAGCGGGGTGCCCGTCGCGATCGTGACCCGCTCGGCGACCCGGGGTGACGCCGACGCGACGATCCGGTTGCACGCACCTCTCGGACCCACGCTGAACGCCCTGGTGGCGGCGCTCGGTCACGAACGCTGACTTTCGTGGCAGGCCAGCTGCATCGAAGGCTGACCAGCCCGAGGCTGACGCACTGACCTGCCAGACGGGTCAGTGCGACAGCCTTGTGACTAGGGCACTCGGCGTTCGCTCGCCGGGCGATCGGGCGCAGCGAAGCGCTCGAAGGGGATGACCTTCGGTGCGGCCTTCGCGTGCCGCTCCTCGATCATCTTGTCCTCGCGGGTCGGGTGGTCCCACAGCTCGGCCGTCTGCAGACCCCAGAAGACCAGGAAGCTGAGGATGACCACGACCTCGAGGATGAGGATGACGTAGTCCCCGGTCAGGCCCACCAGGTGAAGGACGACCGTCACGCCGATCAGGGCCACCATGACGGCTGCGACCAGGCTGTACCGGTTGACCCAGGCGCGCGGCCCCTGCTCAGGCTCCCGCCCTCCTGGTGGAGTCGGTGCGGAGCGGAGCTCATCGGACTCCTGCTCGGCCTGGCTGAGGCCACGAGCGTTGGCGATCATGACGCCGATGACACCCAGCACCATGGTGATCGCGGCCACGCCGTGGCTCACGTCCTTGAAGGTGTCCGGCCAGAAGAGGAAGAGACCGAGCTCGACCGCGAGGATCACCAGACAGATCCATGATGCGCGCCGTGCCCACTGAGCCACCTGACCGTTGAGCGGCGTGGGAGCCTCGTCGGCGGGCTGCATCGGGAGCTCGAGATCCTTCTGGGCGCTCGTGGCGCGCCGACGGTCCCGGCGGACGAGGAACCACTTGGCGAGCACGGCCAGCGCCGTGGCGATGAGGAGCGTGGTGATGTTGTTGCGCACGGCAGCGGCGGTGAGATCGAGGTTCTGCACGGGGTACTTGGAGCCGCACCCGGTGTCGACGACGGTCGGGACGAGCGCGACGACGAAGGCCATGAAACCCGAGAAGTCGAGCAACACGTCCTCGAGCGGGTCGTTGCCCTTGTAGACGATGAGGCACGCACCGACGGCGAACAGCCCGCCGATGAAGGCCCCCCGCGCGGGGGTGTGGTAGTACGCGCTGATCGACCCGAGGAGGCACGGCTCGCCGCGGAAGGTTTCCAGAGCCACCGCGATGAGAAGCGTGAGCAGGAGCGGGATCGTTGCCAACCGCAGGTAGCGATACGTGTTCAGCACAGCGGCCTCGTGCGACTGCCTCATGACTGCCCTCCCGAGTGTGCAGGCCTGGTGACGGTCAGAGTCTGGCGCGGCGCAGCGTGATACGCACGGCGAGCGTCACCCAGCCGGCGTGTGGGAGCGCGCAGCGGCAGACGGCCTCGTGAGGAGTGGCCGCTCAGACCCGGCGCAGAACCGCGGTGACCTTGCCGAGGATCGTGGCGTGGTCGCCGTCGATGGGGGAGAAGTCAGGGTTGTGCGGCAACAGCCACACGTGGCCGTCCCTGCGCTTGAAGGTCTTGACCGTCGCCTCGTTGTCGAGCAGCGCCGCCACGATGTCGCCGTTGTCAGCCGTGGGCTGCTGGCGGACGACGACCCAGTCACCGTCGCAGATGGCGGCCTCGATCATCGAGTCGCCGACGACCTTGAGAAGGAAGAGGTTGCCCTCGCCGACGATCTGCTTCGGCAGCGGGAAGACGTCCTCGACGACCTCCTCCGCGAGGATCGGCACGCCGGCCGCGATCTGTCCGAGCACCGGCACGTAGGCCGCCGCGGGTCGGGCGTCACCTGAGTCGGTCTCGGTGTCGTGCTGCGTCACCTGGCCGTCGAACGCGGAGGCCCGGCCGGCCCGGCGGCCGGTGGGCTCGGCGCCGGCATCAGGGGAGACGATCTCCAGGGCCCGGGGCCGGTTGGGGTCGCGGCGCACGTAGCCCTTTGCGACGAGGGCGTTCAGCTGATGAGAGACGCTCGAGGGGCTGGACAGGCCGACGGCGTCGCCGATCTCGCGCATGCTCGGTGGATAGCCGCGTCGCTCCACCGAGTTGCGGATCACCTCCAGGACGCGCCGCTGACGGACGGTCAGCCGGTCTCCCTTGTCCCGGTCCGGAAGCTCGGTCACGCCCATGCTGATCCCCTTCGTCATGCTCACGCGCTGCTTGGTGGCGACTCGTCTCAGGCTGTCACAACGGCCACTGTCGGTGGTGACTGGTGTGGTGTCTGTTGTGGATGAAGCCTATGGCGCTTCGAACACACTTGCCAAACATATGTTCGACGTGTCGCTCGACAATCTTCGAACGCGCGTGCTAGAAATTCGTACAGACGTTCTATCGAACATCCGTTCGCTCCGAGGAGGACACCATGGGCGCACAGGTTCTCGAGTTTCCCGTTCCGGTCCGGCCGGCACCGGCGCCTCGGCCGCGGCTCGTGCTCGTCCGGCCGGTCGCCCAGCCCACCTATCGGCTCACGAGCCGGGGCCGTTTGGTCGTCGCCTTCCTCGTTGCCCTGCTCCTCGCCGGGCTCGCGCTGGCTGTCGCCGGCCAGCTCGCCTCGGCCTCCGGGCGGCCCGAGTCGATCACCGTCGAAGCGGGTCAGACACTCTCCGAGATCGCGTCGCGCCAGCTGCCGCACCTGCCCATCGCTGAGGGTGTCGTCGAGCTCCAGCTCGCCAACAACCTCTCCACGTCGCACCTCCATGCGGGCCAGACGATCGTCATTCCTCAACTCTGAACAATTCATGAGGCATATGCCGCTCGGCTCGGTTCCGTCCGAGCGCTGAGCCAGCCTCTCCCAAGACGGCCGCGTTGGCTCCACCATCAGCGGCTGGTGCGCCGGCGCTTCGACCCCGCCGGAGCACCCGGGACGCCGCATCTCGGTCGCGTGAGCGACGGGGGTGCGGCGTCCGTGCGTGCGCACCCGGTGATCGAGTTCCCTGTGGAAAAGTCGAACGCCGGATTCGGCTCCCTTTCCTAGCCTCGACGAGATGGGGCTGGGAGGAGTCTGCACATGAGGTTTGGGGTGGATCCCGAGGCGTTGGTTCGCGACTCGGGGCACTATGCGGAGGCAGGTCGGGCGCTCGACCGGCTGGACGTTCCGGGCGCGCTCGCGCCGTTGCAGCGGGCGTTTCCCGGTGGCCTGACTGCGGCGACGATCCGGGAGCTCGGGTCCGCGTGGGCCGATCGGCTCCTGCGTGCTCGGCTCGGACTCCACGGTGTCCAGGCTGACCTGGCCGGCGCGGGGGAGGCGTACGCCGAGGTCGAGCAGGTCGCCACGCGAGCGCTCTCCGGACACGGTGACCTGTCATGAGCGGGCAGATTGCCGTCCGCGACATCAGGGCGTTCCGCCCCGCGCTGGTGCTCGAGGTGGCACACCGGCTCGAGGTCCAACGGCGGCGCGTGGTCGGGGCGACCGACGCCGCGTTGCGGGCGCGATCCGTGCGCCGGTCGTGGACGGGTCCTGCGGCCGACTCGGCCGCAGAGGCGCAAGCCCGGGCTCTGGCCGTCTTGGGGGACCTCGCGGCCCGGATCGGGGTGAGCGCCTCGGTGCTCCACCGGCTCGCGGAACGAATGGAAGCGTGCCTCGGCTTGGTCCGCCGAGCTGATCGGCTGGCCGAGCACCGCGGCGCCTGGACCGACGCGGATGGCCTCGTCCAGGTGCCGCATCGGTTCAGCACGGGCGATGCCACCCTGGACGCGCATGTGGCCCGGCTCGACGCCCTCATGGTGGACGAGGTGGGTCGGTGCCTCAGGGAGGCGATGCGGGTGGCCGGGGAGACCGATGCTGACGTCCGGCGCCGTCTGCGCGCGGCAGCTGGCGAGCCGATGGTCCTGGCTGTCGGGGACGAGCTGGGTCTGGTGCCGCCCCCGCCTGACGGCGGGGTGGGGCGACCGGACGGCGCCTTCGCCAACGCAGCGTGGTGGCGCGGCCTCACCGTCAGTGAGCGGCGCTCGGCCATCTCCGAGCACCCGGAGTGGGTCGGCCCCCGGGACGGCATTCCGGCGTGGGACCGCCATCAGGCCAACCTGATCCTGCTCTCGCGCCTGCGGGGCCAGGTGTCGGAGGACCTCCGCAACGCGGGCGCCATTCCGCAACGCACGGACGTCCCGGCGTGGGAGCGGGCGACGTCGATCGCGGCCATTGATGCCCTCCTGGCCAAGCGTGACGGAGTGACGCGGCACCTGCTCCTCATCGACATCTCCGGCCCGGTGGTTCGGGCGATCACCACCGTGGGGGACATCGATCGCGCCGGCCACGTCGCGACCTACGTCGCTGGGCTCTCCACGCGCCCGGGCAAGGACCTGCGGACGTACGACGAGCGGTTCGTGCGTCTGCGCAGACTCGCCCTGACGCAGACCCGGGAGAAGGGCGAGACCGGCGATGTCGCGATTGCCGTCTGGCTGGGCTACCCGGCTCCGCAAGGGCGGGACGGGGGCTTCAGCAGTCGTTCGGTCCTGCGTGCCGACGTCGCGCGTGACTGGGCCGACGACCTCGCCTCGTTCACCAATGGCATCGATGCCAGCCGGGACATGCCGGTGCACCAGACGCTGATGGCGCACTCCTACGGCTCGGTGCTCGCCGCGTTCGCGCTGCGGCACGTGATGCGGGTCGACGACGTCGCGTTCTTCGGCTCGCCGGGGACGTCCCTGGACTCACTGGCAGCGGCCGGTCTCAAGCCCGGGGCGCTGAACGTCCTCGCGGCTCCCACCGATCCCGTGGCGATGACGGACTGGCACGGCCTGGACCCCCGCGACATCCCGGGCGCCACGACGCTCGGCGCGACCCCCGCGCTCAAGCCGGGCACGACGGACCAGATGCTCACGGAGTCGATCCTGCACAGCGCCTACCTCGACGAGGGCACCACTGCCGAGTTCAACCTCGCGGCGATCGTCGCAGCGCGTCCGGACCTGCGTGTCTGGCCGAGTGACTGGCCGATGGTGACCATGCCGGAGCCACCGACGTGACGGATCATCCGTCAGCCGTACGCCACGCCGAAGAGACCGAAGCGGCCCGCAGAGATGGAAGGAAGAGATGAAGGACGAAGACGGACGGACCCTGGTGTCGGCCACGGGCGCCGCGGTGATCGGCTCGGTGTGGTTCATCGGATCGGTGCTCATGGGAGTGGGCTCCTCGACGCGGGCTGAGCTGGGGGAGTGGGTCGAGATGTCGCTCGCCTGGGCCGGCCTCACGGTCTTCCCGGCCATAGTGCTGCTCCTCATCTGGTCCTACCTGGACTGACGTCGGCGAGACCAGTGGGGCGCCTGTGACGTTTGTGCAGGTCACCGCCTCGTGTCCGACACGCCACGCCGAAGTTCCTCAACCGGCTTGATTACGGAACCGTCTCGTGCCTACAGTTACCCCTACATCTAGTAGTTACATGGCTGTAAGTCGTCCACATGTAGTCCCCAGCGCATCGGACGTTACACACAGCTCATCCACACGCTGTCCCCAGCTCTGTCCCCAGAGCGAGCTCAGCGGCATACGACATCTGCTTCTCGAGGAGGTGAGCGCACGTGCACTGCCCCTTCTGCCGGCACACGGACTCGCGCGTCATCGACTCACGCACCACGGACGACGGCACCGCCATCCGGCGGCGCCGGCAGTGCCCCGAGTGCAACCGTCGCTTCACGACGATCGAGACCTCCAGTCTCAGTGTCGTCAAGCGGTCGGGCGCCTCGGAGCCGTTCAGCCGGGTCAAGGTCCTGTCGGGGGTGCGCAAGGCGTGCCAGGGCCGTCCGGTCACCGAGGACGACCTCGCCCTGCTCGCCCAGAAGGTCGAGGAGACCATCCGGGCGCAGGGCAGCGCGGAGATCGAGGCACACGAGGTCGGCATGGCCGTCCTCGAGCCGCTCCGCGAGCTGGACGAGATCGCCTATCTCAGGTTCGCCAGCGTCTACCAGGCCTGGGAGACGCTCGAGGATTTCGAAGGAGCCATTGCGGTCCTTCGAGCCGAACGTGACGCGCTCGGGCAGGAGCCTTCCGCTCCCTCCGAGGTCGGCGCGAAGCGGTAATCGCCCTCCACCCCCAGTTCGCCACCCGGTTCCGGGGAGCGGGTTCTGTCAGACCCCGGCGAGACACTGACTGAAGACGAGAAGACACACAGCCGCACCAACGGTCAGGGAGGCCGCAGCATGACGGAGATCGGAAACCGCAGCGCACGCTCGAGGAACGGCGTCAAGAAGGGCGTCAAGGTCGAGCGCATCTACACCACCCCCGGAGTCCACCCCTACGACGAGGTGACGTGGGAGCAGCGTGACGTCGTCCAGCAGAACTGGAAGACCGGCGAGACGATCTTCGAGCAGCGCGGCGTCGAGTTCCCTGACTTCTGGTCGGTCAACGCGAGCACCATCGTCACGACCAAGTACTTCCGTGGTGCCGTCGGCACCGACGTGCGCGAGAAGTCCCTCAAGGAGCTGATCGACCGCGTCGTGCTGACCTACGTCAAGGGGGGCAAGGACCACGGCTACTTCTCCTCGGACGAGGACGCCGAGATCTTCGAGCACGAGCTGACGTACGCGCTGCTGCACCAGGTCTTCTCGTTCAACTCGCCGGTGTGGTTCAACGTCGGCACCAAGTCTCCACAGCAGGTCTCCGCGTGCTTCATCCTCGCCGTCGACGACTCGATGGACTCGATCCTCAACTGGTACAAGGAGGAGGGGAAGATCTTCCAGGGCGGCTCCGGGGCCGGCCTCAACCTCTCCCGCATCCGCTCGTCCAAGGAGCTGCTCTCGTCCGGCGGCACGGCCTCTGGCCCGGTGTCGTTCATGCGCGGCGCCGATGCCTCGGCGGGGACGATCAAGTCCGGTGGCGCCACGCGCCGTGCCGCGAAGATGGTCGTGCTCGACGTCGACCACCCCGACATCGAGGAGTTCATCGAGACGAAGGCGCGCGAGGAGGACAAGATCCGCGCGCTGCGCGACGCCGGATTCGACATGGACCTCGGCGGCAAGGACATCGTGTCGGTCCAGTACCAGAACGCCAACAACTCCGTCCGGGTCAACGCCGAGTTCATGCGGGCCGTGGAAGAGGGCACGACGTTCGGCCTGAAGGCCCGCCTCGACGGCTCGGTCATCGAGGAGGTCGACGCCCGCGAGCTCTTCCGCAAGATGGCTGAGGCTGCCTGGGAGTGCGCCGATCCCGGCATCCAGTACGACGACACGATCAACGACTGGCACACCAACCCGGAGACCGGCCGGATCACCGCCTCCAACCCGTGCTCCGAGTACATGTCGCTCGACAACTCGTCCTGCAACCTCGCGTCGCTCAACCTGCTCAAGTTCCTGCGCGACGACGACACGTTCGACGCGGTGACCTTCCAGAAGGTCACCGAGCTCGTCATCACGGCGATGGACATCTCCATCTCCTTTGCCGACTTCCCGACGGAGAAGATCGCCGAGACGACGCGCAACTACCGGCAGCTCGGTATCGGCTACGCCAACCTGGGCGCGCTGCTCATGGCGACCGGTCACGGCTACGACTCCGAGGGTGGCCGGGCGCTCGCAGCCGCGATCACCTCGCTGCTCACCGGTGCCGCCTACAAGCGCTCCGCCGAGCTGGCAGCGGTGGTCGGCCCCTACGCCGGCTACGCCCGGAACGCTGACGCGCACAAGCGCGTCATGCGAAAGCACCAGGCCGCCAACGACACCCTCAAGACGGTCGGTGTCATGGACGAGGACATCCACAAGGCTGCGACGAAGGCCTGGGACGCCGTCGTCAAGCTCGGTGAGAAGAACGGCTACCGCAACGCCCAGGCGTCGCTGCTGGCGCCGACCGGCACCATCGGCTTCATGATGGACTGCGACACGACCGGTATCGAGCCGGACTTCTCGCTCGTCAAGTTCAAGAAGCTCGTCGGCGGCGGCTCCATGCAGATCGTCAACCTGACGATCCCGCGGGCGCTGAAGAAGCTCGGCTACCAGCAGGAGCAGATCGAGGCCATCGTCGAGTACATCTCGCACAAGGGCCACGTCATCGACGCCCCCGGCCTCAAGAAGGAGCACTACGAGATCTTCGACTGCGCGGTCGGCGCCCGGGCGATCTCGCCGATGGGCCACGTGCGGATGATGGCGGCCACGCAGCCGTTCCTCTCGGGTGCCATCTCCAAGACGGTCAACCTGCCCGAGTCGGCCACGGTCGAGGAGATCGAGGACGTCTACTTCCAGGGCTGGAAGCTGGGGCTCAAGGCCCTGGCCATCTACCGCGAGTCGTCCAAGGTCGGCCAGCCGCTGTCCGACTCGAAGGCCAAGAAGGACGACAAGGGCAAGGACGCGGCCGAGGTCAAGGTCGAGAAGGTCGAGAAGGTCGTGGAGTACCGGCCGCTTCGACGCCGCCTGCCCAAGCGGCGCACGTCTCAGACGACGTCGTTCGCCGTCGGCGGGGCCGAGGGCTACCTGACCGCCGGTACGTACGACGACGGCACGCTCGGCGAGATCTTCCTCAAGTTCGGCAAGCAGGGCTCGACGCTGGCCGGTGTCATGGATGCCTTCTCGATCGCCGTGTCCGTGGGCCTGCAGTACGGTGTGCCGCTCGAGACGTTCGTGGAGAAGTTCACCAACCTGCGCTTCGAGCCGGCCGGGCTCACCGACGACCCCGACGTGCGGATGGCCCAGTCGATCATGGACTACGTCTTCCGCCGCTTGGCGCTCGACTACCTCGACTTCGACACGCGCTCCTTCATGGGGATCCACACCGCGGAGGAGCGGGCTCGGCAGCTCGAGACCGGCTCGTACGAGCCGGAGGGCGACGAGGCCTCCCAGGAGGACATCGAGGACGAGCTGGAGACGCTGCAGCAGTCCGCGCCGGTCAAGAAGCAGGAGCCCAAGGCGGAGAAGTCCGCTGACCGAGCCGCCGAGGTCAAGTTCGGCGCGGGTGCGGCTTCCGCGAAGGAAGCATCGAGCGAGGTTCACTCGTCCGCTGAGCTGATGGAGAAGTTCCTGGGCATCTCCGCTGACGCGCCCATCTGCATGACCTGCGGCACGAAGATGAGGCCGGCTGGCTCGTGCTACGTGTGCGAGGGCTGCGGAGCCACCAGCGGCTGCAGCTGACCTCTCAACAGGCTTGACGCCGAGGGCCCGGACCGAAGCGGTCCGGGCCCTGCGCGCTGGCGGACCGACATCGCCCGAACCCAGGCTCAGGCAGTCGCGCGGACCTCGTGGTCAGGAGCGATCCCCAGAGGTCGCGACTTCAGGGCATGGGCCCCGAGGGATCGGTGTCGTAGGCGCCGGCAGAGCTGGTGATGAAGTCGGGTCCCTCGGCTTGGGTCTCGAAGGCCGGGTGGCGGCTCGACACCTCCCTGACGGCGGTCAGGTGGCCGCCCAGGTAGGCGGCAGCTCCGCTGAGACCCGAACCCGCCAAGGACAGCGCGGTGCCGAGGCGGTGTCGGTCGCCCCGCCGCGCCATCCATGAGCCGGCGTAGAACCCGAGGGAGGCGACGTTCAACGCTGCATGCGCGACCCCGACCCGCTGGGCGCGATGGTCGGCTCGGGTCCACTCGGCCCATCCGGTGACCGCGGTGGGCAATGCACTCAAGAGGCCTGCCCCCAAGAGCTTCTGGGCCGCCGGACGGGACGACTCGCCGCCGAACAGGTCGAGCACGGTGGTGGCGGTGAACATCCCGATGGGCAGGTCGGTAAGCGCCGGATGGAGGGCGTGACCCGCCCAGTCGCCGCGGAGCGCGGAGCCGGTGCTCGAGTCCCGAAGCGGCTCCGTCAGGTGCGCAGCCTTGGCGACGGCCGGGTCCAGCCGGTCGTCGTTCTCCAGGGCGACGGCGGCGCGGGCCGCTGGGGGGAGGTTCAGCGGGGTGCGGTCGTGCATGGCCATGACCGGCCCATACCCACCGAGGGCGCCGACTCGCCATCCGCCGGCGCCTTGGGGCCCGCTCGCTGGTGAAGGGTCGACATCTAGGGTGAGCAGCACGAACGGGCCGTCGATGAGTGGAGGTGCTGGTGGCGAGCTGGCAGATGAAGGGAGTCGGGCTGTACCTGCGGCTCACCCGCAGGCGCGCGTTCGCCACTGAAGCAGGGGGGCACGCGATGCTGGCGCGTCCGAAGAGGTCATCGACCCCACCCCGAGGACTGCGCCGGCGCTACTCGGTGACGACGAAGCAGGTGGCCGGCTTCGACGTGCACGTCGTCCAGAGCCGCAGTGGGTCGCCGTCGGTCGCGCGGGGACCGGCCGTCGTCTACCTTCACGGCGGGGCCTACTGCAACGAGATCGTCAGCCAGCACTGGTCGCTCATCGCGGACATCGCCCGGGTCGCCGGCTGTCAGGTGCAGGTCCCGATCTACGGGCTGGCCCCCCGGCACAACGGCCTCGAGGCGCGCGCGTTCGTCACGACAGTCCTTGCCCAGCTGCGAGCGGAGGGCCGGCCTGTCCACCTCGTCGGTGACTCGGCCGGAGGAGGCCTCGCCCTCATCGCAGCGCAAGCGGTGAGGGACCAGCCCGAGGTCACCGTCCTCGGCGTCACCGCCATCGCTCCCTGGCTCGACCTGACCATGTCGAACCCCGGGATCGACGCCGTCGAACGCGTCGACCCCTGGCTCGCCAGGCCCGGCCTTCGGCCCATTGCACAGGAGTGGGCCGCCGACTGCGAGGTCAGCGATCCGCGCCTGAGCCCGATGAACGGCGACCTGACCGGCCTGCCGCCAGTGGACATCTGGGTCGGCACCCGCGACATCACGTGGCCCGACTGCCAGCTGCTCCGCGACCGGCTTCCCGCCGGCTCGCTGGCCGGCTACCACGAGCTGCCGGGAGCCCTCCACGTGCCGCCGCTGCTGCCCGTGCCGGAGGGCCGCCGATCACGCCGAGCCGTCATCGAACGCATCCGGGACAACCTCGCACAGGCCCCCGAGCCCTCCCGATAGGGGTCTCTGACGCGCCGACCAGCCCGCTGACGTCGCGCCGGTCTCGGAGCCAGCCCAGCGGCATACGGCATGGGTGTCGGAGGTGACCCGACGGCGTAGCGGCCGGAGCCGGTGGGTACGAGGCCATCGACATCAAGACCCCGTTCGCAGCCCACGGAGGTGGCGCGCCATGCCAGCCAGGGAGGAAATGCCCTCGACCATCAGACGTTCGTCCAAGGCTGCCCAGGACCTGTGGGCCACGGTCCACGACAACGCCGTCGAGCAGTACGGCGAGGGGGAACGGGCGCACCGGACGGCGTTCGCGGCGCTCAAGCACAGCTTCGAGAAGGTCGGCGACCACTGGGAGGCCAAGGCCGAGAAGGGTCCGTCCGACGCGCAGGCTGCCCGTCAGGGCCCCCGGGCCCGCAGAGGTGGGGAGACCGCCGGCGGCGTCGACGCCAACGCCTCGAAGGCACACCTCTACGACGTCGCCAAGCGTCTCGACGTCAAGGGCCGCTCGACGATGAGCAAGGAAGAGCTCGTCGAGGCCATCGGCCGCGCGAACGACCGGGAGTCGCGCCGGGCGCTCGAGCGCGAGAGCGACTGACCGCCGCCGCCCCTGTGGGTAACTCCACGGCCGATTCGCCGACTCGCGCCAGCATGGCGGCATGTCATTCGAAGACCTGCCCGCCGGACGGGCCCGTGACCTGGACCTCGCCGACCACACCCATGCGGCCGACGTCATCGACCTCATCACCTTCGAGGAGGACCGGGACCTCGGCTGCTTCACGGCCATGCTCTGTGACCGCAACGACCACGGTCTGCAGCCGCTCTGCCTCAAGTGCCTGCCGCCCGGCACCCCGGCGGAGGAGATGACCGACCTTCTCGACCTCGTGCTGCCCCTCGTGGCGCAGGTCGACGGCGCGATCCTGATGGCCCGAGGGCGGCCGGGACGGTTGCGACCCAATGACGACGACCGGGCGTGGCACCAGCGCGCGATCGAGGCCTGCCGGGAGCACGGGGTGAGGTTGCTCGGGTTCCACCTCGCCACCCACGACGGCGTCCTCCGTCTCCCCGATGCCATGAGTGCCGCTGACGTGGCCTGAGCCGGGCCGTAGGGTGACGGGGGAGCCACCGACACGAGGAGTCCGCCCATGCGCATCGCCGTCACCGGAGGAACGGGCAAGCTCGGTCGGCACGTCGTCGCACGACTGGCTGCCAGCGGGCACCAGGTGGTCAACCTCGATCGCGAGGGCTCACGTGCCGCGGGTCTCGTCCAGGTGGACCTGACGGACTACGGGCAGGTCATCGACGCCCTCGCCGGTGCCCGCGACGGCGCCGGCGCCGACCAGGTCGACGCGCTCGTGCACCTGGCCGCCATCCCCGCACCCGGCCTGGCCCCCGACATCGAGACGTTCCGCAACAACATCGTGGCCACCTTCAGCGTCTTCCACGCAGCGATCCGGCTCGGCATCCGCAACATCGTCTATGCATCGTCCGAGACGGTGCTCGGCCTGCCCTTCGACACGCCCCCGCCGTACGTCCCGGTCGACGAGGACTACCCGGCCCGGCCGGAGTCGGTGTACTCCCTCGTCAAGCACCTCGAGGAGCAGCTCGCCATCGAGCTCTGCCGCTGGTACCCGGACCTGAAGATCATCGGGCTGCGCTTCTCCAACGTCATGGACGTCGCCGACTATGTCGACTTCCCGTTCGACGAGGACCCGCGCGCCCGCAAGTGGAACCTCTGGGGCTACATCGACGGCCGCGACGGCGCCCAGGCAGTGGAGAAGGCGCTCGAGCACGACGCCCCCGGGTTCGACCGGTTCATCATCGCCTCGCCGGACACGGTGATGACCCGGCCGAACTCCGAGCTGCTCGACGAGGTCTTCCCCGACGTGCCGCGCCAGGGCGAGATCGGCGAGCACGCGACGCTCCTGTCGATCGACAAGGCGCGCCGCGTGCTCGGCTACGACCCGCAGTACTCCTGGCGGGACACCGTCGGCTGAACGTCGCGTCAGCTGCAGTGGACGTCGGGGTTCCAGTCGTTGAACGTGCCGGTCGGGTTGGCCCGCTCGTGCCAGACGTGCAGCTCGTAGAACTCCGGCAACCCATAGCGGTTGCCGGCCGCGACGCGGGTGAACCGTTGGCCGTAGAGGATCGGTGGGTGCGGGTGCGCCGCGTCCCACGCATCGGCGAGAACGAGGTACTCGGCCGCGACCAGCTGCAGGCTCCCGCGCGCGCCCGGCTCGTAGATCAGGGCCTCCGGGGCCAGGCGGCCCACCTCTCCGTCGAGGAGGTTCGCGACGTCGACGAAGTGGATCCCCATGGCCCCCCGACCGTGTGGGTCCTCGATACAGGTGATCCCCGCCAGGTCGAAGACCTGGGTCGTCCACGGGGCACCCGGCCCGTCTCGGTGCGCGCTGGTCGCCTCGTCCAGCTCGGCGAGCTTGGCCGTGTGCCCCCTCGTCTGCGTCGACTCCACGTGGGCCACAGCAGCCGGGGCGGCCAGTGCGAGAGAGCAGGCGCTGAGCGCGGCGGCCACGAGGGCGCGCACGTCAGCTGCCCTCCTTGACCTCGTAGATCGCGTCCGCCACGAGGCCGTGCGCCTCTCGGTGCACGGTGTGGGCGGCCTCGGCGCTCGGCGCCTCGACGAGACAGAAGATCTGACCGGCGTTCTCGTCGACCCAGTAGCGCAGGTAGCTGACGCCGTGCCCGTCCTGTGTGGCGAGGTCAGCCTGGTGAGCCTGGGCGACAGCGTCCATGGTGACGCCGTCGCCGAGGGAGTGGACATCCATGAAGAGCGGCATGGTGCGTTCCTTTCGGTGGAGGTGTCTCTCCAGACTCCCGAGCGGCCCTGACCACGTCATGGGTGACGACCACCCATGTTGCGCGCCCACCACACGGTACGTACGCGGCTTGTCGTGCCGCGATGGGTCATCCGACCCATGCGCGCGGATCTCGAATGGGTGTTCCGGCCGACGCGGGGTGCGGCCCGGGATTCCTACCGTCGACGCATGAGCAGCTCCATCCCGATCGCAGCCGGCGCCTTGGCCACGGCCGTCTTCGTAGCCAGTGCGCTGCCCATGCTCGGCAAGGCGGCCCGGACCAAGGACCTCGCTTCATACAGCCGCAGCAGCCTCGTCATGGCCAACGTGGGAAACGTCCTCTACTCCGTCTATGTCTTCAACCTCCCGCCCGGCCCGATCTGGCTGCTGCACGGCTTCTACCTCACCTCGTCCGCGCTGATGCTCCTCTGGAGCCTGCGTTACGCGGCGCGAGCCGCCACCCCGTCCACCACCGAAAAGCAAGGGACATCGCCATGCCTGACCCAGCCACACCCGAACCCTTCCCGGCCGCGTCCACTGGCAGTGCCGTCGAACACATCGAGACCGTGATCATCGGCGCCGGTCAAGCCGGACTCGCCACCGGCTACCACCTGCAGCAGCAGGGACGGGCCTTCGTCATCGTGGACGCCGAGCGCCGCATCGGCGACGGTTGGCGTCACCAGTGGGACAGCCTGCGGCTGTTCACTCCCGCCTGGGCGGACGCCCTGCCGGGCCGGCCGCAGCGCGCGCCCGCCTGGTCCTACCCCTCGAAGGACGAGTTCGCCGACTACCTCGAGGCGTATGCCGCTGAGTTCCGTCTGCCGGTCCGGCTCGACACGCGCGTGGTCGCCCTCCAGAGCTTCGCAGGCCTCACACCCGGCCTCACACCGGGCCTCACACCGGGCCCCACACCGGGCCCCACACCGGGCCTCACACCCGGCGCCGGCGGCTACATCCTCAGCACGGACCGAGGACAGCTCCACGCGGACAACGTGGTCGTCGCCACCGGCACCTTCGGACGCACCCCGGTGGTGCCGGACTTCGCCGACCAGCTCGACCCGTCCGTCGTGCAGCTCCACTCGAGTGAGTACCGCCGGCCGGAAGAGCTGCCGCCGGGACCGGTGCTGGTCGTCGGGGCCTCGCACTCCGGGTGCGACATCGCCTACGAGGTCGCGGAGACGCACCCGACCGTCCTCGTCGGACGCGACACCGGACAGATCCCCGTGCCGTTCGACTCGCCCCTGGCCAAGGTCGTCCTTCGGCTCATGCTGTTCGCGTTCGGGCACGTGCTGACGAGACGGAGCCCGGTCGGCCGCAGGCAGATGGAGCACATCCGGTTCCACGGCGGACCGCGCCTCCGGGTCCAGACCAAGGACCTGGAGGGCCGAGGCGTCGACTGGGTCAAGGATCGCCTCACCGCCGTGCAGGACGGCCGTCCGGTGCTGCCGGGCCGGGGGCCCGCCGAGGTGCGATCGGTCATCTGGTGCACCGGGTTCCGCCAGAGGTTCACCTGGATCGACCTCGACGTCTTCGACGAGCGGGGCTGGCCGAAGGAGATGCTCGGTGTCGTCGGCGACGCTCCGGGGCTCTTCTTCGCCGGCCTCGGCTTCCAGTCCTCCGGGCGCTCGATGCTCATCCACGGGGCCGGCCACGACGCGGCCCACGTCGCTGCGCGGATTGTGGAGCGCATGGGAGACACCGAGGAGTACCGTCGAGAGGCGGAGGAGTCATGGGCGTCGACGATCTGGCAGCCGGACGAGAGGCCTACGCGGAGCGAGCCTGGGCATCGGCCCGTGAGCACCTGACGCGGGCCGACCCGGCCACGCTGGGAGCCGACGACCTGCGCGCACTGAGCTCAGCGGCATACCTCACCGGTGACCGGGACGCAGCGGTCCGCGCCCTGCAGCGGGCGCACCGGCTCCACGTCGCCGCAGGCGACCACCGCGCCGCCGCGATCGACGCCCACCAGCTGGCCCTCTTCCTCTTCATGGGCGGCGAGCCCGCGGTGGGCGCTGGATGGCTCGCCCGGGCTCGCCGGCTCCTCGAGGAGGAACCGGACGACGCCCGCGAGCGCGGTTACCTCCTGATGCACGACATGTTCCAGCACCTGGCAATGGGGGAGTTCCGCTCGGCTGCAGAGACATCCGAGCGGATCGCTGCCATCGGGCTCCGGTGGGAGGACGCCGATCTGCTCGCCTTCGCGTCCTCGAGCCTCGGCCGGTGCCTGCTCCTCACGGGTGAGGTGCGCGAAGGGCTGGCCCGTCTCGACGAGGCGATGGTCGCCCTGACGACGGGGGAGGTGTCCCCGATCATGGCGGGCCACGTCTACTGCACGATGATCGAGGGCTGCCAGGAGATCGCGGACTACCAGCGGATGACCCAGTGGACCGAGGCGCTCGTGCGGTGGTGCGAGGACCAGCCCGGGCTCCTCGCGTTCACCGGCCAGTGCGCCGTCCACCGGGGCCAGATCCTCCGCGCGCACGGCTCGTTCCGCGCCGCGCTCGACGAGCTGTCGTTGGCGGCGGAGCGCTACGCCGCCAACGGGATGGACCCGGCCATCGGGTTGGCGATGTACGAGCGGGGAGAGGTGCTGCGGATCATCGGCGACCTCGATGCTGCCGAGGCCGCCTACGACGAAGCGGCCGGATGGGGCTGCGAGCCGCAACCCGGGCTCGCGCTGCTGTCGCTCGCGCGGGGACGGACGACCGCGGCCGTCGCCACCGTGCGACGGCTGCTCGACGAGGCCCACGACCCCGTGACACGGTCGCGACGCCTCAACGCGGCCGTCGAGGTCCTCGTCACCGCCGGCGAGCTCGACGAGGCGGACCGGGCTGCAGCGGAGCTGCTCACGCTCGCAACGACGTTCGGAACCGCAGCGCTCACAGCCACTGCGTCGTATGCCGCTGGGCTCGTCGCGCTCGAACGCGGAGACCCCGCCGGGTCCCTCATCCATCTGCGGCGAGCATGGAGGGAGTGGCTCGGGCTGGGAGCGCGCTACGACGCCGCCCGCGCTCGCGTGCGCGTCGCGCTCGCCATGCGCGCCCTCGGAGACGCCCACTCGGCCACCGCGGAGCTCTCCGTCGCACGTCAGGCGTTCACCGAGCTCGGCGCCGAGCCGGCCCGACGGGAGGTCGAGCGGCTGCTCGCCACCGGGCTGCCGGACGGGCTGACCGCACGGGAGGTGGAGGTGCTGCGGCTGGTCGCCACCGGGCGGAGCAACCCGCAGATCGCGGCGGAGCTCTTCCTCAGCGAGAAGACGGTCGCCAGGCACCTGAGCAACATCTTCACGAAGACCGGCGTCAGCTCACGCACGGCGGCCGGAGCGTACGCGCACACCCACGACCTGGTGTGACCGCCGACGGACCGTCGCGTGAGGTCAGCGAGCGGACGGCGGACCCTCACCCAGCTCGTGCCGCGACCGCACCCCGGCCTTCGCCAGGATCGACGAGACATGGTGCTCCGCGGTTCGCCGCGAGATCACGAGCCGCTCTGCGATCGCGGAGTCGGACAGTCCTTGGGCCAGCAGCTCGGCCACTTCCGCTTCGCGCCGGGTGAGGCCACCGGGATGGCTTCGCGTGGCCGAGCCCGGTGCCCGCGGTGCCTGCGCGCCCCGCGCGCGCAGGGTCGCCCGACAGCGGGCCGCAGCCGCGTGGGCCTTGATGGCGTCGAAGATGCCGGCGGCAGCTGTCAGGTCCTGGACGTCGCCGCTGCGCGCCAGGGCGAGTGCCTGGTCGAAGGGGCAGCCGAGTGCCTGCCAGAGCGCGGCCGCCTGCCGCCACTCGCCGGCGAGCTCGGCGGCGAAGGGAGGGGCGACCTCGCGGTGCGTCCGACGTGTGCCCTGCGGCAGCCATCTCAGCACGGCGCCCCGGTTCCACCGGCAGTCAGCCTGATCGACGAGGTCCAGCGTGGCACTGGCGACGTCGCCGGCCTCGTCGTCGCGTCCAGCGAGCCACGCCAGCTCGCTCCGTAGGGCGGCGACCGGCGCGACCGCCTGGACCTCGCCGATCCCCTCGGCCAGCGCCGCAGCCCGGGCGACGAGGTCCTCATGCCCGCCCTCGCCTCGCCGCGCCCGGACGTGAGCGAGGCTGACGAGTGGGACGAGGGCGGCGGCGCTCGCCAGGGACGGGTGGCCGAGGACCGCCTCGGCCCGCCTCTCGGCGGCGGCGAGGTCCCCCCGGTTGACCTGGAGTTCGGAGTCGCAGGCGAACAGGTAGTTCGTCCAGGAGTCGAGGTCGCGCTCCACGCAGTACTCGATGCCTTCCGCCACGTGGCGCCGGGCATCGTCGTGGCGACGCTGGGCGATCGCGCTGGAGGCGAGGTTGACGTAGGCGCGGGCAGCATGCTCGTGCAGGTCGGCTCGGCGCGACAGGTCGAGGCTCTCCTCCAGCATGGCGATCCCGGCGGGCCGGTCCCCGGCCACGATCTCGATCGATCCGAGGTTGTTGAGCGCGTGAGCCCGCAGCTCGGTGCGCGCACGCCCGTCCTGGAGGGAGTCAAGCAGGGTGAGGGTGCGGGCCCCCCAGGTGCGGGTGGCCTCGCTGTCGCTCGTGAGCATGCGCAGCTGGGTCATGTTGCTGTAGGCGTAGGCAAGCTCAGGGGTGGGCGCCCCCTCCAACACCTCGAGGGCACGCTCTGCGGCGACCTCTGCCTCGGCGTTGCGTCCCTCGAACCACAGCAGGCGCGACAGGCATCGCCAGGCGTCACCCACCCGGGTGGTGTCCCCTCGTCGCTCCCAGATGTCGCGGGCCGTCGCGACGGCGAGGGAGGCCTCGGCAACCCGACCGGTGATGTAGAGCTCGTAGCCGAGCGACCAGTGCAGATCAGCGATCTCGTCATCCGGCAGGCGTTCGCCGGACAGATGCGCGCTGTGGGCCAGCGCCCGTTCGAACTGGCGGGCAGCCTCTCGATGGGCGCCGAGCTCTGAGGCAAGCCGGCCGGCCACCGCTGCGTGCTGGATGGTGGCCTGGCTCAGGCCGGCGGCGTCCGCGTGATGAGCGAGCCGAGCCGGGTCCGAACCTCGAGCCTCGAGGGCGGCGAACAGCCGTCGGTGCTGGTGGATGCGCCTGCCCACCGGAACCTGCTCGGCGACGACGAGGCGCGCGAGCTCGTGTCGGAACGTGATGGCCCCGTCCCCCTCGACGAGCAGGCCGCGCGCGAGAGCCTCGTCGAGTGCGGACAACCCGTCGCTCAGGACCTCCTCCAGGAGGTCGACCTCGGCACGGGCACCGGCCAGGGCGACGACCTCGATGGCGTGCCTCGCCGGGCCCGAGAGGGTGGACACGCGAGCCAGGATCGCGTCTCGGCACTGCGCGGGGACGGTGTCGAGACCACTCGAGAGCACCTCGGTCACGTAGAACGCGTTTCCGTGGGTGATCTCGTGGAGGCGTGCCGCATCCAAGCTGCGGCCCGGGTCCGAACGTGCCCGGCTCGCGACGAGCGTCGCGACGCCTTCGCGAGAGAGCGGCGGGACATCCAGCCGTCTGGTACCCGCGGCCGAGGCAGTGTCCCCGAGGAGCTGTCCGAGGCCGAGAGCCATGTCGACGTCCTCCCGCCGGAAGCTGACGATCACCAGCGCACGGCAGTCGTGGACGCGGCGCGCGAGACGCAGGAGGAAGTCCAAGGTGGCCTGATCAGCCCAGTGGGCGTCCTCCACGACAACGAGTCTCGGCACGGGACCACTCGGAGCCCGGAGAGCCGCCAGGACCGCCGTGAACATCTCCTGCCGGCTCGCGGCGTCCGGCAGGGGGCGGGGCAGCAGCGTCGGGAGGAGCTCGCGCAGTGGCCCCAACGGGGAGGGGGTCGCCGAGCCGTCGCAGTACGCGATCGAGACCTGGGCGCGGGCCCCCACTGACTCGGCGAAGGAGGTGACGAGGGCCGACTTGCCGATGCCGGCCTCACCCGAGACGTAGACGAGGCGCCCGTGACCCGCCACCGCCTCGTCGAGGTACGAGCCGAGCGTTTCGAGCTGCTGGTCGCGCTCGACGAGCATCACCGTCCGAGTGTAGGCGTGCTGCAGCTCGCTCGAACGGGAATCGGCAGAGGCCCGCGTGCAGGTGGTGGCGGGTGCCGGGAGCAGGAGGCGGGAGAAGGCTGGGGGTCGGACCTCGGATGCCCTCAGGGGTCCAGGGTTCGTTCGACGGTCCCTTCGGGGCGGGCGAAGACGAGGACGGGCTCTCCGGTCTGATGTCCGCTCGCGGCCTCGACCATCGACCGGTACGCGCGCAGCTGCGGCGCGTAGTAGGCCGCCCGGGACGGCACGGCCCCGTCGGGGACATCGTCGGTCTTGTAGTCGACGACGACGAGCGATCCGTCGTCCTCGCGATAGAGCAGGTCGATGAAGCCCTCGAGGACGGTGCCGTCGGCCTGCGCCACCCCGACGTACGGCTCGCGCCAGTGGTCCCGCGCGGCCGCTCGTCGCACGACGTCCGAGGACAGGGCGGAGCGCACGAGCGCCGACACCAGGGACTGGAGCTCGACGACGCCCTCGGCCAGGCACTGCGCCGCCAGTGCGTCGTCCAGCCCGGCGCCGGTCGCCAGGTCGACGCTCTGCAGCGTGCCGTGCACGGCACGTCCGACGGCTGAGCCGTAGCGGCCCTTGGCCCACGCCGGTTGCTCGACGTCCCGGGCCCCCTTGGCGGAGCCCGGGGGGACGGGCCTGCCGCCTGCCGGGGCTGCGTCGGGTGTGTCGGCCGTGGCGCCCATCACTGATGCGTCGCTGTCCTCGCCGGAAGGCAGCTCGAGCGCGTCCGGGTCCGTGCCCTCGAGACCGGAGGCGCTCGAGGCCGGCTTGCGCCGGCTGGCTCGTACAGCCGCGCGGATGCCCTCGAGCCACTGCTCGAAGCCCGGAGGAGGGGTGACCGGGGCCGCTGCTGCGTCGTCGAGCCGGCGCCAGGACGTGAAGGTCACCGGTTGCGCCGCGGCAGCGTCGGCGCCGCCCGCCCCGGCGAGGTGCTTCGCATTCGACTGGGTGTTGCCGCACCGGTGCAGCGAGACCACGAGGTGGTCCCGGGCTCGCGTCGTCGCGACGTAGAGCAGGCGCATCCGCTCGTAGTCGCTCATCTGCTCGTCGAGCGGGACCTGCTCCTGGAAGTCCTCGGTCTCGACGTCCCTGCCCATCCGGACGGCATACCCGCGGTCCTTCCACAGGAGCCGAACCCCGTTGCCGTTGTTGGGCCGCGACGTCATCCCGGACAGGACCACCATCGGGAACTCCAAGCCCTTGGCGGCGTGGATCGTCATGATCCGAACCGAGTCGACGTCGGACTCCGGAAGGACCGACTCGGCCACCCGTGAGCCCTCCGCTGACTGCGCCGCCGCCCACGCGAGGTAGGCGCGCAGACCACCGTGCTCGGCCTCCGACCACGCACGGGCCTGGTCGATGACGAAGCGCAGCCGCCGCCACGAGTCCCGGGCGCGTGGCCCGAAGACAGCGGTCTCGAACATCCGCCGGTCGACCGCGATCCGCCCGAGGACCTCCGAGGGGGTCAGCCATCGCGACTCGGAGTGCAGCCGGCGCAGGTAGGCCAGCCCGCGCCCGACAGGGTGGGTCTCGGCCTTCTCGACCGGCGGCGCGATGACGCTGAACGCGCCCCCCGACCGCTTCCACGTCCACAGGTCGTCGTCGCCGCACCCGAAGAGCGGCGAGCGCAGCGCCGTCACGAGCGCGAGCTGGTCCGACGGGTCGCCGATCGCCCGTGCCGCCGCGAAGAGCTCCCGGACCTCCGGCGCCTGGTAGACCAGAGAGCTCGACTCGGTGCGGTACATCACGCCCGCGTCGTCCAAGGCGGTCTCGAGGAACGGCAGGGACGTGCGGGACGGCACGAGGATCGTGATGTCACCCGGCCGCAACGGGCGCCACTCGGTGAGTGACCTGCCGCCCGCGTCCTTCTCGTCGAGCTCGATCTGCGCCTCCCAGCCCTCGTCGAGAGCGGTGACGACGGCTTGAGCGACGTCGCGTGCTTCGAGGTCGCGAAGCTCCCCGGCCCGCAGCTTCCCGTCGTGCGCCAGAGCCCCCAGCACCGTCACGGCCGTGCCGACCGTGGGCCCCGGCCGGTAGGCGTCGAGGGGTTGGTAGGCGGGCTGCTTCCCGTGGTCGTGCTGGATGAGCTCGCCGAAGACCGCGTTGACCCAGTCGAGGATCGGTGCGCCGGTGCGGAAGTTCGTCGTCAGCGACACGGGGCCGCCGAGAACCTCTTGGGCGCGGAGGTACATGCCGATGTCGGCCCGCCGGAAGCGGTAGATCGACTGCTTCGGGTCGCCGACGACGAAGAGCGAACCCTCCGGCACCGGGACGTCCTCCCACGACGCTTGGCTCGCGGAGGCCCCACCCACGATCCGGACCGCGATCTCGATCTGGATCGGGTCGGTGTCCTGGAACTCGTCGAGGAGCAACCGGCGATAGCGCTGCTGGAGGGCCGCGCGGACCTCGGCGTCGGCGCGCAGCAGGTCGCGGGTGAGGACGAGCAGGTCGTGGAACTCGAGTCGCCCCTCGGCCTGCCTCGCACGCGCCGAGTCGAGCACGCGACGTCCGCACCAGTGGACGATCGAGCGCAGCGTCGCCTCGGTGACGTGGTCGACGAGGCGCTTCACCTCCCGCTGCCACTCCTGGCAGCTCCCGCGGAACTCGTCGAGCCGGCCACCCCAATGTCCCTTCTGCCCATGGGCGAAGCTCAGCTGTGCAGCCCCCTTGAGCACGGAGACGATCGATGAGGTGTCGTCCGCGAGGGCCTCGAGCCCGTCGGCCCACTCGGCCAGGGCCTCCAGGCGAGCAAGGAACTTGTCGCCGTCGGTCGTGCAGTGGTCCCGGAAGTCCACCAGCCGTCGAGCCTCGGCCAGGACGGGGGCGACGTCCGGCAGCTGCGGGGGCTCGGGCAGTCCGACGCCGAGGACGTGGGAGTCGACGAGGTCCCAGTCCGAGTTGAGTTTCGCGATGACCGCGCGGACGTGGTCCAGGGTGATCCCGGTGGCCCAGGCCATCTCGAGGGTCACGGCCATCTCGGGGTCGTCGAGCAGCTCGCTCCGCAGCTGGGCCCACCGGCTCTCGAAGGCGACGGAGGAGGCGACCTCGTCGAGCACCTCGATGAGCGGTGGGATGCCGGCCTCGATCGGGTGCTCGGTGAGGATGCGCTGGGCGAAGGAGTGCAGCGTGCCGATGGCCGCCATGTCGAGCCCGTCGAGCGCCCGCTCGACTGCCTCACGCTTGCTCTCGGTGCCCGTGTGACGTGCCACCTCCTCGAGACGGGCGCGCAGCCGGTCGCGGAGCTCTGCCGCGGCCCGCTCGGTGAACGTCACGGCCGCGATCTGTTCGATCGGGATGTCGTCCTTGACGACGAGCTCCTGGACGCGGCTGACGAGGGATCGGGTCTTTCCCGAGCCCGCGCCCGCGTCGACGAACAGCGTTGCCGCCGTGTCGTTCTGGATGCGCAGGCGAGCCTGCGTGTCCACGAGGTCCTCGTTGCGCTTCACTGCTCGTCCCCCTCGTCAGTGGCGGCCGTGGCAGCGGGCTCGACGAGCCCGGTATAGGCCGCGAGCTCCGGCGTCAGCCGCTTTCTCTCCCAGCGCTCCCGGACCGCGCCATGGCCCAGTCCGTCCGGGTTGCAGTACGCGCACTGCACCCACTTGAAGTCCGGGTCCTTGGGAGCCCGCGGCGGGAAGACCCCGGCGGCCATGGACGACACGAGCAGGCCCACGGTCGCGGCATACGTGTCCTTCACCTCATCGGTGAGGGGAAGCTCGATGCGGCCACGGTCCTTGCGGACGAACCAGTACAGCGCCCGCGCCGGCGTGTGGTCGTCGCCGTGCGCGGCGCGGGCCGCCATCGCGTAGACGGGCAGCTGGAGCTTCTCGCCATGGACGACCGGGTCGTCCTCACCGATGCCCTTGAACGTCCGCTGGCTCCCGGACTTGATGTCGGTGACGAGCAGGGTGCCGTCGCGTTTCTGGTCCACCTTGTCCGCCGAGCCACGGAACCTCACCCGGCCACCGTCGCCGAGGACGAGCGTCACGGGCTCGGCGCCGCGCAGACCGAAGGGGAGCTCACTCGCGACGACCTTCGCGTCCTCTGCGCGACGCCAGCGGTTGTCCTCGTCGACCATCCAGTCGAGGATCGCGAGGATCTGGGAGCGCATCCGGGGCCACGTCCGGGGATGACCGGTGCGGCCCTCCGCCTCGTAGGTGTCTGCCTTCGCCCTGGCGATCTCCTGGAGGCGCTTGCGCTGCGACTCCGTCCACGGTTCGCCGTAGTCGGGCAGCTCTCGAGCCTGACCGGCGTCCGTGATGAGCGCGTCGACGCTCTCGTGGATGAGGTTGCCGACGTCGAGTGGGCTGATCTCGACAGCCTCCTCAGGCGCCTCGACCGGCTCGACCCCGAGCATTCGCTGGATGAAGTACGTGTGCGGGCAGTTCGCATAGTGCTCGAGCGCGGTGGGGGAGACGGCGCGATCACCGGTGCGGAGGTCTGGGAGTCCTTCCAGTCCAGCAAGGTTCCCGTCGAAGCGGGTGAACTCGTCAGACTCCCGCGCCGCGCGCATCGCTCGGGCAGCCTCGACGATGCCGTCCTCGAGCTGCTGGTGTGCAGTCGCCGCACGGACGCGCCACTCCTGCTCCGTGGCGGGCGTCTCCGTGCGGAGAAGGGAGCCGGCAAAGGACGGCGAGCTGGACAGCCGGTCGCTGGACCGCTCGATGCCCTTCTCCCACTCCGTTGCAGCAAGGTCTGCGATACCGCTCAGCCGGCGGAGGCTGGGTAGCAGCCATCGGCTCGGCAGCCGGTGTGTATGCCGCCGAAGGTCCCCCCGCGGGAAGGTGACCGTCACGCGCGGCGCCGAGTCGAAGGCGGCGAGGAGACAACGGTGCTGGCGGTCGAACCGAGTGCGCACCGAGGGGAGCTGGCCGTTGGTCACGTCACGGACGCGCTCGGGGAGCAGGGAGTCGTCGTGCAGCCGACCCGGGAAGAGGTCCTCGGACACCCCGACGAGGAAGACCGCGTCGAGCTCGAGACCGATCGCGTGGGTGATCGGTGCCACCAGGACCCCCTCACCGAACCGACCGACCCGGGGGAGGGCCAGCTCGAGCTCGACGCCCAGGACCTCCTCGAGGCCGGCGAGCGTGGCGGTCAGTCCCTGCGCGTCGAGCGCGCCGAGGCCGGAGAGGGTGCGCTCGATGACGCCGAGGGCGTACTGCTCCTCGAGGGGCAGGCGCGTGTGGCTCTCGGGCGGAAGGAGCTGCTGGAAGAGCTCGAGCGCCCACCGGCCGAGGTCCCCCCAGCCGGTGAGGGTCGCCGCGTGCTCGAACCGAAGGCGCAGCTCGGCCACGAAGTCGCGGAGCTGGACTGCCGTGTCCCGGTTGCGCTCGGCGCGAGCGCGCGTCGACTCGAGCTCCTGCTCACGCAGGTCGAGCTCCTGGTGGCGGACGTACGCGTCCAGGCGGGTCTGCCAGTCGGAGCCGCCGACGATCCCGGCCTCGCGGGACGCACGCTCCCAGCGGGTCACGCTGATGCGTTCGCCCGTGAACGTGGTGGTGCTCGCCTCGCCGAGGGTGCGCATGACGTCCGCCCGGCGGAAGCCCGTGCGTGCCGCCTCCAGGAGGCCGAGCAGGAGTCGGGACACGGCCCGCTCGTTGACCGGGCGCACGCCGGGCCCGTTGACGGTGATGCCGGCCGCCCCGAGGTGCTCGTGCAGCAGACGCGCATACGGCGACGGGGCGGAGTACAGCACGGCGACGCGGTGGGCCGGCGTGGTGCGCAGCGTCTGGACGATGTCCCGGACGACGCACCGGACCTCGTCGTCGGAGTCTGAGGCGGTCAGGACGCGGTGGGCGAGCGGCTCGGTGACCACGTGGGTCGGGGCCTCGCCGCCGAGGGCCTCGAGCGTGGCCAGGACGGCCTCGTCGGCGCGGGGGACCCCGGTGAGACCAGCGACGACGTGAAGGTCCCCGCGCTCGGCCAGCGCCTGCGCGAACGCCATCTCTGCGCGGGTGAGGTCCTGGGGAAGGTAGAGGACCAGCGCACCGAAGGGGTCGGTGGTGGTCCTCCCTCCGCGAACCAGCCCGGTGGCCGTGACGAGCAGGTCGGTCTGGTCGTAGTGCGTCGCCTCCAGCCGCGACGTCGTCGCACGGTGGACGCGCACGACCTCCGTGACGAGCGAGGTCGTCCGGGCGAGCGAGGCTCGCGCCGCGTCGTCCAGGTCACGCAGGTCCCGGTGAGCGCGCGCCAGAGCGCGAGCCGTCGAGGGGTGCCGGGCGACGCGCTCGAACACGCCCGGGTCCGCGTCGAGGCAGGCCCGGATCGCCGCGGTCGTGATCGGGCGCGTCGCGGGGCGGCGACCGTGGCCGGTGAGGGTGGGAGCGGCGAGCTGCTCCGCGAGTCGGGGGAGCGTGCTCAGCCAGATGCCGGTGACACCGTTGCCGTGCGGTGTGACGCCGTGCGCGAGATGCCGGCGCGCGACGATACCTGCGATGTTGCTCGGCACGACGACCATGACCGGGGCCATCGGGTCGTCGCGCTTGACCTCGGCAACCACCGTCCGCAACACCTCGAGCGCCTGCGCGCCGTAGCTCGTGACGCTCACCGTGACTGCCACGCGACCACCCCTTCACCGTCCTTCCGACCCTAGCCGCGCCCACCGACGCTCGCCCGGCGAGCAGCCCGCGGCCGGTCCCGCGGTCCCGCCGCCGGACCCAGCCGACCACGAGGGCCGGCTCGGGGCTCGGAGCGGGCCCAGCGGCATACGGCGAGGGTCGTCGCCAGCCCGACCGAAGCGCGATCGGGCTGTGGCGCCCGTCGTTCAGGCTGCGGTGCGACCGACGCGGTGTGACGGAATGCGGCGGCCTGCGGGGACGACCGCATCAGGCCCCAGCCGCACTCCCGCTCCCACGCGGGCGTCCGGGCCCACCTTGACGCGAGGCCCCAGCCGAGCGCCACGACCGATGACGGCGCGCGGCCCGACATGGGCACAGCTGCCCACGACGGCGTCCTCTCGGACGACCGCCTCGCGGTCCACCCAGGCGCCCGTCAGGACTCGGGCTCGGGGACGAACGGTCGCGCCCGCCTCGACGTAGGCCGAGGCCTCGACCCACGCCGTGGGGTCGACATCGGCACTGGGGTCGACCAGACCCCCGCCGTTCTCGTGGTGGAAGTACCGCAGGACAGTCCCGTTGTCTTCCTCGATCTCCACGTATCTCTTCCGCTTCTGCACGACATTCCACCTTCTCCCTGTGCCTCGGGTACCTCTGTGCCGCGGGCCGGTCGCCTCGTGCTGCAGTCCGGACGGATGGAGCCGCCCGGGCCCCGACCGTTGCGGAACCGAACGCACGTTCTACAACGTGCGGCGAGGGCGCAGTGTTCCTTGCGCGCCCACCAGCCGGGCGAGCCCCTCGTCCGGCCGGCGCGCGGGCACTGACGGGGTGTGGAACGCGGGGGCGGCTGGGTAAGGGCGCGTCGACTGGCACCCGAGGTCGAAGGAGTCGGACGATGAACGAAGGCGAGAGCGTGGAGCGGTCTCGGACGGGGATTGCACCGGACCACCCGCGGAAACCCGAGTCGCCGCCTGACCTGCGCAAGCGCATCTGGAAGGTCAGCCTCAAACGGGCGGCGCACGAGTTCGGCCATGACGAGTGCATGGACATGGCTGCAGGTCTGACCTACTACGGGGTACTGTCGATCTTCCCTGGACTTCTCGCGCTCGTGTCGCTCCTCGGGGTCTTCGGTCAGGGCCAGTCGACGGTCGACGCGCTCCTCGACATCCTCGAGGCCGTGGGACAGGGCGACTCCGCGGACACCCTGCGCGGACCCATCACCGACATGGTCAACTCGGGCGCGGCGGGTCTGACGCTCGCCGTCGGGCTCGTGGGTGCGATCTGGTCGGCCTCCGGCTACATCGGCGCCTTCGGTCGGGCGATGAACCGGATCTACGGAGTCGATGAGGGCAGGCCCTTCATCCGGCTGCGCCCGATCAACCTCGCCCTCACCGTCGCCTTCGTCATCATGGCCGCGCTGATCCTCCTCGGTCTGGTCCTGACCGGGGACCTGGCCCGAGCGGTCGGGGACACGATCGGCCTGGGCGAGGCCGCCGTCACGGCGTGGAGCATCGCGAAGTGGCCCGCCATCCTCCTCCTCGTCATCGTCATGGTGGCGCTGCTCTACTGGGCCACCCCCAACGTGAAGCAGCCTCGGTTCCGCTGGCTGTCGGTGGGCGCCGTCATCGCGATCCTGGTCGCCATCGTCGCCTCCGTGGGTTTCGGCTTCTACGTCTCTGGGTTCTCCAACTACGACAAGACCTACGGCTCGCTCGCGGGCGTCATCGTCTTCCTCCTGTGGATGTGGCTGATGAACCTCGCCCTCCTCTTCGGCGCGGAGGTCGATGCCGAGATGGAGCGCGGCAGGGAGCTGCAGGCAGGGATGGCTGCCGAGGAAGCGATCCAGCTGCCCCCTCGCGGCACGGAGGCGTCGGAGAAGAAGGCCCGCAAGCGCGAGCAGATCATCGAGGAGCAGGAGACCATCCGGGAGGGCCAGGAGTCCCGCACGGTCAACGCGAGGTAGGCGCTCGCGCTGTTCCGCGGAGGGACGAGCCCTACGGTTGCCTCATGGAACACAGGTATCTCGGCAACAGCGGGCTCAAGGTCTCTGCGATCACGTACGGCAACTGGCTCACCCACGCCTCGCAGGTGGAGAACGATGTGGCGGTCCAGTGCGTGCGAGCTGCTCTGGACGTCGGCATCTCGACCTTCGACACGGCGGACGTCTACGCCAACACGGCCGCCGAGGTGGTCCTCGGCGAGGCACTCAAGGGTGAGCGCCGGGAGGGCCTCGAGATCCTCACCAAGGTCTACTGGCCGACCGGCCCGAAAGGGAAGAACGACACCGGGCTGTCGCGCAAGCACATCATGGAGTCGATCAACGGCTCCCTGAAGCGGCTCCAGACCGACTACGTCGACGTGTACCAGGCCCACCGGTACGACACCGAGACGCCCCTCGAGGAGACGATGCAGGCGTTCGCAGACGTCGTCCGACACGGGAAGGCGCTCTACATCGGTGTCAGCGAGTGGACTGCCGAGCAGATCCGCGAGGGCGTCAAGCTCAGCCGCGAGCTCGGCTTCCAGCTCGTGTCCAACCAGCCGCAGTACTCCATGCTCTGGCGCGTCATCGAGGACGAGGTCATACCCACCAGCGAAGAGCTCGGTGTCAGCCAGATCGTCTTCAGCCCCGTCGCCCAGGGCGTGCTCACCGGGAAGTACGTGGCGGGCGAGCCGGTGCCCGAGGGGTCGCGCGCCACCGACGAGAAGGGCGGTGCCGACTTCGTCAAGCGCTTCCTTCGCGACGACGTGCTGCACCGGGTCCACGGGTTGCAGCCGGTCGCCGACCAGGCCGGCCTGACGATGGCACAGCTCGCCGTGGCCTGGGTCCTCCAGAACCCGAACGTGGCGTCCGCCATCATCGGGGCGTCGCGGCCGGAGCAGGTGGAGGAGAACGTCAAGGCGGCCGGCGTGACCCTCGGGCCCGAGCTGATGGCGCTCGTCGACGAGGTCCTCGGCGACGTCGTCGAACGTGACCCCGAGCTGACCCAGCTCAACGCTCCGGCCGGGCGAGCCGTCTGAGCGGCCATGGTGAGCGGCCACGGCCACGCTGAGCGGCCACGCTGAGCGGCCACGGTGAGCGACGCGCCCACCGTGCGACGGCTCAGGGACGTGCGGCGGCGACGAGGCGATAATGGTCGGGTGGCCGGTCCGTCGGCCGGCTCGACGTGGAAGGGGCGACCATGAGTGGGCACACCGGTTCCGCGGAGGCGCCGGACAGCCGACGGATCGTCGTCGGCTACAGCGGCACGGAGGGCTCCGATCCGGCTCTCGAGTGGGCGATCGAGGCCGCCCGCCGGGAGGACCGCCCCCTCACGATCCTCCACTGCTACGACCTCGCCCATGTGCCCGTGCTCGGCCCGTCCCCGCCCGATCGGCAGAGCGAGCTCATCGCCAACGCGGCCGACGAGGTCGTGGCGGCAGCGGTGGAGCGCGCCGTGGTCGTCCTCGGCCACGAGGCCGTCACGGGTGTGAGCGTCCTCGGGGGCGCGGCGGGCGAGCTGGTCGCCGCCAGCGAGGCGGCCCATCTCGTCGTCACCGGGTCGCACGGCCGAGGCCGGCTGCTCGGCGGTCTGCTCGGTTCGACGTCCTACAACGTGACGGCTCACGCGCGGTGCCCCGCGGTCGTCGTGCGCGGTGAGGCCTCACTGCATCCGGACGCCGCGCACCGCGTCGTCGTGGGAGTGGACGAGTCCGAGGCGGCCCTTCATGCGCTCGATCGGGCAGCGGACGTCGCCGCCTCGGCGGGAGCCCCGCTTCACCTCGTCCGGGCCATCCACCCATCCGTCGACCTGCACACGCAGCCCGAGCTCGGCCCGATGGTGTACGGCGAGACCTACGCGATCGATCACGCCCGCTTCGCCGACGAGCTGCGCAGGTACGCCGACGACGCGACGCGCGAGCTCGCCGAGCGGGTCCGCCAGCAGCAGCCCGGCGTGCGGGTCTCCTTCGAGGTGCTGGAGGACAGCCCGGGGCTGGCCATCGCCCGCGTCGGAGAAGGAGCCGGCCTCATCGTGGTGGGTTCCCGGGGCCGGGGCGGCTTCGCGGGCATGCTGCTCGGGTCCGTGAGCCACACCGTCATCCATCACGCGACGTCTCCGGTGATGGTGGTTCGCTGACGGCGACGAACCCGGCGGAACCCACGCATCTGCCTGCGGGACGGCAGCGTCGGGGCTAGGGTGCGGCCTTGTGGACAGCTGGGAGCGCGGGGACCACAGCGGAACCGACGAGGCGAGGCACCAGTTCGCCAGCGAGGCAGAGATGCTGGTCTGGGAGCGGCTGGTCCAGCAGGCCCACCCCGACACCGTGCTCATCCCGAACGTCCGGCTGACGAGCACCCGCAAGGACCACGAGCTCGACATCGTCGCGCTCGTCGTCGGTGTCGGTGTCGTGGTCGTCGAGGTCAAGGGCGGCAGCGTCTCAGTGGACGCGCAGGGGCAGTGGTGGTCGGGCGGGCGCAACCACCGGAGCCGGATCCGCCCGGTGGACCAGGCCCGCGACGGGAAGTACGCCCTTCGCGACTTCATCGAGGCTGACCCTCGCTGGAAGAACCGCCGCAGCCGCGTCCGGTTCGGCCATGCGCTCGTCCTGCCGTTCACCGACCTGGACCCCGACTTCGCCACGCTCGACTGCCCTCGATGGATGGTGAGCGGTCGCGGCGACCTCGACGACCTCTCCGGACGGATCCGCGGCGTCGTCGCCCACCAGCAGAACGACCAGCGGACCCCCACGGACGACGACATCGCCATCATCCTGGAGATCCTCACGGGTCGCTGCCTACCCGCCCCGGACATCACCGCGGAGGCGGACGAGCGCGAGGCGGTTGCTGACCGGCTCACCCGGGAGCAGGCAGAGCTGCTCAAGATCACTCGCCTCATCCGCCGGATGGAGGTCCGGGGAGGAGCGGGTTCCGGCAAGACGATCCTCGCCTTGACGCAGGCCAAGGACCTGACGAGGGGGCAGGGAGAGCGCCGACCGCAACGGGTGGCCCTGCTCTGCTACTCGATCGGCCTGTCGGAGTACTTCAAGCGGCAGCTCGCCGGGATGCCGCGCCGGCACCGGCCCGCGTTCGCCGGCTCCTTCGAGGACCTCGCGAACGAGTGGGGGATCTCCACCGACCACGACCGCAACGATGCCGTCTTCTGGGAGCGGGACCTCGCCGCCCGGATGGCCGAGGTCGCGACACGCCTTCCCGAGGGCAAGCGGTTCGACGCCGTCATCGTCGACGAGGCGCAGGACTTCGCCGACCACTGGTGGCACCCCTTGATGAAGGCGCTCAAGGACGAGGAGACCGGCGGCCTCTATGTGTACAGCGACGAGAACCAGCGCATCTTTGCCCGGTACGGCCAGCCACCGGTGCCTCTCGTCCCCCTCGTTCTCGACCACAACCTGCGCAACACTCGTCAGATCGGCCGTGCCTTCGGACCACTCACCCCGATGCGCATGACGCTCAGGGGCGGTGACGGCGCCGAGGTGGCTGTGGTGTCGTGCCCGAGCGATGCAGCCATCAGCGTGGCCGACGACGAGGTGGAGGCGCTCCTCGACGAGGGGTGGCAGCCCCAGCACATCGCGTTGTTGACCATGGGTTCGCGTCACCGGGTGCAGAAGGAGCGCCAGGACATGCACGGACAGATCGGCTACTGGCGGTCGTTCTGGGACGACGAGGACGTGTTCTACGGGCACGTGCTCGGCTGCAAAGGGCTCGAGCGCAAGGCTGTCGTGCTCTGCATCAATACGCGCAACCCTGACCGGGCCAGGGAGAAGCTGTACGTCGGCATGTCTCGCGCCACCGATCGTCTGATCGTCGTCGGGGATCCGGACGTCATCCGGACCATCGGTGGGGAAGCGGTCGCCAAGCAGCTCGGCATCTGAGGCAGTCCCCCAGCGGGGTCGCACCCGGGGTCCGGTGCGCGGTGTGTCTGGCCGCTCACATCGAAACGGCGCCGTCGGAGTGAAGGACGACGATGGAGGTGGCCGGCAGGCCGTTCCGGCCAGCCGAGCAGGGGCATCGGTCACGGCAGGGGGCCCGGGCAGCCACTCGGGTCATGCGGCGTCTGGTGCCGGCTCACCGGAGAGGATGCTGACGATGAACCCGACCGCGACGAACGACCTCGATGAGCCGGCTGGCGCCGCCACGGCGAAGGACGTCTCCACCGCACCCGACCCACGCGACGCAGGCGGCCCTCGGCCGTCTCACGGGATCGTCGTGGGCTACGACGCGTCCGCCGCCTCCGTGCTGGCCCTGGACTGGGCCGTCGAGACGGCGCGCGAGCGTGGACGCCGGTTGACCATCGTGCACGGGATGAGCACGGCGAGCTCGGGCTACCCCGCGATGGACCTCGCCCAGGCAGAGCCGTTCTTCGAGCAGACGGCCCGCGAGATCGTCTCGGAGGGCGCGCGCCGCGCACAGAAGACCTTGGAGGTCAGCCAGATCGAGACGCAGTACTGGCTGGGTAGCCCGGCGGGCCAGATCATCGAGGCCTCGAAGGACGCCGATCTCGTGGTCGTGGGGAGCCGAGGACGGGGCCGGATCCTGGGCGGCCTGCTCGGCTCGACGTCGTACGCGGTGGCCGCCCATGCACACTGCCCCGTCGTCGTGGTGCGCGGCCCGGCTGGGAAGGATGTCGACGACCTGCCGAAGCCCAACCGGCCGGATGCCCAGCACCCGGTGCTCGTGGGCAGCGACGGCTCCCCTGCATCGGAGCGCGCTGTGGACGCGGCCGCCGACGTCGCCGTCCAGAGCGGTGCCCGGCTGCACATCGTGCGGATCGCCCAGCCGGTGACACCGACCACGTGGACGATCATCGAATCCGGAGCGGGGGGTGACGGGCTGGAGGATCCCGAGACCATCCTCAGCTGGATGCGGGCGGGGCTCGAGCTCGAGGCCGAGCGGGTCCGTGCGGCACAGCCGTCGCTGGAGGTCACCTCGGAGGCCGTCTTCGGTGACCCCGGCTCGGTCCTGGCCGAGCTCGGGTCGGCCGCGGGACTCGTCGTCGTGGGGTCGCGCGGCCGAGGCGGCTTCACCGGCATGCTGCTCGGCTCGGTGAGCCACCGCGTCATCCATGACGCCGTGTGTCCTGTCATGGTCGTTCGCTGACGGACGTCTCGCCTCGCCCTTCGGCGTGCAACGCCGAAGTTCCCGGAGCCGGCCGAGCCCGGCGGCAGCTGCAGCCGAGCCCAGCGGCATCCGGCCGAGATCGCGTCAGCGGCGACTGCTCAGCTCACCCGGCGAACGAGCGGGTGAGGCGGCCGAGTGCCTCGTCCCAGCGCGCCTTGTCGCCCGGCCCGTCCTCGGCGATGCCGCGCCCTTCGTGGTAGACGTCCAGGCGCGTCCTGTCGTCGCCCTCGCGTCGGAGCTGGAGGTCGACGATGCTGAGGGGGCCGTCCTCGTGGGGGTGCCAGGAGACGCGGATCTGTTCCAGAGGGTGGTAGCTGCGCAGGACGCCGCAGGGGCCCTCCGCGCTGTGCCAGGGCTCACCCTTCGTCGCCAGGCGGGCACCCGTGCCGAGCAGGGCTTCCGTGCCCTGGGGGCTGATCAGGTGCTCCCACACGCGCTCGAGCGGGGCCGCAACGGTGGTGCTGGAGTGAACACCGGCCGGCGACCCGTCGAGTTCTGCGTCCTCGGGGATCAACTGCGTCTCACTGGTCATGGATACCTCCGGTCCGCGGCGGGTCCGGCCCCGGATGGGCTGGACCCACCACTCACAGTCGACCAAGGATCCGGCCTGAGGACAAGAGCCAGTTCGGGTGACGTATGCCGCTGGGCCGGCTTCCGCCGCGAGTGCCGCGGGTGCCCGGTCAGGCCTCGTAGCCTGCCCGGCGAAGGGCCTCAGCCATGGCGCTGTTGACGGGGGGCTGGCTCTGCCGCGCAGGGCCTCCCTGCGGGCGTGGTGGCCGCGGCCCCCGACGCTGGCCCGAGCCGCCGCGGGGCCCTCTCTCATCCCCGCTGTCGGGGCTGCGCCGTCCGGCCGTCCGGCCGCCGGGCGGGACCTCGTCGTCGAGGCGCAGCGTGAGGGAGATCCGCTTGCGGGGGAGGTCGACGTCGAGGACCTTGCACCTGACGACATCGCCGGGCTTGACCACCTCGCGGGGATCGGACACGAACGTGTGCGACAGGGCCGAGACGTGGGCCAGACCGTCCTGGTGCACCCCCACGTCGATGAAGGCCCCGAACGCCGCGACGTTGGTGACGACCCCCTCGAGGGTCATGCCGGGCGTCAGGTCCTTGAGCTCCTCCACGCCCTCCTTGAAGGTGGCGGTCCGGAAGGCGGGCCGGGGGTCGCGGCCGGGCTTGTCGAGCTCGCTGAGCAGGTCGGTGACCGTTGGCAGGCCGAACCTCTCGTCGACGAACGACTCTGGCCGAAGCCGGTGCAGCACGGCCGTGTTGCCGATGAGCTGACGCAGCTCGAACCCCGTCTCGGTGAGGATGCGCCGCACCACGGGGTAGGCCTCGGGGTGGACCGCTGAGGAGTCGAGCGGGTCGTCGCCCCCCGGGATGCGCAGGAAGCCGGCGGCCAGCTCGAACGCCTTGGCCCCGAGGCGCGGGACCGCCTTGAGCGCCGAGCGCGTCCGGAAGGGCCCGTTGGCATCGCGGTGGGAGACGATGCTGTCGGCGAGGCCGGCCGTGATCCCGGAGACCCGTCGCAGCAGCGGAGCGGAGGCGGTGTTGACGTCGACGCCGACGGCGTTGACGCAGTCCTCGACCACGGCGTCGAGGGACCGCGACAGGGACGTCTGGGGAAGGTCGTGCTGGTACTGGCCGACGCCGATCGACTTCGGCTCGATCTTGACGAGCTCGGCGAGGGGATCCTGGAGGCGTCGGGCGATCGACACGGCGCCGCGCAGGGACACGTCGAGCTCGGGCAGCTCTGCCGAGGCGTAGGCGGACGCCGAGTACACGGACGCGCCCGCCTCGGAGACGATGGCGGTGGTCAGCTTGAGCTCAGGGTGACGTTTGAGCAGGTCCTGGGCCAGTCGCTCGGTCTCGCGCGAGGCGGTGCCGTTGCCGATCGCGATGAGCTCGACCCGGTGCTCGGCGCAGAGATGCGCCAGAGTCACGATCGACCGGTCCCAGTGCTTCTGCGGCACGTGGGGGTGGATGACGTCGGTGGCCACGACCTTGCCCGTCGCGTCGACGACGGCGACCTTGACCCCGGTGCGGAAGCCGGGGTCGAGACCCATCGTGGTGCGGCTGCCCGCGGGAGCGGCGAGGAGCAGGTCACGCAGGTTTGCCGCGAAGACCCGAACGGCCTCCTCCTCGGCCGACCTGCGCAGGCGCATCCGCAGGTCGATGCCGAGGTGGACGAGCAGCTTGGTGCGCCAGGCCCAGCGGACCGTCTCGGCGAGCCATGGGTCGGCGGGTCGGCCCTGGTCGGAGATGCCGAAGCGCGCCGCGATCGCCCGCTCGTACTCCGTCGGCCCGGTCACGGGCTCGTCGCCCGGGGGCACGGGGTCGACCGTCAGGCTGAGGACTTCCTCCTTCTCCCCGCGCAGCATCGCGAGGATCCGGTGGGAAGGCATCGTGGGGAACGGCTCGGAGAAGTCGAAGTAGTCGGCGAACTTCGCCCCGTCGACCTCCTTGCCCTCCCGCACCGTCGCGGTCAGGTGTCCCCGCGACCACATCCGCTCTCGGAGGTCACCGACGAGGTCGGGATCCTCGGCGAAGCGCTCGACGAGGATGGCACGGGCCCCGTCCAGCGCGGCCGGCGCGTCGGGGACGCCCAGCGTGGCGTCGACGAAGGCGGCCGCGGCGGCCAGGGGCGCGACCGTCGGGTCCCCGAGGAGGCCGTCGGCGAGAGGCTCGAGCCCGGACTCCCGGGCGATCTGGGCCCTGGTGCGACGCTTCGGCCTGTAGGGCAGGTAGATGTCCTCGAGCCGGGACTTCGTCTCGGCCGCCATGACGCTGGCCCGGAGCTCGTCGGTCAGCGTGCCCTGCTCGTCGATCGAGGCGAGGACCGTCGCGCGTCGTTCCTCGAGCTCGCGCAGGTAGCCGAGCCGCTCCTCGAGCGTGCGCAGCTGCGCATCATCGAGGCCTCCGGTCACCTCCTTGCGGTAGCGCGCCACGAACGGCACCGTGGCGCCGCCGTCCAGGAGGCCGACGGCGGCCTGCACCTGAGCCGCGCGGACCCCCAGCTCCTCGGCGATCCGCAGCTCGACCGACTGACGTCCCACACCCTGTGCCACACCCACACCTGCTCCTGTGCTCATCCACTCCACGCGCTCGAGCGCGTGGACCCCGCATTCTGCCGGTCGTCACCGACACGGTGCCACGCGGTCCTCCGGACGCGTCGGCGTCGGTCAGCCGTCGAGCAGGGACTGCAGGGCCCGTCGCTCGCTGGCGGGTACATACCCGGAGTAGTAGTCGTAGAGGCTCTGCGCGGAGGCTCGCGCGGCGGCCGGGCCGTCCCCGGAGCGGATCGCGTCGAGCACGGCCTCGTGGTGCCGCAGCGATCGCCGCATCAGGGACCTGCTGTTGCGGGACTTCGCCAGCTTGTCGGAGATCAGGGAGAGCACCGTGTCGCGGACCACCTCGTTGCTCACCTGGATGAGGACGTTGCCCGAGGCGAGCGCGACCGCCTCGTGGAAGGCGACGTCCGCCTGGCTGAAGGCGTCGAACCCCACGTCGACCGCCTCGTGCATCCGCTCGATGGCCGCCTGCATGCCGGCCAGCTGGCCATCCGTGCGCAGCACTGCGGCCAGCCGGTTCGCGGTCGCGTCGAGCATCATCCGGGACACGAGCAGCTGGGCCAGGGTGAGCTCCTCGACACGGGCGAGGCGGTGGAGCTGCTTGCTCAGTCCGCGGCTGGTGAACGGGAGCACCTCGGGACCGTTGGGGTCACCCGGTCGCGAGCGCACGAGGCCGTTGCTCTCGAGGACCCGCAGCGCCTCCCGGACGGTGGCGCGGCTCGTCCCGAACTGGGTGACGAGCTCGCGCTCGCTGGGCAGCCGCTGGCCGGGCACCAGCTCGCCACGGGCGATGGCGCTCTCCACCTGGTCGACGATGCGCTCGTAGAGACGCACCGGCTGGACCTGCTCGAAGGCGGGCGGCCGGGTCACACGCCGCCCCGGGCCGGGATGGGCCAGACCGGGGTGGCCCCCGCGCCGCGATGCTCCTCGAACCAGTGCACCGCGCGCAGCACGCCGACGTCGTCGAAGCGCCGTCCCGAGACCTGCAGCCCGACGGTGCGGCCATCGGGCAGGAAGCCGCAGTTCACCGTCGCCGCGGGCTGCCCGGACATGTTGTACGGAGCGGTGAAGCCGATGTGCGCCATTCCCTGGTCCGTGTCTCCCCAGGGCATGGGCCACTCGGCGGGGAAGGCCGCCATGGGTGCCACGGGGGAGAGGACCAGGTCGTACGGTTCCGTTGCGAGAGTGGTCAGCTGCTGGAGCCGCATGATGCTCGAGTAGTCGCGCATCACCTCCTGAGCCGTCACCCCGCGGGCGGCCTCGACCCAGCGCCGGATGAACGGCAGCACCCGGTCCTGACGGGACGGCTCCAGGTCGTCGAAGTCGACGAGCGAGCGCACCCTCCAGAACTCGTCGAGGCTGCTGAGCAGGTCAGGGGTGAGGAAGGCCTCCACCAGCTCGAGGTGCGCGCCTGCGGCGGAGAAGACCGCCGCCGCTGACTCGACCGACTCCCGGACGGCTGGGTCGACGGGCAGGCCGCACCCGGCATCGAGGTGGAGGCCGATGCGCAGGGCTGCGACGTCGAAGGACCCGCCGACGGTCAGGTCGTCGAGGTCGAGCCGTTGGGGCGGCAGGGCCGTCCAGTCGCGCGGGTCGGGCCCGCTGATCACCGAGAGGAGCAGCGCCGCGTCAGTCGCCGAGCGGGCCATCGGACCGGCCACTCGACCGAGGTAGGGGGCGTCGAGCGGGACCCGGCCGGCGCTCGGCTTGAGCGTGGTCAGCCCCAGCCACGTGCCGGGGAGGCGGATCGAACCGCCGATGTCGGTGCCGACGTGGAGTGGCCCGTATCCCGCTGCCGCCGCGGCACCCGCGCCGGAGCTGGACCCTCCGGTCGTCAGGCTCGGGTTCCACGGGCTGCGGGTGATGCCGTGGAGGCTCGACACGCCGGAGGAGAGCATGCCCCAGTCCGGCATGACGGTGGAGCCGAGGATGATGCCGCCCGACTCCTCGATGCGCTCGACCACGGGGGAGCTGCGCTCAGGTGTCCGAGGGACCACCCCGGCGTTCCCGGCGGGCATCGGCACGCCCACCCGCGCGAGGTTCTCCTTGACCGTCACCGGGATCCCGTCGATCGGACCCAGCGGGGCACCCGCGCGCCAGCGAGCGGCACTGAGCTCAGCGGCATACAGCGCCGCGTCGAGGTCGTAGCGCCAGAAGGCGTTGAGCTCGGCCTCGCGCTGCGCGATGATCGCGGCGACGTCGGTGACGACGTCGACAGGGGAGAGCGACCCGGAGGCGTATGCCGCTGAGATCGCTTGCGCGGTCAGCCTCCCCGGGCGCTCGGTCGGGTCCACCTCCACTCGCTGTCACCGCCTTCCGGTCTCAGGGTGGTGTCAAACCTTGACATCCGCGCCGTTGCCGGAAACGGTAGCGGTCAACGCAGAATTGTCCACTGGTCAGACCAGCCCGGACGACCTTCACAGGATGGAGCCAGGATGAAGCCGAGCCGGATCGCTGCTGCCGGGAGCACCCTGCTCCTCGCGCTCACCGCTGCATGCTCCGCGGGGTCGGGCACCTCGGACGGCGGCTCGACCACAGGCCCTCGGGCAGCGGCTGACACCAGGCTGACCGTGGGTCTGGTCGCCGAGCCGGTGAGCCTCGACTTCACGACCAAGGACGGCGCTGCCATTCCGCAGGCGCTGCTCGACAACGTCTACGAGACGCTCGTCAAGGTCGACCAGTCCGGCGAGCTCAAGCCGGCTCTCGCATCGGCGTGGCAGGTCTCCGACGACAAGAAGACCTACACCTTCGAGCTCGTCAAGGGCGCGACCTTCAGCAACGGAACACCCTTCACGGCCAAGGATGCCGCCTTCTCGATCAACCGCGTCAAGAGCGACTGGACGGTGTCGCTGAAGTCCGCGATGGACGTCGTCGCCGAGGCCAAGGCCCTGAGCGACTCGCAGCTGCAGGTGACCCTGGCCAAGCCGAGCAACAACTGGCTCTACAAGATGTCGACCCGGATCGGCGCGATGATGACGGAGCAGGGAGTCGCGGACCTCGCCGCCAAGCCGATCGGCACGGGCCCCTACGTCTTCAAGGAGTGGCGCCGCGGCGACTCGATCTCGTTCACCGCGAACCCGGACTACTGGGGGAGCGAGCCGTTCTTCCAGGACGTGATGCTCAAGTACTTCAAGGACCCGTCCGCCCTCAACAACGCGCTGCTCACCGGCACGATCGACGTCATCGGCACCGTGCAGGCGCCCGAGTCGCTCCAGCAGTTCGAGGGCAACGACAAGTACGAGATCACCGAGGGCACGACGAACGGCGAGGTGCTCCTGTCGTTCAACAACGGCAAGGCGCCGATGAACGACCTCAAGGTGCGCCAGGCCGTCCGCCACGCGATCGACCACCAGGCACTGCTCGACACGTGCTGGGCGGGCCGAGGGACGCTCATCGGCAGCATGGTGCCCCCGACCGACCCGTGGTACGAGGACCTCACCGGCCTCTACCCGTATGACCTCGAGAAGGCGAAGGCCCTCGTGCAGGAGACCGGCGTGGCGTCCACCGCGCTGCGGCTGCGGCTGCCGTCGCTGCCCTATGCCACCTCCTGTGGGCAGGTCGTCAAGAGCCAGCTCGAGCAGGCCGGCTTCCGGGTCGACCTCGACCAGCTGGAGTTCCCGGCCGTGTGGCTGAGCACCGTCTTCACGGACGCCGACTACGACATGTCGATCGTCGCGCACGTCGAGCCCCGTGACCTCCCCGCGGTGTTCGGCAACCCGGACTACTACACGCGCTACGACAGCAAGCAGCTCCAGGCGGACCTGGCCGCGGCCGACGCAGGCACCCCGGAGGAGCAGGTGGACCTGATGAAGAAGGCGGCCCGGGAGCTGTCCCAGGACGCCGCGGGCGACTTCCTCTTCCTCCTGCCCAACCTCATGGTCGCCGATAAGGGCATCACCGGCCTGCCGAAGAACGCGATCACCGAGTCCTTCCGCCTCTCCGACCTCAGCCGCGGCTGACCCGGGACGTCGGACGGGACCATGCTGCTGCACCTCGTCCGCAGGACCGCGATCCTCGTCGCGAGCCTCGTGGTCAGCTCCGTCCTCGTCTTCGGCTTCATGGTGCTGCTGCCGGGCGACCCGGCGCGCGTCGCCCTCGGCGTCAACGCCTCGGAGGACGCGGTCGCCCGGTTGCGCACGGAGTTCGGACTCGACCGGCCGCTCGTCGAGCAGTACCTGGCCTGGCTCTCGGGGCTGGTGCGGTTCGACCTCGGGCGAAGCTACGTCTCCAAGGTGGAGATCGCCCCGCAGATCCTCGACCGGCTGCAGGTGACTCTCTGGCTCGTGGTCTGCGCGATGGTTGTCGCAGTGGTGATCGCCGTGCCGCTGGGCACGCTCATGGCGGTGCGACGCCGGCACGTGAGCGGGCTCGTCCTGTCGGCCGTGTCCCAGGTCGGGGTCGCGGTCCCGGCCTTCCTCGCCGGCATCCTGCTCATCACCGTGTTCGCCGTGCGGCTGGGCTGGCTCCCGGCCAACGGCTGGACGCCGCCGAACGAGGACCCTGTGCAGTTCCTGCGACAGCTCGTGCTGCCGGTCCTCTCCCTCGGCCTCGTCCAGGGCGCGGTGCTGACCCGCTACGTCCGCAGCGCCATCCTCGACGTCCAGCGCGAGGACTACATCCGCACGGCCCGGGCCAAGGGTCTCGGGCCGTTCCGTGCGCTGTGGCGCCACGGGTTCCGCAACGCCGCCATCCCCGTCGTCACGGTCCTCGCCCTGCAGCTGTCCACCCTGTTGATCGGTGCGGTCGTCGTCGAACGGGTCTTCGTCATCCCCGGCCTCGGGAGCCTGCTCCTCGACCAGGTGTCCAACCGCGACCTGGTCTTCGTCCAGGACATCGTCATGCTCCTCGTCTTCGCCGTTCTGCTGGTCAACTTCCTCGTCGACGTCCTCTACCTCGCGATCGACCCGCGCCTCCGAGTGAGCCACTCATGACCCCGCGGCCGCCCGACCCCCTCGACCCCCTCGACCCCCTCGGCCCTGTCGGCCCGGGCGATCCCCTCGGCTCGGCCGCGCCGGCCGAGCGCCTACCCCAGCCGGGTGAGGTCGCCGCCGTCCAGGTCGCCGGGCAGCCTCCGGTGCGACGACCGCCCGGGCCGAGCCTCGTGGTCGGCGCAGTCATCGTCGGAGCCGTGGTGCTCATGGCCCTCGTGTCGTTCGTCTGGACGCCGCACGACCCGACCCTCGTCAACGCCGGCGCCCGCCTGCGCGACGTCGGCGACCCACAGCACTGGCTCGGCACCGACAAGTTCGGCCGCGACGTCCTCAGCCAGATCCTCGTCGGGGCTCGGACCACGCTGTTCGTCGGCGTGGTCGCCGTCGGCGTGGCCGGCCTGCTGGGGGTTCCGCTCGGCGTCGTCGCCGCGATGGCGCCACGGGCGATCGGCGAGACGGTCATGCGGGGGATGGACCTGCTCCTCGCCTTCCCCGCGCTGCTGCTCGCCATCATGTTCAGCGCCGTCTACGGCGGCAGCACCCTGGTCGCGATGATCGCCATCGGGATCGCGACGGTCCCGACGTTCGCGCGCATCGTGCGCAGTGGTGCCCTGCAGGTGCTGAGCACCGAGTACATCCTCGCGGCCAGAGCAGCCGGCCGGAGCCCGTGGGGGATCGGGCTGCGGCACGTCCTGCCCAACGTCAGCAGCCTCGTCATCGTCCAGGCGTCGGTCGCCTTCGCCATCGCGGTGCTCGCCGAGGCCGCCCTCTCCTTCCTCGGCTACGGCACGCCGCCGCCGACGCCGAGCTGGGGGCGGATGCTCCAGGAGAGCCAGGAGCTGCTCTTCTCGGCGCCGCGGCTCGCGTTCGTGCCAGGCCTGGCCATCGCGCTGGCGGTGCTCGGCTTCAACCTGCTCGGAGACGGGCTCCGCGATCGCTACGACCCCCGGCTGGAGGACCGCCGATGAGTGCCCGGCCGGTCGCCGCCCGTCCCGCGACGGTGAGCGCCGAGCAGGCCGTGCTCGACGTCCGCGGTCTGTCGGTCAGCATCGGCCGGCACGACCTGCTCCACGACCTGACGTTCTCCATCGGGCGCGGTGAGCGGGTCGGGCTCATCGGGGAGTCCGGCTCGGGCAAGTCCCTGACGAGCCTGGCCCTGCTGGGCCTGCTGCCCGAGGGGGCGCGCGTCAGCGGGTCGGTGCGCCTCGCGGGAGTGGAGCACGACGTCGTGGGAGCGGGCGAGCGCGCCATGGCGGCCGTGCGCGGCAACGACGTGTCCATGGTCTTCCAGGAGCCGATGACCGCCCTCAACCCGACGATGCGCGTCGGAGCCCAGGTCGCCGAGACGATCCTCATCCACGCCGGCCGGCGCGGGAGGCCGGGTGCTGCGCGCGGCGCGGTCCGTGAGCGGGTCGCCACCCTCCTCGACCACGTGGGGCTCCCGGCGCCCACGGAGATCGCGCGCGCCTACCCGCACCAGCTCTCCGGGGGCCAGCGCCAACGCGTCGTGGTGGCGATCGCCTTGGCGAACGACCCGGCGCTGCTCGTCTGCGACGAGCCGACCACGGCCCTCGACGTGACGGTCCAGGCCAAGGTGCTGGACCTGATCGTCCGCGGCGTCGAGGCCCGCAACGCGGCGATGCTCTTCATCACCCACGACCTGCCGGTCGTGGCGACGGTCTGCGAGCGGGTCCTGGTCATGTACGGCGGCCGCATCGTCGAGGCGGGTCCGGTGGCGGAGGTGTTCACCCGGCCGCGGCACCGCTACACCGAGGGCCTGCTCGGGGCCTCGGACCTCGAGGGCACGCTGCCGGGCAAGCCGCTCGAGACGATCCCCGGCTCGGTCCCGCCCGCTGGCGCCTTCCCGGAGGGCTGCGTGTTCCGGACCCGGTGCGCCCACGCCACGGCGGAGTGCGCCGTGGTGCCGCCGTGGACGAGCGAGCGGACCGCCCACGGCTACGCCTGCGTCCACCCGGCTGGAGGAGGGCGATGAGCGCGTCCATCGTCGTGCGAGACGTCGTTCGTCATTTCCGGCGCCCGCGGACCTCCTTGCTGCGCAAGGGTCCTCATGTCGAGGCGGTGAGGGGGGTGAGCTTCGACGTGCGCCGTGGCGAGCGCTTCGGCATCGTCGGCGAGTCCGGGTCGGGCAAGTCGACGCTGCTTCGCCTCATCGCCGCCCTCGACCGACCGACGAGCGGCCAGATCCTCATCGAGGGTATGGACATCACGGGTCGCCGCGAGCGCGACCTCGGCTTCGTGCGCTCCCAGCTGCAGGTCGTCTTCCAGGACCCCATGGGCTCGCTGGATCCTCGGATGCGCGTGCGCGACATCATCGCTGAGCCGCTCGTCGCCCAGGGTGATGAAGCCGGGGGTGACCGGGATGCTCGTGACGCCCGGGTGCTCGAGCTGCTCGAGGCGGTGGGACTGTCGGGGCAGGCGGCCGACCGGTTCCCCCACCAGTTCTCGGGGGGCCAGCGGCAGCGGATCTCGATCGCTCGCGCGCTCGCCCCGCGACCCTCGATCCTCCTGGCCGACGAGCCCGTGAGCGCCCTCGACGTGTCGGTGCGGGCCCAGGTGCTCAACCTCGTCACCGAGCTCGTCGACCACCTCGGGCTGACCCTGGTCTTCGTGTCGCACGACCTGTCCGTCGTGCGGCACATCTGTGACCGCGTCGCCGTGATGTGCGCCGGCGAGGTCGTCGAGCTCGGCCCGACGACGCAGGTCTATGACGACCCGCAGGACCCATACACGAAGCAGCTGCTGCGCGCGGCGCCGACCATGCGCCGGGCCCTGCGTGGCGGCGGCACCGCAGAGCTCGTCGGAGGTGGCTCATGACCGGACTCCATGTCCTCACCCATCCCGCAGGACTTCCGATCGGGGACGAGTGGGTGCCTGTCCCAGCGACGGACCAGGTGCGCTTCCCCTTCACCGGGGAGCTGGTCGCCGACGCACCTCGCGGATCCAGCGAGCTTGCCACCAGAGCCATCTCGTATGCCGCTGGGTTGCGTGAGCGGGCTGCCTCCCTCCCGTCCCACGTCCGTCGCGCAGCACTCGTCGAGACCGCGAGCGAGGTGGCCGCACGCCGCGGGCAGTTCGAGCAGCTGCTCGTCCTCGAGACCGGCAAGCCCCTGGTCGACTGTCGGGTGGAGGTCGACCGCACCCTGCTCACCCTGACGACGGCGGCGGAGGAGGTCGCCCGACTCCACGGTGAGACGGTCCCCTTGGACCTGCTGCCGAGCGGTGAGGGCCTGTTCGGGTTCTGGGTCCGGAAGCCGATCGGGGTCGTCGTGGGGATCGCGGGCTACAACTATCCGTTGCTGCTCGCCTCGCACAAGCTCGCACCGGCGCTCGCGGCCGGATGCCCGGTCGTGGTCAAGCCCGCTCCGCAGACGCCTCTCGCGACCCTCTGGCTCGTCCATCTCGTCCGCGAGGCGCTCGCCTCGGCTGGTGCTCCACGGGGGCTGGTCCAGCTCGTCACGGGGGGCGTCGACGTCGGCGTGGCGCTCACGACCGACCCGCGGGTGGGGGCCGTGTCGTTCACCGGGTCAGCCGCTGTCGGGCACCAGATCGCCAAGGATGCCGCCCCGACGAAGGTCCTCCTGGAGCTGGGATCGAACTCCGCGCTGGTCGTCGCCGCCGACGCGGACGTCGAGGCAGCCGCCGATGCGGTGGTGCGTGGTGGGTACTACGCCTCGGGGCAGGCGTGCATCTCGGTGCAGCGTGTCGTCGTGGTGGAGGGTGTTCGCGATGTCTTCGTCGCCGCACTCGAGCGGCGGATGGCCGCCGTCGTGGTCGGGGACCCCCGCGCGCCCGAGACGAGGGTGTCGGCGCTCATCGACGAGCGGTCCACCGGTCGGGTGCGCGCCTGGGTGGAGTCGGCGGTGTCCGCCGGTGCGACGCTGGTCCAGGGCGGCGAGGTGAGGGGCGGTGTCCTGCAGCCCACCGTGCTGCTCGACGTGCCCGACGGCGAGCTGGCCTGGGACGAGGAGGTCTTCGGCCCGGTGGTGGCCGTGCGGTCGGTGGCGTCCCTCGACGAGGCCTTCGACGTCGTCAACCGTTCCCGCTACGGACTGCACGCCAGCATCTTCACCGCCTCGCTCGAGACGGCCTTCCGCGCCATCCACCGCATCGAGACCGGTGGCGTGGTCGTCAACGAGGTCCCGGGCTACCGTTCCGACGTCATGCCGTACGGCGGTGTGAAGGACTCCGGCGTGGGCCGGGAGGGCCCCCGGTTCGCCATCGAGGAGCTGACGGTGACGCGGATGGCGATCGTCCGGCCGAGCGCGCGGAGCCGGTCATGACAGCCTCCCCGGCCCCTGACCGGCCTGCGCGCGTGGACTACTCGCAGCTGTTCCGGCTCGACGGGCGTCGCGCCGTCGTCGTCGGGGCCGGCAGCGGCATCGGGCGCGAGAGCGCGCTCGCGCTCGCGACGCACGGCGCCCAGGTCGTCTGTGCGGACCGGGACCTGGACGCAGCCGAGGCGACGGCCCGCCTCGGTGAGGCTCTGACTGCCTACCGCCTCGACGTCCTCGACGGCGCCGCGGTCCGGCGCGCCGCGGATGAGCTCGGCGCGGTCGACGTCCTCGTCGACACCGCGGCCACGAACGTGCGCAAGAAGCTGCTCGACTACTCCGACGAGGAGTTCGACCGAGTGGTCGATCTCAACCTGCGGGCGATCTTCCGTCTCATCCGTGCCTTCGGACCCGGAATGTCAGCCCGGGGTCGGGGCAGCATCATCGCGTTCAGCTCGATCCGGTCCGTCACCGTCGAGCCCGGGCAGGGCGTCTACGCCGCGACGAAGGCCGGCCTCGTGCAGCTGCTCCGCACTGCGGCCGCCGAGCTCGGGCCGCGTGGAGTGCGAGTCAATGCCATCGCACCCGGCGTCGTCGAGACGCCGCTGACGGCTCCGATCCGCGCGGTGCCGGAGTGGGCCGATGCCTATGCGGCCAAGAGCGCCCTCGGCCGGTGGTCGCGGCCGGACGAGCTCGCGGGGGCCGTCGTCTACCTGGCGTCCGACGCTGCGTCGTTCGTCACCGGCACCCAGCTCTTCGTCGACGGTGGCTGGACCGCGGTGGACGGCAGGTACACCCCGCCGATGTAGGCGTCGCGCGTTCCCTCGAGTGGCCCCGGTTCCCACACCCCCCACCCTCGAGTGGCCCCGCTACCCACACCCCTTGGCGGGCAGGCCTGTGCACGGCGGGGCCACTCGACGGTGAGCATGGTGATAGCGGGGCCACTCGACGGTGAGCATGGGGATAGCCGGGCCACTCGACGGTGAGGTGAGGGACGGTCAGGTCGAGTGGATGCGCTCGCCGCCGACCCAGACCCCGGCGATGTCGGCTGGTGCGGCCAACGTGAACGTCCTGGCGAGCGCGTCCTCGGGTGACGTGGCGTGCCGCAGTCCGATGCCGAGGGGCTGGTGGTGCTGCGGACGGATCCAGACGGCATCGAACTGCTTGCCGACGGTGAGATCTCCCACGTCATCACCGAGTCCGAGGGCCTCCGCCCCGGACCGCGTCGCGAGGTGGAGCAGGTCAGGTGCCGTCAGGGGGAGACCGTCGGCTCCGAGAAGCCGCTGCATGAGGTAGGCCTGCAACGACTCCTTGACCATGGAGAAGCCGGTGCCCGCGCCGACGTCCGAGCCGAGGGCGACCCGAACGCCGTGCTCGACATGGCGTCTCAGGGGGAACAGGCCGCTGCCGAGGGCCGCGTTGCTCGAGGGACAGTGGGCCACCGCAGCGCCCTGGGCGGCCAGCAGGGTGAGCTCCGGGGCGGTGGCATGCACGTTGTGCGCGAGGACCGTCGCCGGGCCGACGAGTCCGTGGCGGTCGTAGGTGTCGACGTAGTGCTCGGACCCGGCGAAGAGCTCGGCCACGGCAGCCACCTCAGCGACGTTCTCGTTGACGTGCGACGTGAAGAGGCTGCCACCGAGGTCCTTGAGCACCGCCGCGCAGGCCTCGAGCATCGGTTCGCTCGCGGAGTAGGAGAAGCGGGGCGTGACGGCGTAGCGGGTGCGCCCGACGTGGTGCCACCGCCGGCCCAGCGCCATGGACTCCTCGTAGAACCGGTCCGGGGTGGTGAGCAGCGGCTCAGGCAAGCCCCGGTCGCTCGCGACCAGGCCGGCTGCGACTCGAAGGCCGGTGGCCGCAGCCCTCTCGAAGAAGACGTTCATCGCTCCGGCGAAGTGCGACCCGAAGACCAAGGCAGTCGTCGTGCCGGCCGAGACGAGGCCGTGCACGAACTCATCGGCGACGGCGCGGGCGTAGTCGACCGACTCGAGCCGGGCCTCTTCGGGGAGGGCGCATTCCCGGAGCCACTGGAGCAACGGCATCCCGAGTGCGCCCAGGACGCGAACCTGCGGGAAGTGGACGTGGGCATCGACGAACCCCGGCAGGACCAGGCCTTCACGCAGGTCGATCACCTCGTGCTCGGCGCCACCCGCCCCGCCGTCCACGATGTCCCCGAAGGGGCCGCGTGCGGCGATCCGGCCCTCGTCATCCACGACCAGGGCGGCGTCGGTCTGCGCCCGGAGCCGAACCGCGCCGATGGCTGCGTCGTCCGGCGTGTCGAGAACCGTCCCTCGGTAGATCGTCACCGCCGCTCCACGGAGTCCGCACGTGTCCGGCGAACTGACTCTGCCTCGAGGGCGCGGACCAGGGTTGCGGCCACGCCGATCGCCACCGTGGACGGGTCCTTGCCGCGCAGGTCCGGAAGGCCGATGGGCGTGATGATCCGTGCGATCGCGTCGGGCGAGTGCCCTTCGCGAGCGAGCGTGCTCTCGAAGCGGCGCCACTTCGACGAGGATCCGATGAGCCCGATCGACCCGAGGTGGCGGCATCGGAGGGCCACGTCGCAGAGCGCGGCGTCCTCGGCGTGGTCGTGGGTCATGATCAGCACGTGCGTGCCGGCCGGGACCTGCCCGAGGACGAGCTCGGGCACCGGCGCGTGGTGGACCCGGACGCGCGCCACAGCGTCGTCCAGGGGACGCAACCGCTCCGGATCGACGAGGTCTGCCCGGGAGTCGACGAGGTGGAGATCGATGTCGCGGCGCGCGAGGATCCGCGCCAGCTCGAGCCCGACCTGTCCCAGCCCGAAGACGGCGACCGAGGGCACGACCGCGAGAGGCTCGAGCAGGACGACGACCTCGCCCCCGCAGCACTGCTGACCGTGCTCGCTGAAAGCCTTGTCGCTCAGGCTGATCGTGATGGTCTCGGGGGCGTGGCTCGCCGCTGCGATGAGCCCTCGGGCCCGGCTGACTGCGGTGGCCTCGAGGTTGCCGCCGCCGATCGTGCCCCACGTGGCGTCGTCGGCCACGACCATCTTGGCGCCCGCCTCACGGGGCGCATGTCCACGGACCGTCGTGAGCGTGACGAGGACCCCAGGCCGTCGCGCGGCGCGAAGGTGCTCGACGGCCCGGAGCCAGCTCACGTCGTCACCGCGTCGGGGACAGCCGGGGCACCTGGCGAGCCGTCGCTGGGAGTGAGCCCGGCGGCATACGACATCGAGGGCGCGGGGGCGCCTGGCTGCGCGGCACTCCTCGCCAGCTCGATGGCCCAGTAGACGGCCTCCGGCGTAGCGGGGGAGGCGAGGTCGATCGTGACGCCGGGTGGCCCGAAGGCTGCCGCGGCCTGACGGAGCGCCTCGCGGACCGAGAAGGCGAGCATGAGGGGCGGCTCGCCGACCGCCTTGGAGCCATAGACGGCGCCGTCCTCGTGGGCGTGGTCGAGGAGGGTGACGGTGAAGACGTCCGGCAGCTCGGAGAGGGAGGGGAGCTTGTAGGTGCTGGCCGCCTGGGTGGTGATCCGGCCGCGCGTCGGGCCGTCGCCCTCGTCCCAACGCAGGTCCTCGAGAGTCAGCCACCCGGCCCCTTGCACGAACGCCCCCTCGATCTGGCCGATGTCCATGACGGGGCTGAGGCTGTCCCCGACGTCGTGGACGATGTCGACGCGGCGGGTCCGGTAGCTGCCGGTGAAGCCGTCGACCTCCACCTCGGCCGCCGCCACGCCGTAGGCGAAGTACTTGAACGGCGAGCCGTGCATCGTCGTCACGTCCCACTCGAGGCCCTCGGTCCGGTAGTAGCCGGCGGCCCAGAGCTGGACCCGCTCAAGGTACGCCTTGGCGACCAGCTTCTCCCAGGCCAGCCCGGAGCCGCCGTCGACGTGCGCGAGACGGGCGCGGATCTGCTCGCACGCGTCCTTGACGGCGCCCCCGTTGAGGTCGGCGCCGGAGCTCGCCGCGGTGGCCGAGGTGTTGGGCACCTTGTCGGTCCGGGTCGGGGCGAGGCGGACGCGCGAGAGCGGAACGCCCAGCGCGGTTGCGGCCACCTGGATCATCTTGGTGTGCAGGCCCTGGCCCATCTCGGTGCCGCCGTGGTTGATGAGGACCGAGCCGTCCTTGTAGACGTGGACGAGCGCACCGGCCTGGTTGAGCGGCGTGAAGTTGAACGAGATCCCGAACTTCACCGGGGTCACCGCCAGGGCGCGCTTGGTGTTCTCGTGGGTTTCGTTGAAGGCCGTGATGGCTGCCCGGCGCGTCTCGAGCCCGGCCTTCTCGGCAAGGGTGTCCCACGCCCGGACGAGGCGGTCCGGGTGGCGGACCTCCTGTCCGTACGGGGTCGTCTGGCCCCTCGTGTAGGTGTTCCGGCGGCGCAGCACCTCGGGGTCGAGCCCGAGGTGGGGTGCGCAGCGGCCCAGGATGTCCTCGATGACGAACATGCCCTGCGGCCCGCCGAACCCGCGGAACGCGGTCTGGGAGGTCTTGTGTGTCCTGGCGATCCGACCGCGGACACTGACGTGGGGGATGAAGTAGGCGTTGTCGACGTGGCACAGCGCACGAGCCAGGACGGCCTCCGAGAGATCGAGGCTCCAGCCGCCGTCCGATGTCAGGGTGGCGTCGAGAGCGGTCAGGCGTCCGTCGGCGCCGAAACCGACCCGCCACGATGCGTGGAACCCGTGGCGCTTGCCGGTCATCGTCATGTCCTGGGGTCGCGTGAGCCGGACCCGGACCGGTCGCCCCGTGAGGGTCGCACCCAACGCCGCGACGGCCGCGTAACCGTGCGGCTGCATCTCCTTGCCCCCGAAGCCACCGCCCATCCGGATGCACTGCACTGTCACGGCATGGTCGGGCAGGGCGAGGACGTGGGCGACGATTCCCTGGGTCTCGCTCGGGTGCTGCGTGCTGCTGTGCACGAACACCTGGCCGGCCTCGTCCACGAAGGCGATCGAGGCGTGGGTCTCGAGGTAGAAGTGCTCCTGGCCGGCGAACTCGACCTCTCCGGTGAAGACGTGCCGGGATCGCTGGAGCTCGGCCTCGACGTCCCCACGGCGGACATGGAGGACGGCGCCCTGGAACGACCCGGCCGCCATGGCGTCACGAAGTGTCACCATGGCTGGCAGCGGGTCGTAGTCCACGCCACCGGCTGCGATGGCCTCGGCCCCGATCCGGGCGGCCTCGAGACTCTCGCCGAGGACCCAGCAGACGGCGTGGCCGTGGTACATCACCTCGGCCGGGAAGAGCGGCTCGTCCCCCTTGACCCCGGAGTCGTTGAGGCCGGGGACGTCGGACGCGGTGAGGACACGGACGACGCCGGGAACGGCCAGGGCAGGGCTCGGGTCGAGGCGGGTGATCCGGGCGTGGGCGTACGGCGCCTGCACGGGGTGGGCGTGGAGCAGGCCCGGGAACCGCCCCGTCAGATCGTCCGTGAAGAGCGCGGCCCCTGTCACGTGGAGGGCGGCCGACTCGTGCGGGATGGCGAGTCCGACGGAGGGGTCGTCGGGCCGATCGGAGAGCCTGCTCATGCCTCCACCCTCCTGCCCGTCGGTCGGCCGGGGGTCGCGGCGTCGGCGTGGAGCCGGAGCAGCGCGGTGCCGAGCATCGCCCTGCGGTACGCCGCGCTGGCCCGGTGGTCGTCCATCGGTGTCCCCTCGCTGCTGAGGACCCTCGCCGCCTCGGCGACCGTGTCGCGGTTCCACGGCCGGCCCTCGAGCGCCGCCTCCGTCGCGCGCGCCCGCACGGGCGTGGCCGCCACCCCGCCCAGGCCGATCCGGGCTCGCGAGACGACGCCGTCGCTGACATCGAGGGCCACCGCGACGGCGACGCTCGAGATGTCGTCGAACCGGCGCTTGGCGATCTTGTGGAAGCCGGTGACCGGGCTCAGGGGCATCGGGATCCGGACGGATCGGATCAGCTCGTCCCGGCGCCGGACCGTCTCGCGGTAACCGGTGAAGTAGTCGGCGAGCGCGACCTCGCGCTCCGCCCCGCGCGAGGCGAGGACCACCCTGGCCTCGAGGGCAAGGAGCACGGGGGCCGCGTCACCGATCGGAGACGCCGTCGCGAGGTTGCCGCCGATCGTGGCGCTGTTGCGGATCAGCCTCGACGCGAACTGGGGAATGAGCGCCGCGAGCAGGGGGACCCGTCCACCGAGCGCCGTCTCGATCTCCGAGAACGTCAGACCGGCGCCCAGCTCGGTCCGGTCCTCCGCGACGCGCCAGGCTCGCAGCTCGGGAACCCGGTCGATGCCGATGACGACGCTGGGACGGGCGCTGCGCAGGTTCACCTCGACCCCCCAGTCGGTGGCCCCCGAGACGACGACTGCGTCGGGGTGGACGGCAAGGAGGTCGAGCGCCTCGGCGAGGTCCACCGCTCGGGCGTACGTGCCCCTCGGCCCGGTGATCCTGGTTGCGCGTGGGGCCGGCGCGCGCAGGTGACGGCGGACCGCCAACGGGTCCTCCCGCGGCGGGGTCCCCACAGCGAAGGCGGCATCCCGGATCGGTCGGTACCCCGTGCACCGGCAGAGGTTGCCGGAGAGGGCCTCGAGGTCGAAGCCGTTGGGTCCCACGACGTGGCCGTCGGGGTCGCGGTGGGTGGGGCGGTCAGCCCGGTAGTACTCCGCCGCCATGCTGCAGACGAAGCCGGGTGTGCAGTATCCGCACTGGGAGCCACCCCTGACCGCCATCTCATGCTGGACGGGATGGAGTGCGTCGGGCGCGCCCAGTCCCTCGCTGGTGACGATCTCCTGACCGTCGAGGGAGACCGCGGCGACGAGGCACGCGGTCATCGCCGTCCACTGGGTCTGCACCGACGAGGCGCCGGCGGCGGGCCCGTCATCGGTAAACGGGCCGATGACGGGCCTGGCCACCAGGACCGCGCACGCCCCGCACTCGCCCTCGGCACACCCCTCCTTGGCCCCGGTGAGCCCGTGCTCTCGCAGCCAGTCCAGCGCCGAGGTGTGCGGAGCCACCCCGTCGAGAGGGAGGGGCTGACCGTTGACGATGGCGGCAGGTGCCGCCATCGGAAGACCGCCGCCCTCGGGAAGTGTCTCGCCGAAGGACCCCATGTCCCCTCCTCCGAGCGCCCCCGGGGGCGCCGCAACCCGGCCGACGAGAGGTCGTCGGCCTGCATGGTTACGGGCCGCATCGAGCCGCTGGTTATCCATGCAGAACAACGGCCCGACTGGTCTTCGATCGTACGTCGATGCGGCACCCGGCGGACAGGTTTGCGGGTCACCGTGAAGCGTGCCGGCCCACCGAGCCCCTTCAGGGGAGGGACGGGGCAGCAGGGCTGTGGACAACTCCTGCGAGGCTCCCGCGGGACTGGCGATGCTCGGTTCATGACGACAGGGGAGCCGACGAGCCCGTATCCGGAACTGGCGCCAGGGTCTCGGGCCGGCGGTGCTCCGCCCGAGCCGCCCATGACGGCCCGAGGGACCTTTCGCACGCTGCCCGCCGACTGGGCTCAGCGGCCGATGACCGATCCGGACCTCTTCGAGGGGGTGGTGGACCTCGTCGTCCCCGACACCGTCCGCGCCGTTGGCGGGCTCGCTCTGCTCCTGTGCCACGCCGATGGCCGGCTCATGCAGGCCCTGACGATGGAGAGCGTCAACGCCGCCACGCCTCCGGTCGAGGCGGAGTCGCACCTGACCGACGCCCTGGCCGACGCGGCCGGCAGTGGCGTCCCGGCAGTCGTGGTCGTCATTGCCCGCCCCGGCTCGGGGAGCGCCACGGACCATGACCTGGCCCTGCGGCGGGCGTCCGTCAGCGCGAGCGGCGGCACTCCGATCAGACTGCTGGGCGTGGCGCTGGCCGTTCCGGGCGGCGTGACAACGCTGGCCACCACGCCCGGCAGCGAGGCCGCCTGAACGCCTCGAAGCGCGGTGTGGGGCTGACGCCGTGCGGTGGCTCTCCAGCGCCGAGGCCTCACGGACGGCTCCAGGCGCGGCGTCTCGAGCGCGCCCCCATCAGAGCAGGTACGGTCGGGTGCCGATGAGCCCGATGCGAGGGAGGACCCCATGACTGACCCCGCCGACAGCGGCGGACGCGTGGACCGCGAGCAGCAGGGCGACCGAGAGGTGACCGAGATGGGCTGGGCCTGGTGGCTGGGTCTTCTCCTCGTGCCCCTGACCCTCGGCCTCGTCGGCCGAGACGCGACCGGGGGCTTCCCGAGCGTCTTCCTGTGGGCTGTCGTGGCCTTCGTGGTGGGCTCCTGGGGTGCGTTCGCGCTCGCTGCTCATATCGGTGGACGGGAGCCGGTGCGCCGGCTCACCCCCCAGCGCCCGCACCGGCCAGCCGGGCCCGGATCGGGGGCTCACCCGTGAAGGGGCTGCTGGTCGCCATCGCGGCGTGCGCGGGTTTCCTGCTCACCTGGTTCACCTCGATGCGCGTCGTCTCCTCAGGTGCCTCCTCAGGTGCCTCCACGGGCCCGCAGAACCGATCGGATCCGGACCGGCCGACCAGGACAGCGCCACAGGCCGCCGCAGCACCGCAGGCCGCCGCAGCGCCGCGGGCCGCCGCAGCGCCGCAGGCCGCCGACCTACCCGCTGTCCACACCAGCCGCAGATCCGGCCCCGACGACGCCCCGGAGCTCGAATGGGTGGTCACCGTGCCCGTCCCGGTCGGCCCTGAGGGGCCACCGGGGGCCAGCCAGCCGAAGGGGGACCCCGCTCACCCCGCCGAGCCGGCCCAGCGGCATACTCGATGAATTGTCCGGAGGGTCGCAGCGGAGCGCCCTCGACGGTCCTGCCCATGGGCAAAACGGGACGTTTCCTCGTTTCCTCCCTGGACGACCGGCAGGTAACCTAGCCCGCGGTCCTGCACGTACCTCCACGAGTGCAGCAGCAAGAACGCCCCAGCCCCCGGGGCGTACGAGGGAGCACCATGACACGTACTGACAGCGTCGACGTCAAGCGTTGGCGCGCGAAGTACGCGCTCATCGAGCGAGCAGCCGAGGCCGACCAGGACGCCAAGGCGCTGTTCGCCGAGATGGACGCGGAGCGCACGGCGCGCAACGGCGAGCTGCGAGAGATCCTCGCCGACCTCCTCGCCTCGGGCGACCTCATGGCGTTCAAGGAGTCTCTCGGCCACTGGGCTCGCAAGGACGGTCCGTACGTCGGTTTCGGTCCCATCGGCGGGCCCTGGGTGGCCTCCCTCGTGAGACGCAGCGAGGAGGAGCACGCGGAGGTCATCGAGCTGCTCTCCACGGCGCTCCAGACCCCGGCCTCCCCGCACGACGCGGCCGACAAGCTCCATGCGGTCGACGCCTTCCTGGCCCGGTCGGGCTCGCGCGGCCAGCGCAGCCCGAGCCCGGCTCACACCGCCTACGTCCTCTCCCTCTTCTGGTCGACCGACGACGGTGGCCAGTGGCCACTCATGTGGGAGAACGCCCCGCACATGCTCCAGCGGCTCGGCTGGCTCGAGCGCGGCCTGTCCCACGCCGAGCGCTACGTCGCCTTCGCGGCCCTGTGCACGGCGTTGCGTCCCGACGACCCGCGCTACGCCTCCCGCATCCTCTGGTGGTTCAAGGAGACGGAGGCGTTCGTCGGGATCGCACCGAAGGCGATCGACGTCTGCGTCGAGGCCGCCGAGCTCGCGGCGGAGCACCGCCCGGCCACCGGCTACGCCAACCCCAAGCACGAGGAACGCGCCGCCGACCTCGCCCGGCAGCTGCGCGGCGAGGCCGACCATCTCTCCGACAGCCTCATCGAGCGCCTGTCCGCCGAGACGGGTCTCTACCTCGAGGCGCCCACCCTCGCGCTGCAGCAGCACTCGAGCGACGACTCGCCCTACCGCTCCGACCTCTATGCCGCGTGGATCCTCGTCGGTGGTGCCGGCGCCCCGGGCTTCCGGCTGTGGGTCACGCCCGCGGGGGTCGCGTTCGGGCTGCACGGCGGCTGGGAGGGGGAGAGCGACGACCAGCACCGCGAGGTCGGCGCCCTGCTCCAGGGCCACCTGCCCCGAGGCGTCACCTTCCTGCGGGTCCACGACGCCGGACGCCCGGCCGCCGAGGGCCTGATCGAGCCCGTCGGTCGGGAGTACCCGGGCGGCGAGACCTTCGTCGGCAAGTGGTGGAAGGACGACAGCGCCCTCGGCCGGGCCGACTTCGCCGACGAGGTGGCCACCACGGCCCGGGCGCTCACGCCGCTGCTGCGGTTCATCTCGTCCAGCCAGCGCGGGGGGCCCGAGGACCCCAACCTCGAGCTGAGCGCGATGGCCGACCTCGAGTCCGAGGTCGAGATCTTCAAGGCCGAGCGGCCCTACCCCAACGAGCGCGACGCCTGGCACCAGGAGCAGCGCCGCGTCTTCTCGGCCGCCCTCTCGCGTGAAGGCCTGGAGACGTTCGACCTGCCGACGTTCAAGCGGATCGTCTCCACCCGTGGCTACGGCGACATCGGTGCGCAGTCGGTGCTGATCAGCTCGATCAATGCGCTCGACGCCGCCGGCATCGACGAGCTGCGCCTCATGGTCCGCGAGCTGCTCTGGGGGGAAGGGCGCGACGAGGAGCGGATCAACTCGGTGCTCGGCACGGACGACCTGCCGGTCCAGGGCTTCAGCGAGAGCGTCGTCATGAAGCTCTTCGCCATCGCCCACCCGGAGCACTGGCTCCCGTTGTTCACGCTGGCCGGCGAGTCGGGCAAGATCGCGATGCTGGCCCGCCTCGGGGGTCCGGCCCGCTGGACCGAGGGCAAGTCCCGAGGCCGCATGCACGTCGAGACCAACGCCCTCCTTCGCCAGGTGCTCGACCCGCTCCTCCCCGGCGACCCCTGGGGCCAGGCGCAGCTGGCCTACTGGCTCATGCGCCGCTCGGACAAGGCCCTCATGCCCGACCACGACGCCCTGGGCGAGGCGGCCAAGGAGCTGCTCATCGAGGAGGACTTCCTCCGGGAGATCCGCTCCCTGCTCGAGGAGAAGAAGCAGGTCATCTTCTACGGTCCACCCGGCACGGGCAAGACCTACCTCGCCCAGCGGTTCGCCCAGGCGGTCCAGCCCGACCCGGCCAAGCGCGACATCGTCCAGTTCCACCCGAGCAGCTCCTACGAGGACTTCTTCGAGGGCTTCCGACCGCAGATCGACCACCAGGGGCAGATGGTCTACGAGCTGCGCAAGGGTCCTCTCGCGCTGCTCGCCGAGGCGGCGGAGGCGGACCCGCTGACGCCGCACATCATGATCATCGACGAGATCAACCGAGCCAACCTGCCTCGGGTCTTCGGCGAGCTGCTCTTCCTGCTCGAGTACCGCTCCCACTCCGTCAAGACGTCCTACCGCCCCGACGAGGGGTTCGAGCTGCCGCCCAACCTCTACTTCATCGGCACGATGAACACTGCCGACCGCTCGATCGCCCTCGTCGACGCGGCGTTGCGGCGCCGTTTCGACTTCGTGCCGTTCATGCCGCACGACGGCCCGATGGAGGGGTTGCTCCGGCGCTGGCTGGAGGTGCACGACGGGCCCGTGTGGGTCGCGGACCTCGTCGACCGGGTCAACGAGGACCTGCGTCGCGCTCTGCGGGGACCCCACCTGCAGATCGGCCACTCCTACTTCATGCGGCCCGGTCTCGACGGAGACGAGTCGACGCTGCGCCGGATCTGGGACTACAACGTCTACCCGTTCATCGAGGACCAGCTCTACGGCCGCGAGCACGAGCTCGCCCAGTTCCGCTGGGAGAACGTCAGGGCACGCTACGGCCAGTTCGACCTGGCCATCCCGTCCGCTGCCCACCCCACCTCGGCGTCGTGACGATCGAGCTGCCACCGATCGCCGAGCACGGTCGCTCCGGGCCGGTGCGGCTCGACCGCGAGACCCGGGCGGCCCTGGTCGCAGCGGCGGGGGAGCGGTTGGTCATCCACGCGACCGCGGACCCTGATGTCGTGACGATCGGCGCGACGAGCTGGGTGGGCGCCCTGGCGGTGCCTGGCCTCGTCGTGCGTGTCATGCCGCGTGTCTCGGTCGCCAACTTCTTCGCGATGCTGAGCGCCGGTGTCTCGCCGGAGCAGTTCGAGCACGAGCAGGTGACCTGGTCGGACACCGACGAGCTCATCGACGGTGTCGCCTACTTCGCGATCCGCCTCATCGACGCCGCGACGATGCGGGGACTGGTGCACGGCTACGTCGGGCGGGAGGAGAAGCTGCGCACGATCCGGGGGCGTCTGCTCGTCGAGGAGTTCGCCCGGCGTCCGTGGTCGGCGGCCGAGCCGCAGTGCCGCTACGACGACTTCACGTCGGACATCCCCGAGAACCAGCTGTTCCGGTGCACCCTGCAGGCGATGCTCGCCTGGCCCCAGCTGGCTCCCGAGGTGCGTCGTGAGGCGTTGCGCGTGCTCGGCCGGTTCGACGGGGTCTGTGACACGCCGGCGACGAAGCACGCGGTCCCCGTGCCGGTGACCCGGCTCAACGAGCACTACGCCGACGCCATGCGCCTCTCCCGCCTCGTCTTGCAGGCGATGTCGCTGAGCCACGAGGCCGGCGACCAGCTGGCCCACAGCCTCATGGTCGACATGGACGACCTGTTCCGCCGGTGGATCGTCCAGGAGCTCGATCACCGGCTCGCTCCGGAGCTGCGGATCGACGCGGACGAGGACGTCTGGCTCGACGAGGGGCGAGCTCTCACCATGGCCCCCGACCTCATCGTCCGGCGCGGCGCCGAGGTCGTCATCGTCGGCGACGCCTCGTACTCCATGGGCGCCGACGGTTACCTGGCCTCACGCGACTACCTCAACCTCGTCGCCTACACGGCGGCGATGGGCTTGCCGACGGGCCTTCTCGTGCACTGCAACACGGACCGTGCGCCGGAGAACGAGATCGTCATCCGCAACGCCGGCACGCGCATCCTCTGCCGTCCGATCCGCCTTGACGGCTCCTACAGCGCGGTGTCGAGGTCGATCGACGCGTTGGCCGACCTGGTGCGCGAGCTCGCTGAGTTCCCTGGCGAGTTCGAGGTGCCGCGGATGATCCGCACCGGGGTCCGCTGACCGGCGCCTCCCGGCCGGTCGACGGACGCTGTCGTATGCCGCTGGGCTCAGTCAGGCGTGAAGGCGCAGAACTCGTTGCCCTCGGGGTCGACGAGAACGTCCCAGCCGATCCCGTCGCCCTTGGCCCTGATGCGGCGGGCCCCGGCAGCGAGCAGGGCTGACACGTCCGGGGTGGTCACGTCGATGTGGACGCGGTTCTTCGTCACCTTGGCCTCGGGCACGGGCGCGAAGTCGATGGCCTGGAAAGGCGCATTCCTGATGTCTGCAACCCAGCTGATGTCGGGGTCGTGGTTGACGGTCGCACCGAGCGCACCGGCCCACCAGTCGGCCAGCCGACGGCACTCCGCCACTCCGCCAGTCACGTCCCAGCCGAGTTCGTAGAAGGGGTGATCGATCGGGGGATCGCGCCGGAAGAGGCAGAACAGCTGTCCGTCAGGGTCGCTCAGGACGGTCCAGGGGTGCGAGTCGTCGACCACCCGTGCTCCGGCCGCGAGGGCAGGCTCTAGCGACTCTGCGTTGACGTCGATGTGCAGCCGGTTCTTTGCCGTGACCGGCTCGGGCACGGGGTTGACCCAGACCATGGCGCGCCCCCGGTCGCGAAGGCAGACCGGCCCGTCCCCGTGGCGATCCTCCGGCCACCCGAGCAGGCGCGACCAGAAGGCGGCGAGCGCGGGGGCGTCGGAGGCGTCGATGCACAGGTCCTTGTACGTCGCGAGGGGCATGCCCCACGGTATGGCTGACGCGGGAGTGACTGCTAGATCACACTGTCCGGTCTTGAATGATATGAGCGGTTCACTACTACACTCGGTAGTACCGACAGCAACAAGGCCCTGCCGGATCCCCTACACAGCTGGAGATGAGATCCATGGCCACCATCCACCACGACGACGTCAGTCGAGTCCACGACGTTGACACGAAGCACCCCGCTGACGGCATCGTCACCTTCGAGGAAGAGATCGTCCGCTCGGCGTGGGCACGCCGGTTCCTCGCCGTCCTTCGCATCGTCATGGGCTGGACGTTCATGTGGGCGTTCGTCGACAAGCTCTTCGGTCTCGGCTTCGCGACCCCCTCCGAGCGCGCCTGGATCAACGGCGGCACGCCGGCGCAGGGCTTCATGAAGGGCGGCGCTGAGGGAGACAACCCGTTCGGCCAGTTCTTCGCCAACATCGCCGGCCCCTGGTCCGACTGGCTGTTCATGGCCGGCCTGCTCGGCATCGGCGTCGCGCTCCTCGCGGGGGCAGGCCTCAAGATCGCCGCCTGGACCGGCACGGCGCTCCTGCTCTTCATGTACCTGGCTCAGTTCCCGCTCTACCAGGAGCGGGCCACCAACCCGATCACCGACTCCCACTGGGTCGAGGCTCTGGCCCTGATCGTCGTCGCCGCCACGTACGCGGGCGACACCTGGGGTGTCGGCAAGTGGTGGGGACGCAAGGTCGGCAACGGCATCCTGCGCTGACCCACGAGCTCTGGCCCGACGGGGCCAGCTCACCGCGACCGCCCTTCTCCCTGGGGGCGGTCGCTGGTCTTTGCCGCTCCGCGGCGGACGGCCAGCGGGCTCACGCCCCGTGCGCCGCGACCTCCCAGAGGCGGCCCTCGGCCCGGATCCCCGACATCGCCTGCCGGATGGAGCGCTCGGCCAGCTCCGGGGCCACGCCGAGGTCGACCGCATAGCGCAGGGCGACGGCGGGAGTCCGCCGTGTCGCGTCCCGGCAGTGCACGAGCACCCGCTTGCCCTCGGCCCGGAACTGGCGCAGCGCGGAGGACACGTCATCGAGGACGAAGTCGAGATGGGGGTTCGACTCCTCGGAGTCGTCCTCGTTGAGCCACGCCTCCAGATGGTCGCGGGGCGGGATGCCCGCGGCCGGGATGTCCTCCAGGCCCAGCGGGCAGAGGGAGACGACGGCCTGGACCCCGAGCTCGCGGGTCCGCGCCAGGTCGCTGACGGTCCCGAGCACGATGTCCGGGTCGATGGGGTGGGGTAGGCCGAGCGGAGCCACGGTGGGGTCGGCCATGGTCGCCACCGACGGCCAGGTCCCGGGGGCCCGGCCTCCGGACCAGGTGGAGACGGCGATCTCGACGAGGTCGTGGGCCCGGTATCCGGGCCATCCGTGGACCATCCGGCGCCACTGGGTCGGGACTCCCGAGGCGCCGTAGCGAGCGCCGAGCAGCGACCCGGCGATGGCAGCGACGGTGTCGGTGTCGTGGCCGGCTCGGACCGCGGCCTGAAGCCCGCGCTGCAGGTGCATGGGGGAACGGTCGCCCCGGTCCGTCGTCGTGATGGCAGCCCAGGCCGCTTGCAGCGCGGTCACGGTGTAGCCGTTGTTGACGAAGCGGCCGGGGTGCTCGCCGGTGGCCTGCTCGATCCACTCGGCCCAGTGGCGGGTGTGGTCCGGACTGACCAGGTCGAGCCCGGAGGCGAGGTCCAGGCGCCCCTCGGTGACGGCTACCCGGATGGCCTCGGACCACAGGATCGACGAGTCCGCCGCCAGCGGGTCGGCGTGGGTCAGCTGTGCGATGGACCGTGCGGCCCGGGCGGTCGCGACCCGGTCCCCGACGTTCCAGATCCCCACGACCGATGTGCGCATCAGCGCCCCGTTGCCGGCCGTGAGGCCGGTGCGGTCGTGCAGGGCGCGGCTGGCCGCGACGAGTCGCTCGTGGGGGCGACCCTCGAGGTGCCCGGCGTCCATGAGCACCGTGCGGGTCTGCGCCCCGACATCCGTCGCGCCGTCGAGAAGCCAACCGGCGAACGCCTCCGCCACGGCATCGAGGGCGTCGGCGCCGGTGAGGTCGACTCCCCGGGCCGCGACGTCCGCCACGCACAGCGTCATCTGGGTGTCGTCGCTCCACTCGCCGGGGTCGTAGGGGCCCAGGCCGCCGCCCTTCATGACGGCCTCGCCGACCGGTGGGGCGGACATCTCATAGGGCACCCCGAGGGCGTCGCCGCACGCTCCGCCGAGCAGGACGCCGGCGGCGCGATCCAGGGCGATCGGACGGTTCGCGACCACGGGAGGCCTTTCGTCAAGGGACCGGTCAGGCGAAAATCTACGGCTGGGGCCACGGGTTCGTTACTCCGGGTGCCCGCCCCGTAGGATTCCGGCGTGCTCGTCCCCCTGACCGTGATGCTCCTCGTCGCTGCTGGAGTGCTCGGACTGGTCGCCGCCCACCACCTCATCCGCCGGCGCCTCGTCGACGACCCGCTCATCCTGGTGGGAGCCGCGATCGAGCTCGGTCTCGTGGTCCAGCTCGTCTACGGGCTCTCCCAGTCAGGGTCCATCGTCGACGGCTCCGAGCGCGCGACGTTCGTCGCCTACCTCTTCACGGTGCTGGTCATCGTGCCCGCCGCGGTCTTCATCGCGATCAAGGAGAAGACCCGGTGGGCGATGGGCGTCGTGCTCGGCGGGGCGGTCGTCGTCGCCATCCTGCTGGCCCGCATCCAGCAGATCTGGAGCCTCAATGCCTGAGCGGGTCGACGCGGAGCACACGGGCCGTGGGCCGGGCCGGCTGATCGTCGCCCTCTACGGGCTGCTCGCCCTCGCCGCGACGGGACGCAGCGTCCTCCAGATCGTCGAGTACTTCGACCGGGCTCCGGTGTCGTACCTCCTGTCGGCGCTTGCTGCCCTCATCTACATCGTCGCGACCATCGGCCTCGCGCGTGGGGACCGCACCTGGGTGCGGATCGCCTCCGTGGCCATCATCGTGGAGCTCCTGGGCGTCGTCGGCGTGGGTGCGATCTCCTACGCCGAGCCGGGCGCCTTCCCCGACAAGACCGTCTGGTCGCACTTCGGACAGGGCTATGGCTACGTGCCGCTCATCCTGCCGGTGCTCGGCCTGCTGTGGATCCGGCGCCAGCGGTCGCGACGGACGGCGCCGATAGGGTGACCGCCATGGACGAGGCACCGATCCCCCCGACCTCACCGACCTCACCCGCTGTGGCGACGGGACCCGACGAGCCCACTGCGCGCACCTCGCCGGTGGGTCCGTTCACCGTGCGTCCCGTGTCGGCGGAGGAGGCGCAGGCGACCCTCCTCGAGCTGCACGGCAGCTTCCTGCAGACCCCGGCCTGGGCACGCACCAAACCCGACTGGGCGGCGGTGCACCTGGGCTGGTTCGACGCGACGGGTGCGCGGGTCGGTGCCGGGCTCATCCTCTCGCGGAGCCTGCCTCGCGTGCGACGCTCGTTCGCCTACCTGCCGGAGGGGCCCGCCCTTCCCTGGGCGGCCGTCGCAGAGGACCCGGCGGCGTGGCTCGACCCGCTCGTCGACTGGGCCCGTTCGTCCGGGGCGTTCGCGTTGCGGCTCGGGTTCCCCGTGGTGTCGCGGTCCTGGGAGCCCGACACCGTGAAGAAGCAGATCAGTGAGGGCGGGCTGATGTCCTTCACCGCCCTGCCGCCGGCGGTGGACAACCCCGTCGCCCGTCGCCTGGAGACCTGGCTCGACCGCGCCGGCTGGCGCCCGATCGGGTGGGGGAGCACAGCGGCGGTCGGGCAGCCTCGCTACCTCTGTGTCATCGACCTCGAGGGACGTGACACCGAGGCCGCGCTCAGGTCGATGAACCAGCAGTGGCGCCGCAACATCAAGAAGGCCGACAAGGCGGGTGTCCAGGTCCGGTCCGTCGGGGTCGACGGCGTCGACCGGTTCCACGAGCTCTACGTCGAGACCGCCGAGCGGGACCATTTCGTCCCGCGGGCCAAGTCCTACTTCGAGCAGATGGTCCGGTCCTTCTCCGAGGCCGGCGAGCAGGTCACCGGACGGATCTACGAGGCCCACGTCGATGGCGACGTGCTCGCCTCGGCGCTCATGGTGCGCGTCGGCGACACCTTCTCCTACCTCTACGGCGGCTCGACGAGCCGCAACCGCGACGCCCGGGCGAGCAACGCGCTCCAGTGGCAGGCGATCCAGGACGCGATCGACCTGGGCTGCACGTCCTACGACCTGCGCGGCTTCAACACCTCACTCGGCGCCACGTCGCCGCTCATCGGCCTGCTGCTCTTCAAGCTCGGCGCGGGCGCGGACGTCGTCGAGGTGGTGGGCGAGCGCGAGCTCGTGCTCAGCCGGTTCTGGCACACGGCGTTCGAGAAGGCGATGGCGCTCCGGGTCGCCATCAACAACCGTCGGGCAGGTGCCGACGCCACGCCCGACGCCGACGTCTGACGCCGACGTCTGACGCCGACGTCTGACGCCGACGTCTGAGCTGGCCGTATGCCGCTGGGCCGAGACGCGCCCGGGGCGTGCCGTCGCCGTCCGGTCAGGTGGGTGGCAGCGCGCACTCGGCCTCGCCCGGACCCGTGGCGATGGCGACGAGCTCCTCACCGACGTAGACGCGGCACTGGATCTCGTCCTGGAAGTGCACGCCGAAGGCCTGGACGAGCTCGAGGCTGTCCGGCTCGTGGGTGCGCACGTCGAGGACGAGCGGCAGGGCCGACTCGGGGATCGCGGTGTCCCCGTGGCGGCCGATGAGGTGGAGGGTGGCCCCGGGCTCACTGCCGACCACCTCCACTCGATACGCCGTCGTCCCCGGAGGCGGCTCGGACGTCGACACCCCGGTGCGTTGGACACCGGGGACCCCCGGGTCCGTCACGACGCTGACGTCAGGAGACAGGGCTCCTGCGGACCCGTCCCCCCACGCGTCGGAGTCGCCCGGCCACTCCATGTGACTGCCTCCCGGAGCGAAGTCCTGACTGACGTCCGAGAGGTTTCCCAGGACGGCGAGTGCGAAGCAGCCCGCCAGGGCAACCCAGGCAGCTCGCACCCGGCGGCCGGGCCACTGCGGATTCCGCGAGGGGGCTGGTGGCGGGGCAAGCAGCCTGTGGCGCTCAACCGGCGCTGGAGCCCACGCTGTCAGTGGGAGCGTGCGCGCGGACGGTGCTGCCGGCTCGTCGGGGAACGCGACGTGCCGGTCGTGCTGGGGATCCGGCGCCGCCGGCCTCGCGTCCATCGCCACTCCTCCAGAGATCTTCCTCGGTCGGACCCTACGCGGAGCGGACCGGTTCCGCCGGAAACCGATTCGGTGGGTTCGTTGCCGCCGCCTATCCTGTCGCCCATGCCCGAGGACCGTCCCGCCGCGCCCGTGCGAACCGGAGGTGGGCGGCGTCGTGGTGGGGGAGTGGGGCGTCCGAGGCGAACCTCGGGGGCCCAGCGTTCCGAGGGGGGCCCACTCAGCCCGAAGGTGGTAGCCGCGCGTCGAGCTGCCCGCGCCGCGTCGGTGCCGTCGATCACGTACCCGGAGCACCTGCCCGTCGTGGACCGACGGGAGGACATCGCGGCCGCGATCCGCGACCACCAGGTCGTCGTCATCGCCGGCGAGACGGGCTCCGGCAAGACGACGCAGCTGCCGAAGATCTGCCTCGAGCTGGGCCGAGGCCTCGACGGTCTCATCGGCCACACGCAGCCGCGGCGCATCGCCGCTCGTGCGGTCGCCGAGCGGCTGTCCGAGGAGCTCGCCGTCGACCTCGGGACCACGGTCGGCTACCAGGTCAGGTTCACCGACCAGTCGAGCAGGGGCACGCTGGTCAAGGTGATGACCGACGGCATCCTCCTGGCCGAGCTGCAGCGCGACCGTGAGCTGCGCCGCTACGACACGATCATCATCGACGAGGCCCACGAGCGCAGTCTCAACATCGACTTCATCCTCGGCTACCTCAGGCAGCTGCTCCCGCGGCGGCCCGACCTCAAGGTGATCATCACGTCGGCGACGATCGACCCGGCGCGCTTTGCGAATCACTTCGCGGACCCGGCGACGGGGGAGCCGGCCCCGGTCATCGAGGTCTCGGGCCGGACCTACCCCGTGGAGATCCGCTACCGCCCGCTCGTCGACCCGGACCGCCCCGGGGGCCGGGACGGCGACGACGAGAAGGACATGATCACCGGCATCTGCGAGGCGGTCGAGGAGCTGTGGACCGAGCGCCACACCGGCTCGAGCTCCGACATCCTCGTCTTCCTCTCCGGTGAGCGCGAGATCCGCGATGCCGCAGACGCGCTCAACGGGATGAAGCTGCCCACGACAGAGGTGGTCCCGCTCTACGGCCGGCTCTCGGCGGCAGAGCAGCACCGGGTCTTCGCGCCCCACACGGGCCGACGAGTCATCTTGGCCACCAACGTCGCCGAGACCTCGCTCACGGTCCCCGGCATCCGCTACGTCATCGACACCGGCACTGCCCGGATCTCCCGTTACAGCCAGCGCACCAAGGTCCAGCGTCTTCCCATCGAGCCGATCAGCCAGGCGTCCGCCAACCAGCGCTCGGGCCGGTGCGGCCGCGTCTCCGAGGGCATCGCGATCCGTCTCTACTCGGAGGAGGACTACCTCTCCCGGCCGGAGTTCACCGACCCCGAGATCCTGCGCACCAACCTCGCCTCGGTCATCCTCCAGATGACCTCCCTCGGCCTCGGTGACCTCGCGCGCTTCCCGTTCGTCGACCCGCCTGACTCGCGCCAGGTCGCCGACGGCGTCCGACTCCTCGAGGAGCTGCAGGCCTTCGCACCCGAGGACCCGACCCAGCCGGCCCCCAAGGGCCGGCGACGTCCGGGACGCAGGCTCACGGCATACGGCCGGACGATCGCCACGCTGCCGATCGACCCGCGGCACGCGAGGATGGTCCTCGAGGCGGACCAGCGCGGAGTGCTGCGGGAGGTGCTCGTCATCGTCGCAGCCCTGTCGATCCAGGACCCCCGGGAGCGGCCCCAGGACAAGCAGGAGCTCGCCAACGCCGCGCACAAGCGTTTCGCCGACGAGACGAGTGACTTCCTGTCGTGGCTGAAGCTGTGGGCGCACCTCAAGGAGCAGCAGCGCGAGCTCAGCTCCAGTGCCTTCCGGCGCATGTGCAAGGCGGAGTTCCTCCACTACCTGAGGGTGCGCGAGTGGCAGGACCTCCACGCCCAGCTCAAGCAGGCGGCCAAGCAGGCCGGTCTGGACGTGGCCCGCGGCAGCGTGCGCACCGGTGAGGGGGAGGTCGACTCGGACGCGATCCACCAGTCGCTCCTGGCGGGTCTCCTCTCCCACGTCGGCGTGCGCGACGAGCAGCGTCGTGAGTACCTCGGCGCCCGCGGCGCCCGGTTCGGCATCAGCCCGGGCTCCGCCCTCTTCCGCAAGCAGCCTCAGGTCGTGATGGCCGAGGAGCTCGTCGAGACGTCGCGGCTGTGGGCCAGGATCAACGCGCGCATCGACCCGGTCTGGGCGGAGCAGCTCGGGGAGCATCTGGTCAAGCGGCAGTACTCGGAGCCTCGGTGGTCGGGTCGTCGGGGTGCCGCCGTCGCCACGGAGCGGGTGACCCTCTACGGCGTCCCGCTCGTCGTCGGGCGCACCGTCGCCCTCGCGAAGGTCGACCCCGAGCTGGCCCGGGATCTCTTCATCCGACACGCGCTCGTCGAGGGGGACTGGCAGTCCCAGCACGGCTTTCTGCGCGACAACGCCGCACTCCTCGAGCGGATCGGTGACCTCGAGGCAAGGGCCCGACGCCGAGACCTCTCGGTCGACGACAGCGTCCTGGTGGCCTTCTACGACAAGCGGATACCGTCCGACATCGTGTCCGGGCGGCACTTCGACGCCTGGTGGAAGAAGGCCCGTCGCGCGACCCCGGACCTGCTCACCTTCACCGAGGAGCTCCTGCTCCGGGACGGCTCCGTCGGCCTCGGCGTGGACGACTACCCGACGAGGTGGTCCCAGGGGGACCTGACGCTGGACGTCACCTACCGCTTCGACCCGGGGTCCGACCTCGACGGCGCGACCGTCCACATCCCCGTCGACCGCCTCAACCAGGTCACCCCGGACGGCTTCGACTGGCAGGTCCCCGGCTTCCGCGAGGAGCTCGTCACGGCGCTCATCCGCACGCTGCCCAAGGCGACTCGGCGACATCTGGTGCCCGCCCCGGACCATGCCCGTGCCGTTCTCGGTGACCTCGACCCCGCCGCTGGTCGGCTCGTCGATGCCCTCGCCGCTGCGCTGCGTCGTCGAGCGGGCGTGGCCCTGGGCCCCGCGGACTTCGACTGGGACCGCGTGCCGAGCCATCTCCGGATCACGTTCAGCGTCGACTCACCCCGCGGTGAGCCCGTTGCCATCGGCAAGGACCTCGAGGAGGTCCGCGAGAGGGCGACGCCGCAGCTGCGACGACAGGTCCGGGCCGCCAGCAGCGGTATCGAGCGCACCGGCGTGACCACGTGGGACTTCGACGTCGTTCCCGAGGCGTTCGAGAGCGCTGGCGGACTGCAGGGCTTCCCGGCGCTCGTCGACACGGGCAACGCCGTGGACCTTCGGGTCCTACCGACCCGAGCAGAGGCGGACGCCGAGCACCGCCTCGGCGTCCGCCGCCTCCTCCTCCTCGCGATCACTCCTCCGTGGAAGCAGATCCTGGCCCGGCTGACCAACGCGCAGAAGCTCGCCCTGGGCCACAACCCCCACGGGAGTGTTCCTGCCCTCCTCGACGACTGCCTCGCCGCTGCGGTCGACGCCATCGCCGCCGAGGTGGCGCCCCGGAGCGAGCCCGGCCACGTGCGCAGCCGCGAGGACTTCGAGTGGGCGCTGTCGGCGGTCCGCAGCCACACGACGACCCGTGTCGTCCAGGTGGTCGACCTCGTCGCGCCCATCCTGGCCCGCCATCTCACGATCACCAACCGCCTGGCCGAGCTGGGACGTTCGACCAGCCCAGCGATCCGGCCGATGCTGGCGGATGTCCGTGCCCAGGTGGGCGAGCTGATCCGGCCGGGCTTCGTCGCCCACACCGGTGTGGGTCGCTTGCGCGACCTCGACCGCTATCTCCGCGCGGTGGAGCACCGGCTCGACAAGGGTGTCGCCAACCCTGTCCGGGACGCCCAGGCGCTCGACCAGGTCGATCTCGTCGAGGCTCGCTACGCAGATCTCCTCGAGGCCCTTCGGCCGGCCCAGCGCGGCTCCGCCGAGGTCGTCGAGATCGGCTGGATGATCGAGGAGCTGCGGGTCTCGCTCTTCGCGCAGTCCCTCGGGACCGCCTACAGCGTGTCGCCGCAGCGCGTCTTCAAGGCGATCTCCCGGCTCCTGCCCTGAGCGGGAATCATGGTGCTGCGCACGGCGTTGGACTCCCTGAACAGACGTCACGAAAGGGCCTCCCGTGCAAGACCCCACCGAGCTCTTCCAGTTCGAGACCGATTCGTCCTTGTCGCCCGCCGACACGCACGCATCGGTGCTCGTCCTGGCCCTGGGCGGTTTCGTCGACGCCGGGCACACGCAGCGCCTTCTGACCGAGCACCTGCTCGGGACGCACGAGTCGCAGGTCATTGCCTCTTTCGACGTGGACCAGCTCCTCGACTACCGTGGCCGCCGGCCCACCATGGTCTTCGACCGCGACCGCTGGGAGAGCTACGCCGACCCGAGCCTGCTGCTGCACCGCGTCCTCGACCGCGAGGGTGTGCCCTTCCTGCTCCTGGCCGGGCCAGAGCCGGACTACCAGTGGGCCCGCATGGTCGAAGCCGTGATGATCCTCATTCGTGCCCTTGAGGTTGACCTGACGATCAACGTCCATGGCATCCCCATGGCCGTCCCCCACACCCGCCCGCTGGGTTTCACCTCCCACGGGACCAACCGCAGCCTGCTCTCCGGCAACGAGACGCCGTTCGGCACGGTGCAGGTCCCGGGAAGCTTCGCGTCCCTGCTCGAGCTGCGTCTCGGCGAGGCCGGGCGTGACGCGCTCGGTTTCGCCGTCCACGTGCCCCACTACCTCGGGCAGAGCGAGTTCGCCGATGCCGCCCTCCTGGGCCTCCAGCGCGTCATCGCGGCGACCGGGCTCGACCTCGACACGACGGCGCTGGCAGCCGCTGCCGGTCGCGACCGCGACGAGATCGCCCGCCAGATGGAGCAGTCCGAGGAGATCTCAGCTGTCGTGCACGCCCTCGAGCAGCAGTACGACACCTTCCTCGAGGGCCGGCGGCACCGCAGCCTGCTCGCGACGGACCTCTCCGACCTTCCGACGGCCGACGAGATCGGCGCGGAGCTCGAGGCCTTCCTCAAGGACGTGGCCGACGACGGTCCCGGTCCTGCGGGCGGAGCCGGACCCGAGCCCGGCTGATCCGACCCTCTCGCGCGGGGACCACTGGACCGCGGTCGGTCCCGCGGGCGGTGTCAGTCCTTCGCCTCGCTCCAGCGGGTGATGACGCTCGCGTCGGCGACGAACCGGACGACGTCCGTGCCGGCCCAGGTGTGTGAGGCCCGGCCGAGGGCGTCCTGCACGGCACGCTGCGCCTCTCCGGCACGAGCCTGCGGAACGTGCACGAGGAGCTCATCGTGCAGGCACAGCACGATCTGCCCACCGAGTGGGCGGACGGCGTGGCGCACCGTGGCTGCCCACGCCTTGAAGAGCTCTGCCGCCGAACCCTGGATGATCGCGTTGCGCGCGAAGCGTCCCCGTGCCGCGTCGCTCCCGCCACGGTCGACGTCAGGCCGTATGCCGCTGGGCTCGCTTCCCGGGACGCCGGCCCCGTCCGCTCGGGGCGGGTCCGCCGGCACCGGCTCGATGCCGAAGGGAATGAGACGGCCTCCATAGGTGCGCAGCGAGCGTCTGGCCACGCCGTCGGCATAGGCGCGGTCGAGCAGGTCCATGGCCACGGGGTAGGCGCGCTCGAGGTCCTTGAGGGCCTCGCCGGCGGCCCCCGATCGTTGGCCGTACATCGCAGCGAGGACCGCCACCTTTGCCACGGACCGCTCGATGCCGAGCTTGGCGGCAACGGGGGCGTAGAGGTCGTCACTGCGGGTCGCCTCCGCGAAGGCCCGGTCGCCGCTGACGACGGCCAGCACGCGTGGCTCCACCTGGCCGAGGTCGGCGCGGACGAAGACATACCCGGGCTCGGCGCGGATCGCGGGCCGCAGCGGCGCCGGCAGGTTGTGCAGGCCGTTCTGCGCGGTCATTCTCCCGGCCGCACCGTCGCAGGCAGTCCACCGACCGCGGAGGCGATCGTCCGCGCCCACGTGCTCGTCGAGCCAGCGGTACCCGTACGTCGTGGCGACCCGCTCGTTCTTGCGCCAGGTCAGGAGTGCGTCGACGAGCGCGTGCGTGGGACGGTACGGCTCGAGCACCCAGGCCCGGGTGTGGGGCACGTCGACGCCCACGGACTGGAGCAGGGTCCTGACCTGGGCCGGGTTGCGGAGGTCGGCGCGCTCGCGGCCGGGCGCGTGTCGCAGCACCGCGTGGTCGCGCTGAGCCCGGATGCGCGCCGCATCGGCATCATCCCGTGGTCGTGGCCCGGCGGCCGCGGAGATGAGGTCCTCGGCCGCGAGCCGGTCGACGGGGAGCCCGTCTCGCTCCAGCTCCAGACACAGCACCGCCGCCGCGGACTCGGACCACACGGTGCGAATGAGGCGCTCCGCGCCGTCGCCGCCACGAGCCCGCAGCGAGCCCTCCTGCTCCCGTTGGCACGTGAGGGCGAGGTCGGCCAGACGGCCCAGTCGCTCCGAGCCTGTGGCCCACCCCTCGAGCGCGTCCGCGCGCAGGTGTCCCGACTCGGTCAGGAGCTCGTCGACCGACCTCTCGGCCAGGTCGAACAGGTCGCCGTCGAAGCCCGCTTGGCGGCCGCGGCGAGGCACTGGGACGTCGTCGACGCGCAAGCCTCGGCACCCCGCCCAGACATCCCCGGGCGTGGCGCGCCAGCCGCCGTGCAGCAGCCGGTGCGCCTCGGCGAGGTCCCAGGAGCGGGGCACGTCGACTCCTGCAGCGACGACACCGCGGAGCGCGTTCTCGGCCGACCACACGACCCAGCGAGGGTGGATCGAGCCGATCATCCGGGCGACACGGGAGGCGACCTCAGCGAGCGGCCACGACTCCCGGAGACCCGGCCCGGCGGCATACGCCTCATGGGGTCCGACGACGAGCGCGACGAGCGGTGCAGGGGGTGGGTGGTCACTCAAGGGATCTGGCCATCCGCTCGACGGCGTCGCGGAGAATGGCGGGGGACGTCGCGAAGTTGAGCCGCGCGAAGCCGCGGCCTCCGGCCCCGAACGCCGGCCCCTCGGACAGTGCGACGCGACCGCGCTCCCTGAAGTGGGCAGCGGGGTCATCACCCAGGCCGAGGTCGCGGCAGTCGAGCCACGCGAGGTAGGTGGCCTCGGGCAGACGGAACCGAACGCCCGGCAGCTGGGCTGCGACCAGCTCCGCGAGCAGCCGGCGGTTGCGGTCGAGCTCTCCGACGAGCCGGCGGACCCAGTCGGCACCCTCGGTCCAGGCCGCCGTGTGGGCGATGATGCCCAGGTGGCTCGCCCCGAAGCCGACGAACGCGTGGAGGCGGTCGACGACGGCCCCGGTCTCCGGGCCGGGGATGATCAGGCCCGCCTTGAGGCCGGCGAGGTTCCACGCCTTGGACGCGGAGGTCACGGTGATGCCCTGGTCGGCGCCGTTCACCGTGAGGTACGGGGTGAAGGACCCCGGCTCGTAGACGAGCGCCGCGTGGATCTCGTCGGAGATCACGGTGACGCCGTGCTCGCGGGCGAGCCGGGCGAGCGTCTCCAGCTCGGACCTCGTGTGGACCACGCCCGTCGGGTTGTGCGGGTTCGACAGCAGGTAGGCGGCTGGGCGGCCCCCAGAGGTGGCCTGCACGAAGGCCTCCTCGAGGGTCAGTGGGTCCAGCCGTCCCTCCGGGGTGAGCGGCGCCTCCAGAGCCGTGCGTCCGACGGCGTCGATGACGGTGAAGAAGGCGTTGTAGACCGGTGAGCTGACGACGACCGGCGCCGCGCGGTCGGTGGCCGCCTCGAGAAGACGGGCGATACCGGTCAGGACGTCGGCGGCGACGCGCACGGTCCGGCCCTCGACGCGCCAACCCCACTGGTGTGCGGCGAAGCCCGCGAAGGCCTCGGCGTAGTCCCGGGTCCAGGGATAGCCGGTGTCCCCGCGCCGGACCGCGTCCGTCACGGCGGCGACGACCGCGGGACACGGCTGGCAGTCCATCTCCGCGACCCACAGCGGCAGCACGTCAGCAGGGTAGGTGCGCCACTTGAGGCTGGTGCGTGACCCTCGGAGCTCGTCAGCGGTGGCGGACAGGGTGGCGTCGCTCATGGCCCGAGCCTAGGAGAGGACACCGACGGGACGGGGTATGGGACGGGAGGCGGCCACTGGCCACTCGCAGACCGGCATCGCGTAACGTCAGCGACGTCCGTTCTCGAGTGCCGGAACCGGGCCGCCGTCAGTCGACGAGACGCACAGTCTCAGGGAGAGGAGCCACGTGGGCATCTTCGGATGGGGTAAGGACGAGACTCGAGAGGCCTCTGACCGCGCTGCGCGTCAGGTCCAGGAGGCCGCGCGGACAGGCAACGCCGGCAGTGCTCTCGAGCGAGCCAGACTGGCCGACGAGGAGGGTCTGAGCGGTGCCGCCACCCGGTTCCTCGAGCGCCTGCTCGACGTCGGGATCGACGGCAAGGGGCCGTTCGCCTCGGCACGCAGCGTGGCGGACCAGGCGCTGAAGGACGCCGGTGGTGACCCTGAGGAGGCGATCAGGATCGTCGAGCGGAGCCATCGCCGACTGGGCGCGGCCGGTGGTTTCGTCACGGGGCTCGGCGGGTTCTTCACGATGCCGGTCGCACTGCCCGCCAACGTCCTGGAGTTCTATCTCCTGGGAACGCGGATGACGGCCGCGACGGCCCGTCTCCGGGGCTACGACATCGACCAGCCCCAGATCCGCTCCGCTGTCCTGCTTACACTCGCCGGCGCTGACACCGAGGACCTGCTCAAGAAGGCCGGGGTCTTCGCGGCCGGCGGCAGGCTCACCTCGGTCGCGCTCGAGCGCCTGCCCGCCCCCGCCCTCATGGTCCTCAACAAGGCCATCGCGTTCCGCCTGCTCGGGCGGCTCGGTTCCGGCGTCATCGCCAAGCTCGGCCGGGCCGTTCCCGTCGTGGGCGGGCTCGTCGGTGGCGGCGTCGACCTGTATCTCCTGGGGCGGATCGCCAAGCAGGCCACGGAGGAGTTTCCCCGGCAGGGCGCCACGGGCACGCCTGATGTCCGCATGAACGGCGGGCCAAGGAGCGGAGGGGCGGCTGCCGGTGGCAGGTAAGGCCATGAAGGCTGCATCACGCCTCAAGCTCCTCGCCACGACGGCCTCGGTGATCCGCGCCTCGACGCGGCCGGGAGCCCCGAGCCTCACGGTGCGCGTCCAGGCCGTTCCCCGCCTCGTGCGAGCGACGCTGTCCGGCCAGTACGCCGGGACGACCCGCGGTCGGCTCGGCATGCTCGCCGCGGCCGTCGCCTACATCGTCTCGCCGGTGGACCTGGTCCCGGAAGCGGTGCTGCCGGTCGTCGGCGCCGCCGACGACGCCGTGGTCATCTCATGGGCGGTCAAGACACTCGTGGAGGAGACCGACCGGTTCCTCACGTGGGAGGCGGGGCAGGGTCGGCGCACGCCCCCGCGCGCCGAACGAGCCTCCGCAGGACGGGTCCGGCCGCTCGGGTCTCCGGCGAGCGACGGCGTCCACGAGGTGGCGGCCACCGGTGCAGGCCCACGGCTGACACACCACGCCCGCGAGGCCGCGACGACCTACGTCCTCGAGACGGTGCGCAAGCGTCTCGAGCGCTGAGCCGACCTGAGTCATCCACACCCCCCGGAGGGGACCGACGGTCATCCACAGGTCATCGGCATGGACGGGCCCGCCGACTGGTGCTGCGCCACTGTCGGAGCATGCAGAAGATCTCCGTCTCAGGACCCGCCGAGCTGGTCACCATCGTCCCCTTCCACCTCGGCTTCCAGCCCGAGCGCAGTGTCGTCATCATCTGCCTGCAGGAGAAGTCCGTCGGGCTCGTTGCGCGGATGGACGTCCTCGCCCATCCACAGGCAGCGCAGGCTGCCGCTGCGCTGATGGAGCCGATCGAGCGCGCCGGCGCCACCGCGGTGGCTCTCGTCGCGTACGAGGACGAGCCGGGCGAGGCGCGCCCCTTGGCCGATGCCCTCGGGGTGGCCCTGGGGCTCGCCGGGATCCCGGTGGTCGAGGACCTCGTCGTGCGGGGAGCGCGCTGGTACTGCCTTCGGTCGGATGGCTGCCCGGATGACGGCGGGCTCCTGCCCGCGCCGGCGGACGTGCCCGCGGTGGCAGGTTACGTCGCGCAAGGGCGATCGGTGCTCGGCAGCAGGCGGGCGGTCGCGTCCCTCGTCGAGCCGCTGCCGGAGGCTCACGACGACCACGTGGCCCAGGCCGTCGAGGAATGGCGGCACAGCTATCGCAGGGCCAGGCACTCCCGCTTCCTCAGCTGGATCGGCGGGCCCGCCGAGGGCGTGGACGAGTCCACCAGTTCCGGGGAAGGAGTCGCGGCGCCCGACCGCCGGCCCGCTGCCTCCCGCTGGGAGGAGCTCACCGACGAGTCTCTCGGCGCGTGGGGTGTGCTGCTTCGCGGCGAGGCGCCGGCCGCGGGCCTGGCCCGCCTCCTCCCGCCGCTCGTCGGGCCCCTCGAGGACCGCGACCTGCGAGACGCGCTCATCGGTTGGCTCTGTCCGGGCTGGCTCCCGACCGACGAGGTCGACGATCGCCTGCTGACGCGACTCCACGCCCTGGTCGGAGAGGTGGACCACGGCTTCGTACCCGAGGCTGACGACCTGGTGTGCGACCCCCGCCGGGTCGAGGATGCGCTTCTGGAGCTGTGCCGGGTGACTCCTGTGCGGTTCGCCGCACCGGTCCTCACCATCGCCGGCGCCTACGCCTGGTGCCGGGGTGACGGCACGCGCGCCGGACTGTGCGTCGACCGCGCCCTGCAGCTCGATCCGGAGTACCGGCTCGCCAGGCTGATCCGGGTGGGCCTCGATCACGGAGTCCGCATGCCCGCGGCCTGATGCCCGTCGCTCGATGCCCCCCTGTGCCCGCCCCCTGTGCCCGCCCCCTGTGCCCGCCCCCTGTGCCCGCCCCCTGTGCCGGCCCCCTGTGCCGGCCCCCTGTGCCGGCCCCCTGTGCCGGCCCCCTGTGCCGGCCCCCTGTGCCGGCCCCCTGTGCCGGCCCCCGTGCCGGCCCCCCGTGCCCGCCGCCCCCGGTGCCCGCCCCCGGCCCGGTGCGGGTGACCACCGGACCGTCGGCAGCCTCCGGTCGAAGCCAGGGACAGCGTGGGACGGGCCACCGGCCGCATTCCACACCGTGGACGACGGGGAGGAAACGGGGACGCCCGTGACGTAGAGTTGGGCCAGGTCATGAGTACCAGCGTCAAGCCCCGGCTCGCTGGTCGGCAACCCTCCGTCGCGGTGGGGTGCCCCGGGTGAGGACCAGGCCGCCCCGCGACCGGGGTCGGCAAGCGCGATTTCCGGGAGTCGACCTTGACGATGACAGACAACCATCAGACCTCGACGCGACGCCTGCGACTCCGACCTGACGCCGTGCGCAACGGGTTCGCGGCGGCGCCGACCAGTCCGCGGGTCAGCGGGGCGTGGCGTCTCGGCGACCCGGTCGGTGCCCGCCGGTTCGCGCAGATCGGAGAGTTCCGGCTCGAACGCGGAGGCATCCTTCCCGACGTCACCGTGGCCTACGAGACATGGGGCACGCTCAACGCCGCCGGCGACAACGTCGTGCTCATCGAGCACGCGCTGACCGGGGACAGCCACGTCGAGGGCGAGGCAGGTGCCGGCCATGCCTCTCCCGGGTGGTGGCCCGGACTCGTCGGCCGGGGCCGCCCGATCGACACCGACTCGTGGTTCGTCGTCGCAGCCAACGTCCTGGGGGGATGCCAGGGCACCACCGGACCGTCGAGCACCGCCCCCGACGGGCGCGAGTGGGGGAGCAGGTTCCCCTACGTCACGATTCGCGACCAGGTCGAGGTCGAGGCGCGCCTCCTCGAGCACCTCGGCGCGACCCGGCTCGCCGCCGTCGTCGGCGGGTCGATGGGCGGGATGCGCGCCCTCGAGTGGGCCGCCTCACACCCCGGACGCGTCGACCGCAGCATCGTGCTCGCGAGCACCGCCTACGCCACGGCTGACCAGATCGCCTGGTGTCAACCGCAGCTGCTGGCCATCCGCCAGGACCCTGACTTCGCCGGTGGCGACTACTACCGCGCCGGCCGCTCCCCGGAGGCAGGGCTGGGCCTTGCGCGTCGGATCGCGCACATCACCTACCGCACGGGTGCCGAGCTCGACGAGCGCTTCGGACGCACCGCACAGCTCGGGGAGGACCCGCTGCGCTCCGGTGAGCGGGGCCGGTTCGCGGTGGAGAGCTACCTCGACCACCACGCCGGAAAGCTGGCTCGGCGGTTCGACGCGAACTCCTACCTCGTGTTGACCGAGGCGATGAACTCCCACGACGTGGGTCGTGACCGGGGCGGCGTCGCGCAGGCCCTGTCACGCATCACCGCGGAGTGCACGATCGCGTCCGTCGACACCGACCGGCTGTATCCGCCCGAGCTGTCGGACGAGCTCCACCGCCTGCTGCCACGGTCGGTCCGCGCCCACATCAGCTCGCGGTTCGGCCACGACGGCTTCCTCATCGAGGATGAGCAGGTGGGGGTCATCATCCGCTCCGCCCTGGGCTGACGTCGACCTGCCCGGGTTCACTCGAGTGTGTCCGACGCGCCACCGCAGACGGCTCCCGCACGGTGCTTTTTCGGGTAGCGTCCGATCACAAGACATTTCCGTCCCAAGGAGGTCCGGGCACAGTGGCCATTGTCGTTGGATACGTCGCGACCAAGGAAGGCCGCGCCGCACTGAAGCGAGCGGCGGAGGAGTGCGTGCTGCGAGGCACCAAGCTCATCGTGATCAGCTCGCACAGAGGGGGCAAGGACTTCGACGCGGACGAGTCCGCCCGGTTCGAGAGCGAGCTGGAGCGCATCAAGGGGGTGCTCGAGGAGAAGGGCCTCGACCATGAGGTCCGCCAGCTGGTGCGCGGCAACGACCCGGCCGAGGACCTGATCTCCGTGGCGGAGCAGGAGGGCGCCGACTTCATCGTCATCGGCCTGCGCCGCCGCAGCCCGGTCGGCAAGCTGATCCTGGGCTCCAACGCACAGCGGATCCTGCTCGACGCAAGCTGCCCGGTGCTCGCTGTCAAGGCCGACTGAGCACCCGCATCGCGCTACGTGACGCCCTCTCGTTGGCCTCGCCCCTGTGCGGTGAGGCCAACGAGAGGGCACCGGGCGTTGAGGATCGGGCCCCACTTGCCACCGTGTCCGACACTCGGCCAGGGGCGCCGCAGCTCCGCCCGACCGAGACGCCACCGGGCCAGAACCATCCGCGCCGCGTGCGACCGACGCGCTCCACGGGGGAGCACGTTCGCCCGGCGACCCGCTGGCGTTTTATAATGTCGAGAGAGCCGGATCGCACGAGGCGCACCGAGAGATCGACGGAGGGGTCGACTCCGACATGCCAAGCACTTCCGGAGCGAATCCCCATTCTCGTTCGTTGATGATTCATGCCCACCGAGGGTCATGCACCCAGCGACTCCGTGCGACCGAAAGGTGACGTCCTCCGTGCCGAAGGCAACTCCAGCTGCAACTCCGACTGCCCTTCCAAAGGTGTTCCAGCACGACGTGATCATGCAGCTGCTCGTCAAGGGCCGGACGACCGGCACGGTCACCGGATCCGAGATCGCCCGGGCGCAGGTTGCGGCACAGCTCGACCCCAAGCAGATGAAACCGGTCCTCACGACTCTCGAAGCCCACGACGTCGAGATCGTCGTCGACACCGCGGCAACGAACACCCAGACCCGCAGAGGCAGCAAGGGAGGCACTGTGGCAACCGCTCGCAAGACGACAGCCGCGGCCGCAAAGACCGCAACCCGGACCACAACCAGCAGGACGACGAAGACGGCGAGCAAGACGGCATCCGCCACGTCCTCCACCGCCAAGGACGCCAAGGGGGCCGGTGACCAGCCACCCTCGACGACCGAGCCCGCCAAGAAGGCGGCCCGGGCGAGCCGACCTGCCGGGTCCGCCGCCACCGCGAAGAAGGCGGCGACCAATGCCGCGGTCGCCAAGGCGGCCGCGAGCCCGGCCAAGAGGACGGCTGCGAAGAAGACGGCCAAGACCACCGCTGCGAAGCGGGCGGGCAAGGCCGCCGGCACGGCCGGGGCCGTCGACGTGGACGCCCTCGAGGGCGAGGACGTGGTGCCGGTGGATGCCGACGAGAGCGAGCTCGAGGACGTCGAGGTCGTCGATGTCGACACCGTGGTTGACGCCGTCGCCGACGGTGGTGACGTCGCGGACACCGACGACGAGGACGTGGTGGTCGCGACTGACGCGAAGGCAGCAGCGACTGAGGCCGAGGACGAGTCCGGGTTCGTCATTCGCGACGACGACGAGGATGACGCGCCGGCCCAGCAGGTGGTGACTGCTGGCGCCACCGCCGACCCGGTCAAGGACTATCTCAAGCAGATCGGAAAGGTGGCCCTCCTCAACGCCGAGCAGGAGGTCGAGCTCGCCAAGCGGATCGAGGCGGGTCTCTTCGCCGAGGAGAAGCTCAACTCCGGCGAGAAGATCGACATGAAGCTCAAGCGTGAGCTGTGGTGGATCGCCCAGGACGGGAAGAAGGCTAAGAACCACCTCCTCGAGGCCAACCTGCGCCTCGTCGTCTCGCTCGCCAAGCGCTACACCGGGCGCGGCATGCTCTTCCTGGACCTCATCCAGGAGGGCAACCTCGGCCTGATCCGTGCGGTCGAGAAGTTCGACTACACCAAGGGGTACAAGTTCTCCACGTACGCGACCTGGTGGATCCGGCAGGCGATCACCCGCGCCATGGCGGACCAGGCCCGCACCATCCGCATCCCGGTCCACATGGTCGAGGTGATCAACAAGCTCGCCCGGGTCCAGCGGCAGATGTTGCAGGACCTCGGTCGCGAGCCCACGCCGGAGGAGCTGGCCAAGGAGCTCGACATGACCCCTGAGAAGGTCGTGGAGGTCCAGAAGTACGGACGAGAGCCGATCTCCCTGCACACGCCACTCGGCGAGGACGGGGACTCCGAGTTCGGGGACCTCATCGAGGACTCCGAGGCGGTCGTGCCCGCCGACGCGGTGAGCTTCACGCTGCTGCAGGAGCAGCTGCACTCGGTTCTCGACACGCTGTCCGAGCGCGAGGCCGGCGTCGTGTCGATGCGCTTCGGGCTCACCGACGGGCAGCCGAAGACCCTTGACGAGATCGGCAAGGTCTACGGCGTCACGCGTGAGCGGATTCGCCAGATCGAGTCCAAGACGATGAGCAAGCTGCGTCACCCCAGCCGCAGCCAGGTGCTTCGGGACTACCTGGACTGACCTGTCGACACAACCACTGACCGAGGCGGGCGCGTGTCCCTGGCAGACGACGGCACCGCGACGCTGAGCGTGGTGTTCGTGTGCACTGCGAACATCGCGAGGTCTCCCTACGCCGAGCGGCGGGCCACCCAACTGCTCGCTGGCCTCCCCGAACCTCGCCGGGTGGTCGTCAGCAGCGCCGGTATGCCCGGGTATCCCGGGCGACCGATGGACGACCAGATGGCTGCGCAGCTCCGGATGCGCGGGCTGGATCCGGACGGCCATGTGAGCCGGTCGCTCAGCGCGGAGCTGGTCGAGGAAGCGGACCTCATGCTGACCTTCGACTTCGCGGTGCGGATGCGTATCTTCGACGCCTGGCCGCAGCACTCTGCCAAGGTGCTTGGGCTCCACCAGTTCGCTGATGCGGTCGGTCGACTTCCCCGGGACACCCCGCGCCGTGACCTGGTTGCCCTGGCCCACCGGCTGAGCAGTCCGGACTCGATGACGTGGGACGTGAGCGACCCACACCGTCGAGGTGCCAAGGCCGCGCGACGGTGTGCGGACGAGATCGATGCCGCGCTGGGGAGGATCGTTCCCGCGCTGGCCGGCCCGGGGTCGCCGCTTCCGGACTCCGCGGGGTAGCGGGAGAGTTTGCCCCGTGGGGCGACGTCAGCTCAGGTGCTGCGTCGTCGGATCCGGCCGATCCGACGACCGAGCGCACGCCACGCGGAAACGCCCTCGGTGGGCCAGAGGAAGGACTTGAGCCGGGTTGACCAGGCACGCGTGCTCGACACCTGGCGCCGGATCGAGCGGATGTCTCTGTGCAGCCCCTCGGTCTGCTCCGGCGTCGTCCGCTCGGGCCGGTCGTACCGGGCCCGTTCCAGTGTCGCCGTCACGCGGCGCATCGTCGTGGCGTGCGCGTCGTCCAGGTGGCCCTCGACGATGTACCGCTCTCGGGCCGTCCGCAGGGTCGCCCCGGGTGGGGCCGAGAGTCCGAGGTCGTCGAGGTGCGTCATGAGCGTCGCCCACTCGATCTCGACGAGGTCCTGTCTGGTCGCGGCGCGGCGCCGGCGGAGACTCCGGACCACCCAGGCGGTGAGCGGCATGACGAACGTGGCGAATGCCACGACCAGGGTTGAGACGAGGATGACGAGGTTGGTGCCGGTCAGCCACGGCTCCCACCAGGAGGTGCTGGTGCCCGTGCCGAGCTCCTGACCCTCGTCGATCGGGCGACGCTGAGTGGTCGGTGCAGCGGTGTTGGTGGACTGCCCCCCGTCCGTCGTCTGGCCCGGTCCCGGTGAGTCCACTCCTGCGAGGGAGTACGTGGGTGGCCCGGAGCGTGACGCCGTCGGCTCGAACCGCAACCAGCCCGAGCCCTCGAAGTACAGCTCTGGCCAGGCGTGCGCGTCGGAGGCCTTGACGATGTGCGAGCTGCCTTCGCGCGTCCCGGGGACGAAGCCGATCGCCATCCGGGCCGGGATGCCCTGGGCCCGGGCCAGCATGATCATCGCGGTCGCGAACTGGGTGCAGTACCCCAGGCGGTTGCGATAGAAGGTCGTGATGGGGTCGAGTGCGCGCCCGTTCTCGTCGCGAGGCGCCGGCCCGAGGTCGAGGCTGTAGCTGTACCGAGTCGAGTCGCGCAGGTGCGCCTGGATCGCCACGGCCTTGTCGTAGGCGGTGTCACTGCCTTGGGTGACCTCGTCGGACCAGTCCTCGATGAGGGCCGCGGCTTCGTCAGGAAGGGTCAGGTCCTCGTCGAGGATGTCGGGTGAGGTCGGGGTGCCCGCCGAGCGCAGCTTGGACGGCGGCGGGTTCACGTCCGAGTACGTCACCTGGTACGAGTCGACCGTCTGCTCCACCCGGATGTCCCGCGTCACGGGATCGATGCTGAAGGGGGTCCCGTCGATGGCCGGCGTCACGACGGGGTAGGGGGCGGCGAGTCGAGGTGCCTTCAGGATGTTGTTGCTCACCGTCATGATGAACTCGCGGCGGTCAGACTGTGGGGGCAGGGCGACGGGACGGTCCGGCCCCTCTCCGGCGCGACGCGCAGCCTGCCACTCGCCGTTGGAGTAGTGCGACGTCGCCAGGACGCGGAGGGGCACGTTCGCGGGCCCCGTCGACGTGTAGCGCAGGATCGGCGTGTCGTCGGTGTTGAGCAGGCTGTTGCGCAGGTCGACCGTGTCGTTGAAACCCACGGTGCCGGCTCCGCCGGGCCCAGTCGAGCGTCCCAACCCGTCGGTGAGGTAGCGCGGCGGGAAGTGGTAGATCAGCGAAGGCAGGACGAGGGCGGCGAGGAGGGCGATGGCTCCGAGCCGGGCGGCCCCGGCGGTGAGAGCCCGAAGGGCGGAGACGTCGTCGGAGGCGGGGCCACCGTCGGCGACGTCGCTGACGCTCGTCGTGCTCCATCGCCCGAAGTTGGCCCGGGTGGTGGTGTGGAGCATCACCAGCCAGAGGACGACCGGCACGATGAAGTACCGCACGGCCGATTCGGTGCCGCTGTTGGCCGCCGTGATCAGATAGGCCGTCAGGAGAGGCAACCCGGCGGCAGCGGGGGCGCGCCACGTCGCGGCCATGGCGTCGACGAGGACTGCGACCAGAGCGACCGCGCCGACGAGGTAGAAGAGCACGCCGTCGGTGAGCGGGGCCGGTGCTGCACTGCGCTGGATGGTCTCGAGCGCCTCCAGGCCGAGGGAGTTCAACCGGGCGACCGTGTCGGGGGTCGGCAGCCCCCAGACGAACGTGTCTCTGGTGAACCGGGCGAGCACGACATAGAGGACAACGACCAGCTGGACGAGCACGGTGAGCAAGCGTGACCGGGTGAGCCCCCGCAGCAGCAGGCCCACCGCAGCGGTCAGCCCGACGACCAGCGCGGCATCGGGCAGCCACGCGGCGCTGATGAAGAGGCTGGTGATGGGATAGACCGCTGCGAGCGTCGCCAGTGCCGCGAGGAGCGTGATCCGCCACCGCCGCCGAGTCATCGCATCCCCCCAACGGTCCCCGCGGTGAGCACGGCCCAGGCGTGCGGGACATCGTCGTCTCGTCTGACCGCAATGGCCCGCCAGCCGGCGAGGCGCAGCGCGTCGACATGGGGGTCGACCCCGTCGGGGCCGAGGGCGGTGCTGCCCAGCCCACCCGGCGGCTGGCCGAAGGACCGGGAGTCGAGCACGAGGGCCAGGCCGGACGTGCCGGGTTGGCGAAGGCTCGCAAGTCGACCGGTGACCTCGTGGCCACGCGGACCTACGATGGCGACGACGAAGCCGCCTGCTGCAGCGAGACCCTGAGCCGCACGCAACATGAGGTCGTCGCCGCCCTGCGGTCGCAGCTGGGTGACGGCCAGCACATCCAGGATCTCGTCGATCTGCAGCGTCGCGGTGACCCGCCCGCTCTCGACGGTCTCGGGGCACACCAGGTGCACCGCGTAGCCGGTCTCGCACAGGTGTGCTGCGACGGAGGCGCACGCGGACACAGCCCACTCGTAGGACCCGGTCGCACCACTGCCCCCATGCGCCTCGGGGCGCGGGTCGAGCAGGACGACGGCGCGTCGTTGGGCAGGTCGGTCCTCCTGTCGCACCATGAGGTCTCCGGTCCGAGCGGTGGCCGGCCAGTGGATGCGTCGCAGGTCGTCGCCATCGCGGTACTCCCGGATCGTGACGTCATCCTCCCCGTGCAGGGCGATGAGGTGGGCGAGCTCGCCCTCCGACCCGACTCCGGAGCTCGGCTGCCGGCTCGCAGACAGGGTGTGCACCTGGGGCAGGATGACCAGGTCGGCAGTGCCCTCGAGGAGGGCGTTGCGGGTGGCGAGTCCGAAGGGGTCCTGCACCTGCACCCCCAGCGGACCCAGGTGGTGGCGGCCGCGCAGGTGCGACCGGACGGTGTAGTCGATGATCCTGACGCGGCCCGGGGGGATGCGACCGACGACGAAGCGCGGCCGGTCGCCGAGGACGTAGTCGAGCCGCTCCTCGGCGAGAAAGACCGGCGTCGTGGTCGTCGAGACGTTCTCGAAGGCGAGGGCGACGTGCGCGTCCTGACCGACGGTGATCCGGTCGGGTGAGACGTGCCGCTCGATGCGCATTCGCGTCTTGCGGGTGCGCACGAGCAGGGCGCCGATGTAGGGCAGGGCGACGAGCAGGATGCCGAAGCGGGTGAGGTCGCGGAACCCGAACAGGACACCGGCGACCGCGAGGGTGATGCCGGCCCCGACGAAGGCGCGACCTCGCGTGGTCAGCAGACCTCGGAGCGAACGCATGGCGTCTCGGCCTCAGCGGGTCCCGGACGGTACGGGCACCTGACGCAAGAGGTCGGTGACGACCTCGGCGGTCGTCCTGCGGGCCAGCTGCGTCTCGCTCGACGGCATGAGCCGGTGGGAGAGGACGGCGACGGCGAGGGACTGGACGTCGTCCGGGATCACGTGGTCGCGCCCGTCGAGGGCAGCCTGCGCCCGGGAGGCCCGCAGCAGGTGCAGTCCCGCGCGCGGGGAGGCGCCGAGGCGCAGGGCGGTGGTCGACCGGGACCTCGTCACGAGGTCGACGATGTACTGACGCACCGCCGGGCTGGCGTGCACCTGGGTGACCGCGTCGACGACGCTGTTGATCGTCGCCGCATCGGTGACGGCTCTGAGCGTCTCGAGCGGTGAGCGAGCACTGTGGCTGTCGAGCATGGTCAGCTCGGCGCGCGGCGAGGGATAGCCCATGGAGATCCGCGCCATGAACCGGTCGCGCTGTGCCTCGGGAAGGGGGTAGGTCCCCTCCATCTCGATCGGGTTCTGCGTGGCCATGACGATGAACGGTGCCTGCAGCGGGTAGGTGACGCCGTCCACGGTGACCTGGCGCTCCTCCATGGACTCCAGGAGCGCGGACTGGGTCTTGGGGGAGGCCCGGTTGATCTCGTCCCCGACGACGACGTTGGCGAAGATGGCCCCAGGCCGGAACTCGAAGCGGCGCGCGTCCTGGTTGAAGATGCTGACGCCGGTGATGTCGCTGGGCAGCAGGTCCGGGGTGAACTGGACGCGGCGCACGGACGCGTCGATCGACCTGGCGAGCGCCTTGGCGAGCATGGTCTTTCCGACACCGGGGACGTCCTCGATGAGCAGGTGGCCGCCGGCGAAGAGGACGGTGATGGTGGTCCGCACGACGTCCGGCTTGCCCTCGATGACCCGGGTCATCGCTGCGAAGAGCTGGTCGGCGACCTTCCTGACCAGATCGAGATCGCCGGTGGTCCCCACGCCGGTGGTGTCGGTCGTCACGCTGTCCTCCGTTTGTGCCTGATGTGAGCCCTCGAGCAGTCGGCTCCGTTTCCGTCCGTGCACCGGTCGGCCGGATGCATGGCGTCAGTGGTGCGGACCTGCTCGTGATCTTCTCCCATGAGCTGCGTTCATCGAAAGTGAGAGGACAGTCGTGACCGGATGGAGACGTTCGGGCCCACCAGCGGCGGCGTCCACCACTTTGCCCCACCAGTGTCCCCCGGGCGCTCGTCGCCGTCACCGAAAACGGCGTTCCCCCGCACGAAGACAACACCGTCGTATGCCGCTGGGTGCCCTGCGCGGCACGGCTGGCCGACGCGTGGGCCGGGCCCAGCAGCATCCGACTCCACTTCGCTCCACGGCGTTGACGTGCGACGACGTCGTCAGAAAGTGTCGAGAACGAGGTTTCGTTCGTTGACGGTGGGGGAAAGTGGAGTATCGTGGAGCAGCAAGGAAGGCTGTGGGGACGCCGACGGGTCGAGGTAGGGGAGGTGGCGGACCGTGTTTCTTGGTACGCACACGCCGCGCCTCGACGAGAAGGGTCGGCTCTTCCTCCCGGCGAAGTACCGCGACCGGATGGCGGGTGGCCTGGTGGTGACGCGCGGCCAGGAGCGGTGCCTGTTCATCTATCCGATGGACGAGTTCGTCACGGTGGCCGGGCAGATGCGCCAGGCGCCGACGACGAGCCGGGCGGCCCGCGACTACATGCGTGTCTTCCTGTCCGGCGCCTCGGACGAGGTGCCCGACAAGCAGGGACGGTTCACGATTCCCGCCAACCTCCGGCAGTACGCCGGTCTCGACCGTGAGGTCACGGTGATCGGAGCAGGTTCTCGGCTCGAGGTGTGGGACAGCGGGGCGTGGAACGCCTACCTCGAGGCGACGGAGCAGAGCTTCGCCGACACGGAGGAGGAGGTGATCCCGGGGCTCTTCTGAGGCCCCACCTTCCCGCTCATGTACTGACCAGCTCGACCAGCTCGACCAGCTCGACCAGCTAGACCAGCTAGACCACCGACGCAGACCTGAGCGCTGGCCTCCAGCCGCTCCGCTCCCGAGACGACTTCCCCCGCCCCGGGCGGGGACGCGGATGGGGACCAGTGCCCAGGTCCACACGCGGTCGGCGCAGCACCTCCCTCCCTCCACGTGAACGCACAGATCATCCGCACGCAGGCAACACCGGCACACGAGCAGCACCAGGCACCAGAGCAGCACCACACGGCAGAGCCGGATCAGGGCGGCGCGCAGCGCCGAGGGACGGGAGAGGAGGCGAGATGACGGACCGTGGACCCGCGCAAGGGCGTCACGTCCCGATCATGCGAGAGCGCATCCTCGACCTGCTGGGGCCTGCCTTGTCCGGGCCGGGTGCGGTCCATGTTGATGGAACGCTCGGCATGGGGGGACACGCGGAAGGGGTTCTGACGCGGTTCCCCGAGTGCCGCGTCATCGGGATCGACCGGGACCAGGAGGCGCTGGACCTCGCCGGCGAGCGGCTGGCGCGGTTCGGCAGTCGGTTCACGCCGGTCCATGCCACCAACGACCAGATCGCCCACGTCGTCCAGGACGAGGGGTTCGAGCGGGTGGACGGGATCCTCTTCGACCTCGGGGTCAGCTCGCTGCAGCTGGACGAGGAGGATCGCGGTTTCGCCTACCGGGTCGACGCGCCGCTCGACATGCGGATGGACCAGTCGCGGGGGCAGACGGCCGCGGACGTTCTCAACGCCTATCCCGTGGAGGAGCTCACTCGCATCCTGCGCGACTACGGCGAGGAGCGCTTTGCGCGCAAGATCGCCTCGACGATCATCAGGGAGCGCGACATCGAGCCGTTCGCGACCTCGGGTCGCCTCGTCGAGCTGCTCCGCCGCGTCATCCCGGTTGCCTCGCAGCGCCAGAGTGGGCACCCGGCCAAGCGGACGTTCCAGGCGCTCCGGATCGAGGTCAACGACGAGCTGGGTGGTTGGGAGCGCGCGGTCGGCGCCGCCATCGACGTCCTCGCCGTCGGCGGACGGATGGCCGTGCTGTCCTTCCACTCCCTCGAGGACCGGCTCACCAAGCGCGCTTTCGCTGCCGGTATGACGTCCAGCACCCCCCCGGGGCTGCCGGTGGAGCTTCCGGAGCACGCGCCGTACCTCCGAGCCCTGACACGGGGAGCGGAGGAGCCGGGCGACGACGAGGTGCTCGCCAACCCGAGAGCGGCCTCGGCGAAGCTGCGAGCGGTCGAGCGGATCAGGGACACCGGCACCTCCGCCGGCACCGCGGTGCGCGCATCGGGTGCCGGCGCCGCGGGGGAGCGCCGCACCGGCGACAGGAGCCAGCGGACGAGCCCCAGCCATACCTCAGGCACCACGGCCCACCAGGGTCGGCGAACCACCAGGAAGGGAAGCTCTCGATGAGTCAGGCGACCGCCACCGCCAGGCCGCTGCGCTCCCCGGCGCGTGCGCCCCGGCGCGGACCGGCGCCGGCACCTCTGCGCGTCATCCCCGCGCGGATCACGACGACCGGCAACGGCGCCTTCGCATCGATCTGCGTGGCCCTGCTGACGACGGGACTCGTTGCTCTGCTCCTGCTCAACACCGCCCTGGCACACGGCTCCATCGAGCTGGGACAGCTCAAGAGCGAGTCAGCCGTCCTCAGCGAGACCGCCGGTAACCTCCAGGAGGAGATCGACCGGGCCTCGGCCAGCGGGGCACTGGCCAAGCGGGCCAGCCAGCTCGGCCTGGTCCGGGCCAATGAGCGGGCCCACATCGACCTGACGACCGGCCGGGTGACCGGCACCGCCTACCCGGCCACCAAGGCGTTGGCGCTCACCGTCGTGACGAGTCCGACCCCCGTGGCCAGGCCGAAGCCCAGACCAGCCCCGACGACGGCCGGCGATGCCGCCTCGCGCCCGGCTACCGGCACGCCGGCCCCCGCGACACCGCAACCGACGGCGAGCAGGACTCGAGGCGCCACGCCGACGATCCCGAGCGGCACGGCGTCGGCGACGTCGACCGGGACACTGGGCCCGAGCCCGACAACGGTTCCGACCTCCATCCAGAGCAGCCCACGCCCGACAACACCCACCCAGACCGCCACGAGGTGAGCCGTGACGAACTCTCGACCATCAGCGGGCGGCCGTGCCGGAGCCCCTGCTCGGTCCGGGCGCGCGGGCGCCGTTGCGACCTCCGGTGGCCGGGCGACGTCCGGGCGCCCAGCCCCCTCGCGTCAGGCGCGTGTGTCCGGTCGCGGAGCCGGTGGCGCCGACGGAGGCGCCGGCCGTGGCGCGGCACCGGGGCGGCCCAAACCGGTGTCGGCGCGAGCCGGTCAAGGGGCCGCCAAGCCGCAGCGGGCGTCGCAGGGTGACGTCCCCCGACGCGCGACACGGCAAGGGGGCGGGGCCCCGAGGCGGGGTTCCCGCTCCTCGACGCCGACCCCACGTGGGCGGGGACCGGCCCCGCGACGTGGCAACGGCCCGCGGGGCCCGCGGGGCCCGCGCCGGCCCCGCCGGCTGCGGATCTCGGCGGCCAACCCTCGCGGTCGGGCGCGGGCCATGTTCATCGTCGTGCTCTTCGTCTTCACCCTGTTTGCGGCGCAGCTGCTCAGGATCCAGGCGTTCGACGCGTCGGCCACCCAGGCGGCGGCGCTGTCCAAGCGTTCGGTCAAGCAGTACACGCCCGCGATGCGCGGACAGATCCTGGACACCAAGGGCCAGGTCCTTGCCGACAGCGTCGAACGCTTCACCGTGTCGGCCGACCCCGTGGCCATCCAGTGCTACGTCAAGGTCAAGGGCGAGTGCGGCTGGCAGGGGGTCTACCAGGCCGCGGCTGACCTGTCCCCGAAGCTCGGCCTCGACGTCGCGCGTCTGACCACGCTCTTCACGAAGCCCGACACGCGCTACGTCATCGTCAAGAAGGACGTGGCCCCCAGCGTGTGGCGTGAGATCCAGGCACTCCGCGTGCCTGGCGTGGCTGCGGAGCGCACGAGCAGGCGCCTCTACCCGACGTCCATGGCGCTTGGCCAGCTCGTCGGCTACGTCAACCAGTCCGACCAGACGCCCGGTGGCGGCATCGAGCTGATGCTCGACGCCACCCTCGCCGGCCGAGCGGGCACGACGATCGCGGAGCGGGCGCAGAACGGCGCGGTCATCCCCGGGTCGCAACGGGTCGACCAACCGGTGGCCAATGGTCGCAACGTCAGGCTCACCATCGACTCCGACATCCAGTGGTACGCGCAGAACGCGCTCGCCAAGCAGGTGACCGCCGTCAAGGCAGAGACGGGGACCGCTGTCGTGGTCGAGGTGGCCACGGGCAAGATCCGGGCCGCGGCGAGCTATCCCACGTTCGATCCCAACGACCTGTCCAGGGCGACGAAGGCGAGCCTGCGCAACCACGCCTTCGAGGACGCGTTCGAGCCGGGCTCGACGGGCAAGCTCATGACGATGGCTGCCGCCCTCGAGCACGGGGTCGTCACCCCGGACACGGGCGTCATCGTCCCCAACCGGCTGCCGCGCGCCGGCATGAAGTTCAAGGACCACGAGGACCACGCGACCGAGTACCTGACCGCGACCGGTGTCATCGCCAAGTCGTCGAACATCGGCACGATCCTCGTGGGGGAGCGGGTGCCGGCGGCTCGGATGGAGCAGACGTACCGCTCGTTCGGCGTCGGCCGGAAGACGGAGGTCGGCTTCTGGGGCGAGTCGAGCGGGCAGCTGGCGAAGGCGAGCGACTGGAATGCGCCGCAGCGCTACACCGTCCTCTTCGGTCAGGGATACGCCCTGACGGCCGTGCAGGCTGCGAGCGTCTTCGCGGCCGTCGCCAACGGTGGTGTCCGGATGCCGCTCTCGCTCGTCGAGGGCGTCTACAACGACAGCGGGACGTTCGTGCCGGCTCAAGCCGGCAAGGGGGCCCGCGTGCTGTCGGACCGGACCGCCACCCAGCTGAGTCGCATGCTCGAGGAGGTCACGGGCGAGAACGGCACTGCCAGCGACGCGCGGATCGCGGGCTACCGCGTCGCCGGCAAGACCGGCACCGCCGACCGCTATGACGACAAGCTGGGCCGCTACAACGGCTTCACCGCATCGTTCATCGGCTACGCCCCCGCCGAGAAACCCAAGTACGTCGTCGCGGTGTTCATCCACAAGCCGCAGGCCGGCATGTTCGGTGGGGCGCTCGCGGGACCTGTCTTCAACCAGGTCATGACCTACCTGCTGCAGCGGGAGAACACCCCGCCGAGCACGCCGTCGGACCTCGACTACCGGGTCTGGCCCGAGAAGCGCCTCTCGACCTCCGACCCCGACGTGCTGAGCGACGCCCGGGCCCGGCGCGATGGCCTGTAAGTTGGGGTGACGTGCCACCTGACCTGATCCGACCCTCGACGTCGGGCGTGTCCCTGCGCGCCCTCGCCGAGCTGATCGGCGCCGCCCTGCAGTCCCCATCGGACGCGCTCGTCACCGGCGTCTCGCTCGACAGCCGTGTGGTTCGGCCCGGAGACCTCTACGCCGCCCTGCCGGGCTTCAACGTGCACGGGGCGGAGTTCTCCACCGATGCCGTGCGTCTCGGTGCGGTGGCCGTCATCACCGACGAGGCAGGCGCGGCCGTGATCCGGCAAAGCGCGCGGGAGACGGCGCAGACGGGCGGAGAGCCGGGGGATCAGGACGAGCACCGGCTCGGCGTGCCGGTCCTCGTCGTCGACCAGCCCAGGGCCCGCTTGGGGCAGGTCGCCGCGGCCGTCTACGGGGAGCCCGGCGCTGACCTCACGATGATCGGGATCACGGGCACCAACGGCAAGACGACGACGGCCTACCTGCTCGAGTCGGCCCTGCGTGCCCTCGGTCGCCGCACCGGTCTGATCGGCACGATCGAGACGCGCATCGGTGACGAGCGCCTGGACTCGGCCCACACGACACCGGAGGCCACCGACCTGCACGCCTTCCTCGCCCTCATGCGTGAGCGGGGGGTGGATGCGTGCGTCATGGAGGTGTCCAGCCACGCACTCGACCAGCACCGGGTCGATGGAGTGGTCTACGACGTCGCGCTGTTCACCAACCTGTCGCAGGACCATCTCGACTACCACCGGTCGATGGACGACTACTTCGCGGCGAAGGCCGACCTGTTCACGCCGAGCCGGTCACGTGCGGGAGTTGTGTGCGTCGACGACGACTGGGGGCGCCGCCTCGTCGCGCAGGCGACCGTCCCCCTGACGACGCTGACGACCCGGCCGATGACGCGGTCCGAGGCCGGGCTCGACGTCCGGTCCGACGACGACTGGGTCGCCACGCCCCGGGGTGCGGATGACGATGCCGACAGCATTCACGGGCAGCCGTTCAGCCTCAGGCACCGGTCGGGAGACCTGTCCCTCGCGCTCGTGTCCCATCTGCCCGGGGGCTTCAACGTCGCCAACACCGCCCTCGCCGCCGTGGGTCTCATGTCGATCGGCTTCACCCCGGCGCAGGTCGAGGCCGCGCTGGCGGTGCCCCCCTCCGTGCCGGGACGGATGGAGGTCGTGGCGGCCGGCGCTGCCGGCGAACCCCGTTGCATCGTCGACTTCGCCCACACGCCTGACGCCATCGATGCGGCTCTCGCAGCGCTGCGGCCATCGACCCGGGGTCGTCTCATCGCCGTGCTGGGCGCGGGCGGCGACCGCGACCGGGGCAAGCGAGAGGCGATGGGCAGGGCCGCGGCGCGCCGCGCCGACGTCGTCATCGTCACCGACGACAACCCTCGCTCCGAGGATCCAGCAGTGATCAGGCGCGCCGTCCTCACCGGCGCGAGGAGCGCCGTCACCGAAGGAGCCGGCGTGGCCATCGACGTCATCGACGGGGGAGGGCGCGCCCAGGCGATCGGTGAGGCCATCGCGATGGCCGTCCTCGGCGCCGGCGGCCGCACCGGGGGCGAAGGTGACACTGTCGTGGTGCTGGGCAAGGGACATGAGAAGGGGCAGGAGGTCAGGGGCGTGATGCACCCGTTCGACGACCGGGAGGCAGTCCGGGCTGCCCTCAGCGCCGCGCTGGGAGGAGACCGTTGATCCCACTGACGCTCAGCGACATCCGAGATCTCACGAGCGGTGAGGTCCACGGTTGCGACGACCCCGGAGCGGTGGTCGTCGACGGCGTGGTGTCGACCGACTCGCGGGAGTGCGGGCCCGGCAGCCTCTATGTCGCGCGTGTCGGAGAGGTCGCCGACGGCCACGACTACGCACCCGCGGCGGTGACCGCTGGAGCAGTTGCCGTGCTCGGATCACGCCCCGTCGAGGGCGTGCCCACCGTGGTCGTCGACGACGTGCAGACCGCCTTCGGAAGACTGGCCCGCGGTGTCGTCGACCGGGCGAATGACCTGCGCATCGTCGGCATCACGGGCTCCTCCGGCAAGACGACGACCAAGGACCTGCTCGCCTCGGTGCTGGCCACGGCCGGTGAGACCGTCGCCCCGGTCAACTCGCTCAACGGCGAGATCGGGGTGCCGCTCACCGTGTGCCGGATCACTCCCAGCACTCGTTTCCTCGTCGCCGAGATGGGCGCCAGGGGGATCGGCCACATCGACTACCTCACGCAGATCGCGCCACCCACCGTGGCCATCGTCCTCAACGTCGGCACCGCACACGTCGGGGAGTTCGGCTCGCGTGCCAACATCGCCGCCGCGAAGTCCGAGCTGCCGAAGGCGGTGCCATCCGAGGGCTTGTCCATCCTCAACGCCGACGACCCGCTCGTGGCCGCCATGGCGCACGGCCTGGCGTCCCGCGTCCAGCTCGTCGGGCTCTCGCCCGAGGCGGAGGTGCGCGCGGAGGACGTGGTCGTCGACGAGCTGGGCAGAGCGGCATACGACCTCGTCGCGCCCCAGGGACGTGCTCGGGTCACCTTGCAGCTGAGCGGAGCCCACCACGTGGGCAACTCCCTGGCCGTCGCTGCTGCGGCGCTGGAGCTGGGCCTGCCGCTCGCCGGGGTGGCCGCGGCGCTCTCGCGAGCCACGTCGATGAGCCGCTGGCGGATGGAGATCACCGAGCGGCCGGACGGCGTGGTCGTCGTCAACGACGCCTACAACGCCAACCCGGACTCGATGCGGGCGGCGCTCGACGCCCTCGCGGCCATCGTGACGACGGGGGAGCGGTGGGCCGTGCTCGGCGAGATGCTCGAGCTCGGGCCCGACAGTGACAGCGAGCACGCCGCCATCGGGTCGTATGCCGCTGGGCTGGGTGTCGACCACGTGGTGGCGGTCGGCGCGGGGGCAGCCGCGTACGGCGCTGCCGTGCGGGTGGCGGACGTCGACGCTGCACACGACTACCTCCAGGAGCGCGTGCGACCCGGCGACGTGGTGCTTCTGAAGTCGAGTCGGGACAGCGGGCTACGGTGGCTCGGTGACCGGCTCGCCGGCACCGGCGAATGGGCGGCGTCCGCCGCCGACGATCCCCAGGCCCGACACGAAAGGACGGTGGAGCAGTGAAGGGTGTCCTCGCGGCCGCCGCGTTCTCACTGCTCTTCTCCCTCCTCGGCACTCCGCTCTTCATCAAGTTCCTGGTCCGGCGTGGCTACGGCCAGTTCGTCCGCGACGATGGTCCGACGACCCACCACACCAAGCGCGGCACCCCGACGATGGGCGGCGCGGTCATCCTCGCCTCGACCCTCGGGGCCTACGCGGTGGCGCACGTCGTCACGCTGACCCCGGTGACGGCCAGTGGCGTGCTGGTTCTCTTCCTGATGGCAGGACTCGGGCTCGTCGGGTTCCTCGACGACTTCATCAAGATCTCCAAGCAGCGCAGCCTCGGTCTGCGCTCCCGCGAGAAGCTCTTCGGGCAGACCCTGGTCGGCGTGATCTTCGCCGTGCTCGTCCTCCAGTTCCCCAACGAGCAGTACCGGACGCCGGCGTCGCCGTTCATCTCGTTCGTCCGCGACACCAACCTCAACCTGGCCTTCGCCGGGACGCTCGTGGGGATGATCCTCTTCGTCATCTGGGCCAACCTCATGATCGCGGGGACGTCCAACGGCGTGAACCTCACCGACGGCCTCGACGGGCTGGCGACGGGGGTCTCGACGATGGTCTTCGGCGCCTACGTCCTGATCAGTCTCTGGACCTTCAACCAGAACTGCCAGATCAACCCGGGGATCAAGTGCTACGAGGTGCGCGACTCCCACGACCTGGCCCTCGTCGCGGCGGCCGGCATGGGAGCCTGCTTCGGCTTCCTCTGGTGGAACGCCACCCCCGCGAAGATCTTCATGGGCGACACCGGGTCCCTCGCTCTCGGCGGGGCCCTCGCCGGCCTCGCCATCACGACGCGCACCCAGCTGCTCATCGTCATCCTCGGCGGCCTCTTCGTGCTCGAGACGCTGTCGGTCATGGCCCAGGTCATCTCGTTCAAGACGACCAGCAAACGGGTGCTGCGGATGGCCCCGCTGCACCATCATTTTGAGATGGTGGGCTGGCACGAGGTGACCGTCGTCGTGCGGTTCTGGATCATCGCCGGTCTCTTCGTCGCGTTCGGGTTGGGCATCTTCTACGCCGAGTGGGTGGTGGGCACGCAATGACCTTCGATCCCGCCTTCGAGCCACGTCCCGGTCTGACCCATCGAGACGCAGACTGGTCCGGCCTCCGAGTGCTCGTCGTCGGGCTCGGCATCTCGGGCTTCGCAGCCGCCGACGCCCTCGCCGAACGTGGAGCCCGGGTCACGGCTGTCTCGCGCGACATCACCGACGTCATCACCGAGCGGGCCACGATCCTCGACATCCTCGGCGTCGACGTCCGGCTGGGTCCGCAGCACCTCCACGAGCCGCCCCAGGACACCGAGCTCGTCGTGACCTCACCCGGGGTCCCGCCCCACGATCCGCTGATGCTGGCTGCGACGACGCGTGGCCTGCCCATCTGGGGGGAGGTCGAGCTCGCCTGGCGGATGCGACCGCTCGAGGGGGCGGCGCCATGGCTGACCGTGACGGGCACCAACGGCAAGACGACGACGGTCAACATGCTTGCCTCGATCCTGCGGGCCTCGGGTCTTCGGGCCACCTCCGCGGGCAATGTCGGCACGCCGATCCTGGAGGCAGTCCTGCACCCCCAGCCGTACGACGTCCTCGCGGTCGAGCTCTCGAGCTTCCAGCTGCACTGGCAACGGTCGATCTCGGCGGTGGCGTCGGCGGTGCTGAACGTGGCTCCGGACCACCTGGACTGGCACGGCTCCTATGCCGAGTACCTGCGTGCCAAGGGAAAGATCTACGACCGCACCCACCTGGCCTGCATCTACAACGTCGCCGACATCCAGACCGAGCAGCTGGTCATGGACGCCGACGTCGTCGAGGGCTGCCGCGCCATCGGCTTCACCACCGGAATCCCGGCACCGTCGATGATCGGTGTCGTCGACGACGTCCTGGCCGACCGCGCCTTCGTGGAGCAGCGGCAACGGTCTGCCGCAGAGCTGTGCACCCTCGACGACCTACGCGGCGACGCGCCCTCCGTGGCGCCGCACTACCTGGCCAACGCCCTCGCCGCTGCCGCCCTGGCTCGGGCCTACGGCGTCGGCCCGATCGCCGTGCGCGACGGGCTCAGGTCGTTCCGGCCCGACCGTCATCGGATCGCCGAAGTGGCCACGGTGCGAGGGGTCCGGTGGGTCAACGACTCCAAGGCGACCAACACGCACGCGGCCGCTGCGGCCCTGACCTCCTTCGACAGCGTCATCTGGATCGCCGGGGGCCTGCTCAAGGGGGCAGACGTCGACAGCCTGGTCGAGGAGGTGGCGTCCCGGCTGCGCGGGGTCGTGCTCATCGGGGCCGACCGGGCGAGGATCGCCGAGGCTCTCGCCCGACACGCGCCCGATGTCCCGGTCGTGGACCTGCCCGACACGGAGACTGGAGTCATGGACCTGGTCGTCTCCCACGCGGCGCGCCTCGCGCACCCGGGAGACGTCGTCCTGCTCGCACCCGCTGCTGCCTCCATGGACATGTTCACCAACTACGGCGCCCGCGGCGACGCCTTCGAGGAGGCGGTCCGGCGGCACATGGAGGCGAGCGGGGGCGACCTGTGAGCTCGGTGTCGGCCCGGCGCCGATCCGTCTCGCGCGCCCGACCTGCCGCCGCGCCGAGTCAGGGGCCGACGGCCACCTCGACGACCAGGCGCCCCGCATCGCGCCCCCCGTCCAAGGACGCTGCCGCAGGCCCGCCGATCCTGCACTTCGGCAAGCTCGAGTCGCCGCTGACGACCTACTACCTGCTCCTCGGGGTCACGACCACGCTCGTCGTCTTCGGCCTGATCATGGTGTTCTCGGCGTCCAGCGTCGAGTCCCTCCTCGCGGACGAGGCTTCCTACACGGTCTTCGCGAAGCAGCTGCTCTTCGCCGCCATCGGTGCCGGGGTGGCGACCTGGGCGTCCCGGTGGCCGGTCCGGTGGTGGCGCAGGCTCGCGGGCCTGTCCCTCGTCGGGGCTCTCGTCCTCCAGGCGGCCATCTTCGTGCCCGGCCTCGGCGTCAGGTCCGGCGGCAACCTCAACTGGCTGGCTCTGGGGCCGGTCCAGGTCCAGCCCTCCGAGTTCGCCAAGCTCGCCCTCGTCCTGACCGGGGGAGCCATCTTCGCCAACAAGGGCAGCCTCGTCGGCCACTGGCTCCACGCGATCCTCCCTTACGTCCTGCCCATCTCAGCCATCGTCCTCGCCCTCGTCCTCGCGGGGCAGGACCTGGGGACGGGCCTGGTCATGGGAGTCATCGTCACGGGAGTCCTCTTCGTGGCGGGCGCCCCCAAACGACTCTTCGTGCTCGGTGGTCTCGCCGTGGTCTCGGGCGTCGCCTATCTCGTCGCGACGAGCAGCAACCGGATGAGCCGGATCAGCAACTGGCTTGACCCCGAGTGCCAGTCCGACCCGGACAGCTGGTGCGGGCAGTCGGTTCACGGCATGTACGCGCTCGCCGACGGTGGTTGGTGGGGTGTCGGGTTGGGTGGCTCCAAGGAGAAGTGGAGATGGTTGTCGGAGGCGCACAACGACTTCATCTTCGCCATCATCGGGGAGGAGCTCGGCCTGCCCGGGACCCTCCTCGTCCTCGTCCTCTTCGGCCTGCTGGCCTGGGCCTGCTACCGACTCGTCACCCGGACCCAGGATCGGTTCGTCCGGGTCGCCTCCGCCGGAGTGATGGCGTGGCTCATCGGCCAGGCGATCATCAACATCGGCTCGGTCATCGGGCTGCTGCCCGTCGTCGGCGTGCCGCTGCCGCTCGTCTCGGCCGGGGGGTCCTCGCTGGTGACGACCCTGCTGGCCCTCGGCATGCTCCTCGCCTTCGCGCGCAACGAGCCCGGCTGTCGCGCGCTGCTCGAGGCGCGCCCCGGCGTCATCAAGCGGACGCTCAGCGTGCTGCCCTCCCGCCTGCCCTCTCGTCCAGCCCGTTTCAGAAGCCGGTGATCCCCGTGTCCTCGCCCACCTCCGTCCTGCTCGCCGGGGGAGGCAGCGCGGGCCACGTGTCGCCGCTGCTGGCTCTCGCGGACGCTCTTGTGCGCCGTCACGGCGACATCGTCGTCACTGCCCTCGGCACTCGTGTCGGGCTCGAGGCCCGACTGGTTCCATCCCGGGGCTTCGACCTGAGATTCGTCCCGAAGGTGCCGCTCCCGCGCCGACCCGGCGTCGACCTGTTGCGGCTCCCGGGCCGGCTGAAGGACGCGGTGGCTGCCGCGGGCCGCGCCATGGACGAGACCAGTGCAGAGGTCGTCGTCGGGTTCGGCGGCTATGTGAGCACCCCGGCCTACCTTGCCGCCCGCAGGCGGCACGTGCCGATCGTCATTCACGAGCAGAACGCTCGCGCCGGACTGGCGAACCGACTGGGAGCCCGGTGGACCCCCTTCGTCGCCACCACGTTCTCCGCCACCCGGCTGCCCGGCGCCCGACGGATCGGCATGCCGCTGCGTCGTGAGATCACCCAGCTCGACCGGGCCGCGCTGCGGGCCGAGGCGCGCGCCTACTTCGGGCTCGACCCCGACCGGACGACTGTCCTGGCCACCGGTGGTTCGCTTGGTGCCAAGCGAATCAACGACGCCTTCGGGGCCTCCTCCCGGGAGCTCAGCCGCGCCGGTGTCCAGGTGCTGCACGTCACCGGTCTCGACAAGGACTTCACCCCCGACCGACCCGAAGGAGGGGCACCGTACGTCGTCGTGCCCTACGCGGACCGCATGGAGCTCGCCTACGCCGCAGCGGATCTGGTCGTGTGCCGAGCCGGCGCCAACACCGTCTGTGAGCTGGCTGCCGTGGGTCTCCCCGCCGTCTACGTGCCCCTGCCGATCGGCAACGGCGAGCAGCGACTCAATGCCGCTGACGTCGTGTCGGCAGGAGGTGGTGTGATCGTCGAGGACGCGGCCCTGACGCCGGGCTGGTTGCAGGCCAACCTGATTCCCTTGGCGCGCGACAACGACCGCCTTACCGCCATGGCCCGAGCCGCAGCCGAGCTGGGTGAGCGGACAGCCGACGAGGCCCTGGCCGACCTCGTCGAGGAAGCCTGGAGGTCCCGCCGGTGAGCGCGTGGCCCACAGTCGAACACCCCTTTGCGGCGGCGCGATTCGACTTCTTGTCACCAGTCCCACGTGCTGAGGACCTCGGCTCCGTGCATTTCCTCGCGATCGGCGGTGCTGGGATGTCCGGGGTCGCGCGGATCATGCTGGCGCGTGGCATCTCCGTCACCGGCAGCGACGCCAAGGACGTCCCCGTTCTCAAGGCACTGGCCAGTGAGGGCGCCACCGTCTGGGTCGGTTTCGACGAGAAGCACCAGGAGGGCGCAGGGACGATCGTGGTGTCATCGTCGATCCGCGACGACAACGTCGAGCTGCGCGCCGCGCGCCGCCGAGGTGCGCGAGTGCTCCACCGGGCCCAGGGCCTGGCGAGCCTGATGCACGGTCAGCGTCCCGTCGCTGTGGCCGGCGCGAACGGCAAGACCACGACGACATCCCTCCTGACGGTCGCACTGCAGGGATGCGGGCTCGACCCCTCCTTCGCCGTGGGCGGGGAGCTGGCCCGGCACGGCACCAACGCGCATCAGGGGACTGACGACGTCTTCGTCGTCGAGGCCGACGAGAGCGACGGCTCCTTCATCGTCTACCGCCCCGAGGTCGCCATCGTCACGAACGTCCAGCCGGACCACCTCGACTTCTACGGCGACTTCCCCGTCGTCCAGGCCGCGTACGACGCGTTCGTCCGGACGGTCCGAGCAGGAGGCCTGCTCGTCACCTGTGCGGATGACGCCGGGGCGAGAGCGCTCGCCGCATCCGCCGGCGCCGCGGGCACTCGAGTACTCACCTACGGCTTCAGCGCCGATGCCGACGTCGTCCTCCGTCACCACCGGCAGGACGGGCTGACCAGTGGCGCAACGCTGGTCGACGCAGGCGTGGAGCACACGCTGACGCTGGGCATCCCCGGGCGTCACAATGCCCTGAACGCCGCGGCCGCCTACGCAGCCGCCGTCCATGGCCTGGGCCAGGACCCGGGTCGGGTCCTGGCCGGGTTGGCGTCGTTCACCGGCACGCGCCGGCGCTTCGAGCCGAAGGGGGAGGCGTCCGGCGTCGTCGTGGTCGATGACTACGCCCACAATGCAGGCAAGGTGGCGGCGGTCGTCGAGACCGCGGCTCAGCTCGTCGAGCCACCTGGCCGGCTCATCGTCGTCTTCCAGCCCCACCTCTACAGCCGCACTCGCGACTTCGCGACGGAACTCGGGCGCGGTCTCGCCCCGGCCGACGTCGTCGTGGTCATGGACGTCTATGCAGCACGTGAGGATCCGGTGCCCGGCGTCTCCGGCCAGCTCGTCGCGGACTCGGTCGCAGCCGCCAGCCACCGGACGGAGGTCCACTACGTCCCATCCTGGGCCGAGGTGCCCGAGGTCGTCGTGCAGCTGGCGCGACGTGGTGACCTCGTCCTCACGGTCGGAGCCGGCGACGTCACCATGATCGGACCGGAGGTGCTGCGGCTCCTCGGAGGAGAGTCGGGATGAGACTCCTGACCCGAGCCCGAGCGGGCGAAGAGCCGGGCCGCGGGCTGCCTTCGGCCAGGGCGCGATTCGAGCGACGGGCGGCGCGCGCCCGCCGCCGACCGCTGCTCATCGCGCTGGTGCTCACTCTCGTCACCGCGGTCGTCGGCGGGGTCGTGTGGCTGGGCTACTTCAGCTCACTCCTGCTGGCGGAGCGCGTGGAGGTCAGAGGCGTCTCGACGTGGCAGGCGCGGGCGGTCCGTGACGTCGCCGCCGTCCCGTTGGGGGGGCCCGTCATGCGAGTCGACACGGCCGCCGCATCTGCCCGTCTGGAGCAGGACCGCCGCTGGGTCCACGTCTCCGTCTCGCGCAGCCTTCCGCACAGCGTCGTCATCGAGGTGACCCCCCGCGTCGCCGTCCTGGGGGTTCGTCTCCCGTCCGGAGCAGTGGACCTCTACGACCTCGAGGGCGTTGCCTTCCGGACCGTCGACACGGCACCCACGTCGCTGCCGGTGGTCTCCTCGACCGGCGGCAGCGCGAGCGAGGACGGGGTCAAGGCGGTCCTCCAGGCACTGGCCGTCCTCGACCCGGACCTGCGCCGGGCCGTGGACGATGTGACCATCTCGGGAGGAGATCGGGTCACCTTCACGGTGGCCGCGCCCGGTGGCGTTCGCACCGTGCGGTGGGGTGGGCCGGGTGACGCCGCCGTCAAGGCGAAGCTCGTCGCCCTCCTCGTGAAGCAGCCGGGCCAGACGATCGACGTGACTGTTCCGGAGGCGCCGGTGACCCGGTGACCCGGGGTTGCCCGGTCGGCCGCGACGCTCGGGCCGACCTGCGCTGACTGGCATGGTCCCGGTGTCTCGGGCCACGCCCGTCCGTCGACGGCTATGACAATCGACCTGGCGACACGCCGCGCCGTGGGTTGAACCGCCTCCTCCCACGGCATACCGTCGGGGCACGGGTTCGTGACCAAACCGTAACCTTGAGGTCGACGTTTAAGGTTGGCGGGCTGAAGGTTCGGGACGGCCGGCTCGGCACGGCGTCGGCGCCGCAGCGGCGGCCCACCGGCTCCACCACCCCAGACCAACACACACCCGCCAACCACAGAACTACCGCCCAGCACACCGCAGCACCCTGCAACACCATCCAGGAAGGCCCACTCTCGTGGCAGCAGCACCGCAGAACTACTTGGCCGTCATCAAGGTCGTCGGCATCGGCGGCGGTGGGGTCAATGCCATCAACCGCATGATCGAGGTCGGCCTCAAGGGTGTCGAGTTCATTGCGATCAACACCGACGCCCAGGCGCTGCTCATGAGCGATGCCGACGTGAAGCTCGACGTCGGGCGTGAGCTGACCCGGGGTCTCGGCGCAGGAGCCGATCCGGAGGTCGGCAAGAAGGCCGCAGAGGACCACGCCGAGGAGATCGAGGAGGTCATCAAGGGCGCCGACATGGTGTTCGTGACCGCCGGTGAGGGTGGCGGCACCGGCACCGGCGGTGCGCCCGTCGTGGCCCGGATCGCCCGCGGTCTCGGCGCGCTGACCATCGGAGTCGTCACGCGACCGTTCACCTTCGAGGGGCGTCGCCGGGCCAACCAGGCCGAGGCCGGGATCGGTTCGCTCCGCGAGGAGGTCGACACGCTGATCGTCATTCCCAATGACCGGCTCCTGTCGATCAGTGACCGCAACGTCTCGATGATGGATGCCTTCCGGTCCGCCGACCAGGTGCTCCTCTCCGGCGTCCAGGGCATCACTGATCTCATCACGACGCCAGGTCTCATCAACCTTGACTTCGCCGACGTCAAGTCGGTCATGCAGGGGGCGGGCTCGGCCCTGATGGGCATCGGGTCCGCGCGCGGTGAGGACCGAGCCGTGCAGGCGGCGGAGCTCGCCATCAGCTCGCCCCTGCTCGAGGCCTCCATCGACGGTGCCCACGGCGTGCTTCTCTCGGTTCAAGGTGGCAGCGACCTCGGGCTCTTCGAGATCAACGAGGCTGCCCGGCTCGTTCAGGAGGCTGCCCACCCCGAGGCCAACATCATCTTCGGCGCGGTCATCGACGACGCCCTCGGCGACGAGGTTCGCGTCACGGTCATCGCGGCGGGTTTCGATGGCGGCGGACCGACGAAGCGTCAGGACGACCGCGCGCTCGGCCAGGTCATGAGCCCGCGGACCGCGGCGGCGTCCACACACAACAACCATGCTCCGGCCACGGTCGTGTCTGCCCCACAGTCGCACCCCATCCCGGCGTCGGCGGAGGCTGCACCGCATGCGGGCCAGGTCCCCGTTCACGCCTCGGCTGGAGGGCACGCGCAGAGCACGGCTCAACCCCCGGGGCAGCAGGACCACCAGCCGGTCAACCACAGTGCTCCCCAGCACGCGACGTCGGGGCCGGCCCCCTCACAGCAGCTGCCGACCCAGCAGCCGCCTCGGTCCACGCAACCGCCGCGCCAGGTGACCTTCGAGGAGAGCGACGACCTCGACGTGCCCGACTTCCTCAAGTGACCTCGTGATGCGGGGCCCGGCGAGCACGCCGGGCCCCGCAGCGCAGGCGCGCCGGTGACGGCGAACCGACTGCGTCGGTGCCGACCCACTGAGCGCGGAACGCCGGGATAGGTTTGGTCGGTGTTCTACTGGCGATCGAGGATTCCCCCCATCGACGGCCGCTGGGTGGAGGCGGGGTTCACCAGCCGTGCGCCCGGTCGAGGCGCCGGCCCCTACGTCGGCCTCAACCTCGGCGGCCACGTCGGTGACGACGCCGAGCTCGTCCAGCAGAATCGCGAGCTCGTGGCGGCCTCGCTCGGTCTGCCTCCGGAGCGCCTCGTCTTCCTCAACCAGGTGCACGGTTCGGAGGTGGTCGAGGTCAGTGGTCCGTGGCAGCGCCCGGTGCCGGAGGCTGATGGGGTCGTCTCGACCGCGACCGAGCTCGGGCTCGCCGTCCTGGTTGCCGACTGCGTGCCCGTGCTGCTCCATGACGTCCAGCGCGGCGTTGTCGGGGCGGTGCACGCCGGTCGCCCGGGCCTGCTCCGAGGGGTGGTTCCCCGGGCTGTCGAGGCGATGCGAGCACTCGGCGCCGAGCGGGTGGCCGCCATCGTGGGCCCGTCGGTGTGCGGGCGCTGCTACGAGGTGCCGGCCGAGCTCGTGGAGCGCGCCCGGTCCGTGGCACCCAGCTCCGTGGCCACCTCATGGTCCGGGACCCCCGCGATCGACGTCGCTGCGGGAGTGGCCGAGCAGCTCACCCACCTGGACGTCATGGTCGAACGCGTGGGCGGCTGCACGCGCGAGGACGAGGACCTCTACTCATACCGGCGTCACCAGACCACCGGCCGGTTCGCCGGTGTCATCGTTCTCCACGGCCGGGGGGACCGGTGAGCACCCCACCGTTGTCGTCGCGCCGACGCGAGCTGGCGCACGGCCTGCAGCTCGTCCGTGAGCGCATCGATGCGGCCTGCGCGGAAGCCGGTCGGGACCCGGCCGGGGTCACGCTCGTGGTCGTCACGAAGCACTTCCCCCCCAGCGACGTCCTGCTGCTGCACGAGCTCGGGGTCCGCGCCATCGGGGAGAACAAGGACCAGGAAGCGGGCCCGAAGATCGCGTCGGTCCGCCAGGAGTTGCCCGCCGGATCGGAGCTGGAGCTCCACTTCGTCGGGCGCCTCCAGTCCAACAAGGCACGCCACGTCGCGGCCTACGCCGACGTGGTGCACTCCGTCGACCGCACGAAGCTCCTGACGGGACTCGCTGCCGGGGCGCTCGAGCGCGGTCGCCCCTTGTCGGTGCTGATCCAGGTCAGCCTCGACGGCGACACCTCTCGTGGAGGAGCGCTGCCTGATGACGTCCCGGGCCTGGCCTCCGTCGTCTCCGAGCACGCCGGCCTCGTCCTCAAGGGCGTCATGGCGGTGGCTCCCCTCGGTGCCGATCCAGACATCGCCTTCGCGGCCCTCGTGGAGCTCGCGCGCAGTCTCCGGGAGGGGCACCCCGGCGCGGACTGGGTGTCTGCCGGGATGAGCGGAGACCTCGAGGCCGCGATCCGGCATGGCGCGACACACCTGCGTGTCGGAACCGCAATCCTCGGATCACGCCCGCCCCTTCTGTAACGTCGAAGCCAACCGCATCCGAACGTTTGGGAGTTGGCATGGCAGGGGCACTGCGCAAGACGATGGTGTACCTGGGACTCAGCGAAGAGGACCCGCGTCACGATCGGTACGACGACTACGACGCCTACGACGAGCAGGAGCGTTTCGACGACGGCTCGGAGCACACGGCCGCCGTGACGCCACTGCCGACGAAGCGGCCGGTCGCCGCCGTCGTGCGCGACCCGGAGGTGCACTCCCTCAACCGGATCACGACGATCCACCCGCGGACGTACAACGAGGCGAAGAACATCGGCGAGTGGTTCCGAGACCAGGTGCCGGTCATCATGAACCTCAGCGACATGGACGATGCGGATGCCAAACGGCTCGTCGACTTCGCCGCCGGGCTGGTCTTCGGCCTGCACGGCACCATCGAGCGAGTGACCTCGAAGGTCTTCCTCCTGTCCCCGGCGCATGTCGAGATCTCGGCGGACGAGCCCGAGGCGACCTCGCCGGCCACCCGCGGCTTCTTCAACCAGAGCTGACCTGCCACTCACTCGACCACGCGTCAGGATCGGGCTCCGCTGCCACAGGTCGCGGGCCCGATTTCTGACGCTGCCACTTCATCAGGGACACTGGGCACCATGAACGTGATCTGGACCATCTATGGAGTGGTGGTCTTCACCTTCTTCATCGCACTCATTGCCCGTTTCGTGCTGGAGTGGGTCCAGGTCCTGTCGCGTTCGTGGCGGCCGAGCGGTCTTGTTCTCGTCCTCGCCGAGGCCGTCTACACCGTGACCGACCCGCCGCTCAAGGCGCTGCGCAAGGTGATCCCGTCGCCGACGCTCGGGGGTGTGCGACTCGACCTCAGCTTCCTGGTGCTGATGCTCCTGACCTCCTTCGCGCTCAACTTGCCCGCCTGGTTCTGAGCCATGGCGACGAGGACGAAGGGGGGCAACGCGACCCTCACGCTCCATGAACCGGCTGCTTCGGCACCGAGGGATGGGCGGGTGCAGCGGGTCCACATGTGTCAATGGCATCATGTGGCTTTGGGCTGTGACCTGTTCGTTAGATAAGTTGGGCCCTGACCATTACGTCTGTATCGAGGTGACACATGGCGCTTACGCCGGAGCAGGTGCTGAACAAGCATTTCCAAACCACGCAGTTCCGACGTGGTTATGAGGAGCGGGACGTCGACGACTTCCTCGACGAGATCGTGGCGGAGATGCGTTCGCTCATCGAGCAGCGTGACGACTACCTGAAGCAGCTCAACGACTGCCGCGCGAGCAAGAACCAGCCGGCGGTGCGCAGCGACGGTCCGACCCAGGCCATGCCTCCCGTGGCACGTCCGGGTGACGACGCCAAGCTCGGGGCGCTCACGGCGAAGATCCAGGACGCCGAGCGGGCCTTCAAGGCCGCGACGGACCGAGCCGCCAAGGCGAAGGCCGAGGCGGACGCCGCCGAGCGCGCGGCCCGGGAGCGCATCGAGCGCGCGAAGGCCGACGCGGACCGAGCGGAGGCAGCTGCCCGCGCAGCCGTCGACGAGAAGGCTCTCAACGACGCTCAGGCCAAGCTGAACTCGCTCAACACGCAGGTGGCTGACGCCGAGGCCAAGCTGACCAAGGCGCGCGAGCAGGCGCGGGTCGCCGAGGAGGCTGCGCGCGCCGCGGAGCAGAAGGCCACCATGGTGCGTGCCGAGCCCCAGAGCGCCCCGGCAAACACCGCGGGCGCGGACGCCGCCGGCGTCATTGCGCTGGCGCAGCGGCTGCACGACGAGCACGTCGCGGCCGGCGAGGCTCGACGCAACCAGCTCATCGGCGAGGCGGAGGCCCGTCACCGGGAGCTGCTCACCACGGGACAGAGCAAGTACGACGAGCTGCTCTCCACCGGTCAGGCCAAGCATGAAGAGGCCGCCCGGAAGGCTGCCGAGATGACCGCAACCGCGACCGCCCAGCGAGACCGGCTGCTCGCGGAGGCAACGGCCCAGCGCGACCAGATGCTGGCCGAGGCCACCGCCAAGCGGGATGAGCTGCTCACCGAGGCACGTGAACGGTCCACCGGCATGGTCGCGGAGGCGCAGCAGAAGAAGGCTGCGGTTCTCGAGGACCTCGAGCGCCAGAAGAGCCTGCTCGATCGCAAGATCGAGGAGCTGCGCGGCTTCGAGCGGAACTACCGCACCAATCTCAAGTCCTACATCGAGGGTCAGCTCCACGACCTCGATGGCAGCGTCCAGGACGCGGCCAGGAGCGGCAGCGCCCAGGGCTGACCAGCCGCAGCGCCACACCAGCACCTCGACACACCAACGGCCGCCCGGTTGATCCGGGCGGCCGTCGGTGTGTCCCCGGCGGCACTCACCGTCTCAGGAGACGAACCAAGCCGCCCGGTTCGGCGTTTCACGTTTGTCTGCAGGCGCTGAGACGCCTATTGTCGGCGGCACTTGTCAAGGTGGACGGGCCCCAGCGACGGAGGACCACATGGCAGCACCGAAGACGCCCTCGGCACGGACCCGGGCGGCCAAGGCTCCCACGACGAAAGCAGCCGCAGCCCCCAAGAGCGCGGCGGCGACGGCGACACGCACCAAGCCGTCGGCTGCTCGGGCGGCGGCGACCGCGGCGACCGCGGCGACACGGAAGTCGAGTGCAGCGGCGACCGCCAAGCGCACCCCGACGACAGCGGCGAAGAAGACCACGGCGACCAAGACGGCGCCCAAGAAGACGGCTGCCACGAAGACGGCGGCCAAGAAGACGGCTGCGGGTACGAAGAAGCCGCCAACCCAGAAGCCAGCCGCGCAGAAGACAGCCGCGAGGAAGACTGGCGCGGCCCGGGGCGCGGGCAAGACCACCTCGTCGAGGAACGTGGTCGCCAGGACGACCGCTCCCAGGACCGCTGCAAAGACCGTGGCTGCCCCAGCCACGAAGAAGTCCCCAGCGACGAAGAAGTCCCCAGCCACGAAGAAGGCCGCGGCCACGAAGGCCCCCGCCACGAACAAGGCCCCCGCGACGAAGACGGCCCCGACCACGAAGAAGGCCCCGGCTGCGAAGTCCTCGGCGAGGGCGGGCTCGGCCAGAGCCACTACCGGCACGTCCACATCAACCAGGAAAGCAGCATCCGTGAAGAGCACCACCAGCGCCGAGGCGACGTCCGCGGCGAAGACCACCACCGCTACGCGCGCACGCAAGCTGGCCGAACGGCTTCGCGTCAAGGACGACGAGAGCCCCTGGAGCGAGGCCGAGATCAAGGAGGTTCGCGGCATCCTGGAGGAGGAGATCGAGGTCCATCGGCAGGAGCTGGAGGTCGCCGAACGCGAGCTCGACGATCTGCTGCGGGCCTCGAGTGACGGCGCCGGCGACGACCAGGCCGACGCAGGCGCAAAGACCGCCGAGCGGGTCCATGAGATCGCCTTGGCGGCCAACGCTCGCGCTGGACTGGCCCAGGCCGAGCATGCTCTCGAGCAGCTCGAGGCGGGGACCTATGGGATCTGCGAGAACTGCGGCAGCCCGATCGGCAAACTTCGACTTCAGGCCCGTCCTCGTGCGACCCTGTGCATGACATGCCAGGAGAAGCAGGACCGCCACTGACCCCCAGCGAGACACCATCGACGCCCCGAGCGGGCGTCGATGCCGTGTCCGAGCCACCCCATCCCGTCGGTCGGACCCGACCGGAGCCTGCCGGCGTGCCGGCGGTTCCGGCTCGCGGACCGTCGGGGCCGGATCCGGACGACCGACGAGGACCACCCGCAGCACCCATGGACGACGCCGACCGCCGTGACCATCCGCCTGGGGCGCGCCGCAGGCGGTTGTTCGCTCTCCTCGTCGTCGTTGCCGTGCTGGCGTACGCGAGCGACCAGCTGACCAAGCTGGTCGCACTCGAGCTGCTCGCCGACGGGCAACCGCGGCCTTTCATCGGCGAGCTCATCCAGCTCCGGTTGATCGGCAACCCGGGCGCGGCGTTGTCGCTGGGGGCGGGCAACACCTGGGTCATGACGCTCATCGCCGTGGTGGTGCTCATCGCCATCGTCTACGTCGCCAAGGACCTCGGCTCCAGGGCGTGGGCGCTGGCTCTCGGCCTCCTCCTGGGGAGCGCCCTGGGCAACTTGACCGACCGGTTCGCCCGACCGCCGGGCGGTGGCGAGGGCCACGTCGTCGACTTCATCGACTACAACGGCTGGTTCATCGGGAACGTGGCTGACATCTGGATCGTGGGCGCCGCAGCCCTCATCGTCGTCCTGGCCCTGCTCGGGATCGGGGTCGATGGCCGCCGCGACAAGAAGCAGCAGGCCTCGACCGAGAAGTCAGGGGGGCAGCCGGATGGCTGAGCTGCGCACCGTCCTCGTTCCCGACGGCCTGGCCGGAGAGCGGGTCGATGCCGGGGTGGCGCGACTCTTCGGTCTCTCCCGCACCAAGGCGGCAGGCCTCGCCGGGGCGGGGCTCGTCGTCGTCGACGGCAAGGCGGTGGCGAAGTCCGATCGACTCGCGCCCGGGACCATGCTCGAGGTGTCGTTGCCGGCGCCGGACGAGGGGCCGAGCGTCACGGTGGTGGCAGAGCCGGTGCCCGGGATGCGGATCATCCACGACGACGACGACATCATCGTCGTCGACAAGCCTGTCGGGGTGGCAGCGCATCCGAGTGTCGGCTGGGTCGGCCCGGACGTCGTCGGCGGGCTCGCTGCCGCCGGCTTCCGGGTCTCCACCTCCGGGGCGCCGGAGCGCCAGGGGATCGTCAGCCGCCTCGACGTCGGGACCAGTGGCCTGATGGTCGTCGCCAAGAGCGAGTACGCCTACTCGAGGCTGAAGCAGGCCTTCCGGACGCGGGCGGTCGACAAGAACTACCACGCGCTCGTCCAGGGCCTCCCGGACCCGCTCGTCGGGACGATCGACGCCCCGATCGGTCGGCACCCCGGGCATGACTACAAGTTCGCCGTGATGCGCAGCGGCAAGCCATCGGTGACGCACTACGAGGTGCGTGAGGCCTTCCGCCACGCCAGCCTGCTCGACATCCATCTCGAGACGGGTCGGACGCACCAGATCCGGGTTCACATGGCGGCCATCAAGCATCCGTGCTGTGGTGACCCGCTCTATGGCGCCGACCCGACGCTGGCCAAGAAGCTCGGTCTGGACCGACAGTGGCTGCACGCCGTGGGCCTCGGCTTCGAGCATCCAGGCACCGGCAAGTACGTCCACTTCGAGAGCGAGTACCCAGCCGATCTCCAGCACGCGCTCGACGTCGTCGCGACCCTCTGACCGGGGTGACCTTCCACGTGAAGGTGAACCTTTCGAGCGAGACGATCCCGTATGCCGCTGGGCCGGGTCCCGACCGTCGGTGACATCTGGCGCGACACCCGTTGCGACACGCCGAGGGGTGTCGTCGGCGAGGCCTAGACTCGACCCCGATGTCGACCCAATCCGCTCCGAGACCAGACCAGAACTTCGTGCACCTGCACGTGCACACGGAGTACTCGATGCTCGACGGGGCGGCCCGGATCGGCGACCTCTTCTCGGAGGCGGCGCGGATGGGCATGCCGGCCCTCGCGACGACCGATCACGGGTACGTCTTCGGCGCCTACGAGTTCTGGAAGAAGTCCAGAGGCACGGGGGTCAAGCCGATCATCGGCGTCGAGGCCTACCTCACCCCCGGCACGCACCGGAGCGACCGGACCAAGGTCAGCTGGGGTGACGGGGGCCGCGACGACATCTCGGGTGGTGGCGCCTACACCCACATGACGATGCTCGCCGAGAACAACGAGGGCATGCACAACCTGTTCCGGATGACCTCGATCGCCTCGCTCGACCAGGTGTACACGAAGTGGCCGCGCATCGACCGCGAGCTCCTGTCCACCTACGGCAAGGGCCTGATCGTCACCACCGGCTGCCCCTCGAGCGAGATCCAGACCAAGCTGCGCTTCGGGAAGTACGACGAGGCGAGGGAGGTCGCCGGCGAGCTGCGTGACCTCTTCGGCGCCGACAACGTCTATGTCGAGCTGATGGACCACGGCCTCGAGATCGAGCGGCGGGTCCAGAAGGACCTGATCAAGCTGGCCCGGGACCTCAAGCTGCCGTTGGTCGCCACCAACGACCTGCACTACACCAAGGCCGAGGACGCGAAGGCCCACGCGGCGCTGCTCTGCGTCCAGTCGGGCTCGACCATGATGGACCCCAACCGGTTCAAGTTCGACGCGGAGGACTTCTACCTCAAGTCGGCTCAGGAGATGCGCCACGTCTGGCGCGAGCTGCCCGAGGCGTGCGACAACACGCTGCTCATCGCCGAGCGCTGCGAGGTGTCGTTCACCGAGGGCGAGGGCCGCTACATGCCGCGCTTCCCCTGTCCGGAGGGCGAGGACGAGACCTCCTGGTTCATCAAGGAGGTCGAGTCCGGTCTGCAGCGTCGCTTCCCCGATGGCGTCCCCGACTACGCCCGCACGCAGGCGGCCTTCGAGGAGGACGTCATCGTCTCCAAGGGGTACGCCGGTTACTTCCTGGTGGTCGCCGACTTCATCAACTGGGCCAAGCGCAACGGCATCCGCGTGGGTCCCGGCCGCGGGTCCGGGGCCGGGTCGATGTGTGCCTACGCCATGGGCATCACCGACCTCGACCCGATCCCGCACGGCCTGATCTTCGAGCGGTTCCTCAACCCTGAGCGCATGTCGATGCCGGACTTCGACGTCGACTTCGACGAGCGCCGGCGCGGTGAGGTGATCAAGTACGTCACGGAGAAGTACGGCGAGGAGCGCGTCGCGCAGATCGTCACCTACGGCACCATCAAGGCCAAGCAGGCCGTCAAGGACGCCGCCCGCGTCATGGGGCACCCCTTCAGCGTCGGCGAGCAGCTGACCAAGGCGATGCCGCCGGACGTGATGGGCAAGGGCGTGCCCCTCGCCGAGATCTACAACCCGGAGCACAAGCGCTACAACGAGGGCGCCGAGTTCCGGGCCCTCGTGCAGACCGAGCGCCACTTCGAGGAGGTCGTCGACACGGCCAAGGGACTCGAGGGCCTGAAGCGGCAGTGGGGCGTCCACGCCGCCGGCGTCATCATGTCGAGCGAGCCGCTGATCGACGTCATCCCGATCATGAAGCGCCTGCAGGACGGGCAGGTCATCACGCAGTTCGACTACCCGAGCTGCGAGTCGCTCGGGCTGGTCAAGATGGACTTCCTCGGGCTCCGCAACCTGACGATCCTCGACGACGCGATCGCCAACATCAAGGCCAACCGCGACGAGGACATCGACCTCGACGCCCTCTCGAAGGACATGTCCGACCCGGCGACCTACGCGCTGCTCGGCCGCGGGGACACGCTGGGCGTCTTCCAGCTCGACGGCAGCGGCATGCGGGCCCTGCTGCGCCTCATGCAGCCGGACAACTTCGAGGACATCTCGGCGGCCCTGGCGCTCTACCGACCCGGACCGATGGGCGTCAACGCCCACACGAACTTCGCGCTGCGCAAGAACGGCAAGCAGGCCCTGACGCCGCTCGACCCGAAGCTGGAGGGCAAGCTGCAGCCCGAGATGATCGCTGCCCTCGAGCCGATCCTCGGCACGACCTACGGCCTGGTGATCTACCAGGAGCAGGTCATGGAGATCGCGCAGAAGCTCGCCGGCTACACCCTCGGCAACGCCGACCTGCTCCGGCGGGCCATGGGCAAGAAGAAGAAGGAGGTGCTCGACGCCGAGTACGTCCCCTTCTCGGACGGGATGAAGCAGAAGGGCTTCAACGAGGCGTCCGTCAAGGCGCTCTGGGAGGTCCTCGTCCCGTTCTCGGACTATGCCTTCAACAAGGCGCACACGGCGGCCTACGGGCTGGTCTCCTACTGGACCGGCTACCTCAAGGCCAACTACCCGGCCGAGTACATGGCCGCCCTGCTGACGAGCGTCCGCGACGACAAGGACAAGTCCGCGCTCTACCTCAACGAGTGCCGGCACATGGGCATCAAGGTGCTGCCGCCCGACGTCAACGAGTCGGTGGCCAACTTCGCGGCCGTCGGCACCGACATCCGTTTCGGGCTCGCCGCCGTCCGCAACGTCGGGCTGCCCGTGGTCGAGGCGGTCACCAAGGCCCGCGAGGAGAAGGGCGCCTTCGCCTCCTTCAAGGACTTCCTGTCCAAGGTGCCCGCCGTCGTGTGCAACAAGCGGACGATCGAGTCGCTGATCAAGAGCGGTGCGTTCGACTCGCTGGGGGAGAGCCGCCGCGGCATGGTCGAGGTCCACGAGCGCTACATCGACGCGCTCATCGAGGTCAAGAAGCAGGAGGCCATCGGTCAGGACAGCCTCTTCGCCGCCTTCGGCACGGACGACCAGCCCGCGGGGTCCGGGGGAGCCGGGGCCTTCGACGGGCTGCCGGCCGTCCCCCACCTCGAGTGGGACAAGGCGACGCTGCTCTCGTTCGAGCGCGAGATGCTCGGGCTCTACGTGTCCGACCACCCGCTCTTCGGCATCGAGCACATCCTCCAGTCCCACGCCGACACGTCGATCGCCTCGCTCACGGGCGACGACCCGAAGCCGGACGGCACCCCGGTCACCGTCGCGGGGCTCATCACCAGCCTCCAGCTCAAGCGCACGAAGAAGGGCGACCTCTGGGCCATCGCGACGGTGGAGGACCTCGATGGGGCGATCGAGTGCCTGTTCTTCCCGTCTGCCTACCTGACCTACTCCACGATGCTGGCGCAGGACACCGTGTGCGCGGTGAAGGGGCGGATCAGCGCGCGGGACGACTCGATCTCGATCTTCGCCCAGGAGCTGACGATTCCCGACATCAAGGAGGGGCCGCGCGGGCCGGTCGTCCTCACCCTCCCGCTGGGGCAGGTGACCGCGGCGCGGGCTGAGCGGCTCAGGGAGATCCTCCGGGAGCACCCGGGCGCGACGGAGGTGCAGGTCAAGCTGACCCAGCCCGGTCGTTCGGTGCTCATGACGCTCGACGACTCCCTTCGCGTCACCGCGACGTCCGCGCTGTTCGGTGACCTCAAGGCACAGTTCGGGGCGGCGGTCCTGGGGTGAGGAGTGGCCGTATGCCGCTGGGCTCGGTGGCGTTGTGAAGCTGGCGGACCGGCGACGGTTGCGTCGCGCCCGGATGGCCGCGCTGGGCCTCGCGCCTGCTCTCGGCACCGCGGCGGCACCGGTGACGGCGCTCTCGGTCGCCCGCGAGCTCGGTGCTCTCCAGGCGCAGGACTATGCCAGTGGCGTGTGGTCGCTCGGGGTCCGCTCCGGGCTGACCCGGGAGCAGGTGGAGCAGGCGGTCCGCGACCGGGAGGTGGTCCGGACCTGGCCGATGCGCGGCACCATCCACTTCGTCCCCGCGGAGGACGCGCGGTGGATGAGCCGCCTGCTCGCTGGGCGGGTGCTCGACTCCCTCCAAGCGCGTTATCGGCAGCTCTCGATCACCCCGGACGAGATCGACTGCGCTGCGGCCGTCTTCGCGGAGCACCTGCGTGAGCCGGTGCGCCGGCCTGACGTCATCGAGCTCCTGGAGGCGGCTGGCATCGACCCGACGGGACAGCGGGCCTACCACCTGGTCGGACACCACTGCATGACGGGACTGCTCTGCCAGGGACCGATGATCGGCAGGCAGCCGAGCTTCGTCCTCATCGACACGTGGGTGCCGACCTCGCGGCAGCCGTCCCGGGACGAGGCGATGGCGACGGTCGCCGAGCGCTACGTCCGCAGCCACGGGCCGGTCACGGAGAAGGACCTCGCCGGGTGGGTCGCGGGCACCCTGGGCTTCGCGCGCGAGGCGCTGTCGCTGCTCGGGGACCGGGTGGTTCGGCAGGAGGCCGATGGCCAGACCTGGCTGACCCACGCCGAAGCCAGGGTGGGCCCGGCCGGACCCGCCGGGGTGCACCTGCTGCCGCAGTGGGACGAGTTCCTCCTCGGCTACAAGTCGCGTGACGTGACGCTCCCCGAGGAGCACGTGGCGACCGTCATCCCCGGACGCAACATGGCCTTCCAGCCGACGCTGGTCATCGACGGCGAGGTCGCCGGCACGTGGAAGCGACAGGAACGCAAGGGCACGGTGCACCTCGAGGTGGCGCCGTTCCGCCCGCTCACCGGCACAGCCCACCGTGGGCTGGAAGCGAGCTCAGCGGCATACGGCGCCTTCCTCGGATGCGACGTGGACCTGCGCGTCAGGGAGGCCTGAGTGGCGCGCGGCGGCATCCCCCCGTCCCCGCTGACGGCGCGGCACGGGGTCGACGCCCAGCGCATCCGGATGCCGCAGGAAGGGCCGTGGGAGACCCTGCGCGACCACCTCGTCGAGAGGCTCCGGGGGATCACCGCCGCGGAGGTCGACCGCAAGCTCGTGGCCGGAGAGTTCGTCGACGCGGCGGGCAGGCCGCTGCCCGTGGACGCGCCGTTCGTGCCCCGCTCGGTCTGCTGGACGCATCGCGACCTGCCCGACGAGGTCGAGGTGCCGTTCGAGATCGACGTGCTGCACCGGGACGAGCGTCTCGTCGTGATCGACAAGCCGCACTTCCTGGCCACGATGCCGCGCGGGCGGCACGTCGTCCAGTCGGCGCTCGCCCGCACCCGAGTCCTCACCGGCCTCGACCGGCTCACCCCGGCGCACCGGCTCGACCGGCCGACGGCCGGCGTGCTCATGTTCACGACGGAGCCGCGGTGGCGGGGCGCCTACCAGACGGTCTTCGCGGAGGGCAGGGTCCACAAGGAGTACCTCGCCGTGGCGGCCGTGCGCGACGATCTGGAGCTGCCGCTGGTGCGGCGAACCCACGTCCTCAAGGAGCACGGCGCCCACCAGGCCCGCGAGGTGACAGGACGGGAGCCGAACGCCGAGACCCTGGTCGAGCTCACCGCCCGGCGGGGCGAGCTCGGTCTCTACCGGCTGAGGCCCCGCACCGGCCGGACGCATCAGCTCCGCTGCCAGCTGTGGGGACTGGGGATCCCCATCGTCGGCGACCCGCTCTACCCGGTGGAGCACGACGTGCCGCCGGACGACTTCTCCGAGCCGCTCCAGCTGCTCTCTGCGGTGCTGGAGTTCGATGACCCGGTGGACGGGACGAGGCGTCGGTTCGAGACGAGCCGGACGCTCGCGGCCTGGACCTGAGCCGGCGCGACCTTCCTCCGCAGGACACCTCCAGCGCCACCGAAGTTTCCCCACCCTTCCCCTCGCTCGTGTGGGATCGCGGGACTAAGGTCGCAGCCATCCGGGCAGGACCCTGCCCGTCGAGAGGGGACAGACATGCACGTGTCAGGTCATCTCCGACGCCGAGTCGCCGCCGCGTGTGCGGTCGGTCTCGGAGTCGGACTGGTGCCGTTCGTGGCCGCGCCGAACGCGCAGGCCGCAGCACCCACCGAGCTGTTCATCAGCGAGTACATCGAGGGCTCCAGCAACAACAAGGCGCTGGAGATCTACAACGGCACCGGCGCGCCGATCAACCTCGCAACGGGTGGCTACACCGTCCAGATGTTCTTCAACGGCTCCACCACCCCGGGATTGACCATCACCCTCACGGGAACGGTGGCCGCCGGGGACGTCTTCGTTCTTGCCCACGCGTCTGCGGACCCGGCGATTCTCGCCCAGGCGGACCAGACGAACGGAGCCGGTTGGTACAACGGCGACGACGCCCTGGTCCTGCGCAGGGGCACGGCCGTCATCGACAGCGTCGGCCAGACCGGGTTCGACCCCGGCTCCGAGTGGGGCAGCGGCCTCACGTCGACCGCCGACAACACGCTGCGCCGCAAGGAGGCGGTCAACGCCGGCGACACGAACCCGGCCGACGTGTTCGACCCGTCGCTGGAATGGGACGGCTTCGCGGCAAACACCTCTGACGGCCTCGGTGCCCACCCTGGGCTCCCGGTGCCCCCGCCGCCGACCTCTTCGACGTGCGGTGACCCCTTCACGGCCATTCCCGCGATTCAGGGCAGCGGCGCGACTGCAGCCGTGACGGGGACCGTGGCCACGGAGGGCGTTGTCGTCTCGGACGACGAAGGCCCGATCCCGGCACTGCGCGGCTTCTACCTCCAGGACCCGGCCGGCGACGGCGACGAGGCAACCTCGGACGGCATCTTCGTCTTCAACGGCCCGGACAACGACGTCGCGCTCGGTGACCGGGTCCGCGTCGTCGGCAACGCGGGCGAGTTCCAGGGCCAGACCCAGATCAGCGACACGACGACGGTCGCCATCTGCGCCACCGATGCCACGGTCGCCCCGACGGAGATCAGCTTCCCCGTCGAGAGCCCGACCTTCCTCGAACGGTACGAAGGGATGCTCGTGTCGGTCCCCGAGACCATGACCGTCACTGAGCACTTCCAGCTCGGCCGCTTCGGTCAGGTCGTCGTCTCGTCCGAGGGCCGTCTCGACCAGCCGACCAACGTCGTGGAGCCCGGCGCCGAGGCGCTCGTTCTGCAGGCGGCGAACAACAACCGTCGGCTCATCATCGACGACTCGCTGCAGTCGCAGAACCCGGACCCGATCGTCTGGGGGCGCGACGGCAAGCCGCTGACCGCCGAGAACACCCTCCGGGGCGGTGACACCGTCACCGGGGCCGTCGGCGTCCTGGCGTACACGTGGGCCGGCAACTCGGCGAGCCCCAACGCGTACCGGCTTCGTCCGCTCAACGCGCTCGGCGGCTGGGCACAGTTCGAGTCGGTCAACGAACGCCCGGTCTCGGCTCCTGAGGTGGGTGGCCGGATCCAGGTCGCCGGGATGAACGTGCTGAACTACTTCAACACGTTCGACGGTCTGCCCGACCGGGTCGACAACTGCACCGGCGGCGTCGGCGGGGCGCCGATGGACTGCCGGGGTGCCGACGACGCCGGCGAGTTCGAGCGCCAGGCCGCCAAGACGGTCAAGGCGATCCTCGGCATGGACGCCGCGGTCGTCGGGGTGATCGAGATCGAGAACGACGGCTACGGGCCGGACAGTGCGCTCGCCGACCTGGTCAACCGCCTCAACGCCGAAGCCGGGCCCGGCACGTGGGCCTACGTCGACGTCGACGAGCGGACGGGCCAGCTCAATGCCCTCGGCACTGACGCGATCAAGGTCGGCGCGCTCTACCAGCGTGACCTGGTGGTGCCCATGGGTGACACCGCGGTCCTCAACACCACGGCGTTCGTCAACGGTGGTGACACGGCGGAGCGCAACCGTCCTGCCCTGGCCCAGGCCTTCGTCGAGAAGAGCACCGGCGGCAGCTTCGTCGCGGTGGTCAACCACCTCAAGTCCAAGGGCAGCGCGTGTGATGCACCGGCCGCGAACGACGGCCAGGGCAACTGCAACGACGTCCGCGTCGCGGCGGCAGGTCTGCTGACCGACTGGCTGGCCTCCGACCCGACGGGCACGAGCGAGAAGGACGTCCTCATCCTCGGTGACCTGAACTCCTATGCGATGGAGGACCCGGTCGCCGTCCTCGAGGAGGCGGGCTACACCGACCTCATCCGACGCTCGGCGGACGGCGGGCACCACCCGTACTCGTACGTCTTCGACGGACAGTGGGGCTACCTCGACCATGCGCTGGGCACCGCCAGCATGGCCACGCAGGTCACCGGTGTCGCCGAGTGGCACGTCAACGCGGACGAGCCGTCGGTGCTGGACTACAACACCAACTTCAAGTCCGCGGCGCAGGTCGCCGACCTCTACGCGCCGGACCAGTTCCGCAACTCGGACCACGACCCGGTCATCGTCGGGCTCGACCTGACCCCTGGGCAGAAGGGCAAGGGTCGGCGCTGACCCGCGGACACCGACCGATGTACGGCTGGGCCCCGGGACCGAATCGGTCCCGGGGCCCATTCGTGCCGGCGGCCCGGTCAGGTCGGCGGCCCGGTCAGGTCGGCGGCGTAGGACGTTCAGGCCGTCCCAGCCGCCTCGAGCATCGCCATGACGGTGGAGACGACCTGGTCCGGCGGCGCCTCGACGGATACGACGACCCCTGCCTCGTCGTCCTCGAGGGGCTCCAGGGTGTCGAACTGCGACTGGAGCAGCGAGGGTGGCATGAAGTGCTCTCGCCGCTGCATCCGCTCGAGGAGCGTCTCGTACCGCGCGTCGAGGAGGACGAAGAAGAGCTGGGGGTAGCCCTCGCGCAGCCAGTCACGGTAGCGGCGCCGGAGTGCAGAGCAGGCCATCACCGACTGCTGCCCGGCGGCCTCGAGCCGGGCGACCTCGGCGGCGAGGGCGGCGAGCCACGGCCGTCGGTCGTCGTCGTCGAGCGGGACGCCGGAGCTCATCTTGGCGATGTTATCCGGTGGGTGGAAGTCGTCACCCTCGATGAAGACGCGACCCAGCTCGGAGGCGAGCCACGTCCCGGTCGTCGTCTTGCCGTTCCCGGACACGCCCATGAGCACGACGTGACGCGGCAGCTCCACCTAGACCACCAGCCAGAGCAGGGCGGCCAGCGCGAAGATGGCCAGGCCCAGCGTCGTCTCCATGACCGTCCACGTCTTGAGCGTGGTCTTCTCGTCCATCCCGAAGAACCGACTGACCAGCCAGAACCCGGAGTCGTTGACGTGCGACAGCACCGTCGCACCGGCAGCCGTGGCGAAGACGAGCAGCGCGATCTGCACATCGGTCAGCCCCTCGGCCGCCACCTGGGCGGAGATCAGCCCGGCCGTGGTCGTCAGGGCCACCGTCGCCGAGCCCTGCGCGACGCGCAGCGCTGTGGCGATGAGGAACGCCTGGACGATGAGCGAGAGCCCCAGGTCGGAGAGGGACTCGGTGAGCGCCTGGCCGATGCCGGAGGCGCGGAGGACACCACCGAACATGCCACCTGCGCCGGTGATGAGCACGACCGCCGCGATCGGGCCCAGCGCCTCATCGAGGATCCGGCTCCCCTCGGAGATGCCGAACCTGCCTCGCGAGAGCACGAGCAGCGCGACCACCACCGTGATGAGCAGAGCGATGGGGGTCTGACCGATGAGCTTGAGGACGTTCGCCCACGTCGCGTCCTCCAGAATGCCGGTGTCGCGCTCGTCGTCGTGCTCCTCGGGGGAGCCGCCTCGTCGACCGGTGCCGCGCCGCCGGTGACTGCTGGGCCGTCGAGCTCGGCCGGCTCCACCCGGGCGTCCGGCGCAAGAGGTCCGACGGGACCCTTCGCGCCGCCGTTCAGCTCGCCGAAGAGCAGGGTCGGGATCTCGACGAGGAACCGCCGGGCCAGCTGCCGGCTCACGAGGTAGGCGCCGACGTACCAGGCCACCACCGCGACGGGGACCCCGATGAGCAGCGTGATGCCGATGTCGCCGCCCATGAGGTCGGCCGCGGCGACCGGGCCGGGGTGAGGCGGCACGACGGCGTGCATGGCCGCGAAGGCACCGGCGGTCGGCAGGCCGTAGAGCAGGATGGAGCCGCCGAAGCGGCGGGCCACCGTGAAGATGATGGGCAGGAAGACGACGAGGCCGGCGTCGAAGAAGATCGGGAAGCCGAAGGCGAGCGCTGCGACGCCGAGCGCGAAGGGTGCCCGCTTCTCCCCGAACCTCGAGATCAGGGTGTCGGCGAGGACCTGGGCGCCGCCGGTGATCTCGAGGAGGCGTCCGAGCATGACGCCGAAGGCGACGAGCAGCGCCACCGACCCCAGCGTGCTGCTGAAACCGCTGAGCAACGCCTGGGGGATGTCGGCGACCGGGATCCCGGCGGCGATGGCGGTGAGGACGCTGATGAGGACGAGCGACACGAACGCGTGCAGCTTGACCTTCATGATGAGGAAGAGCAGGGCTGCGACGGCCGCGGCGGCGATCAGCAGGAGAACGCCGACGCCGTAGGCCGGTTGGATCGGGTCCATCGGGGCTCCGTCTCACGGTGGGGTGTGATGTCGCTCACCGTACCCGCGGGGGCGTGGGCATCACGGGACGACACGGACGAATGGGACGGGGCCAAGGGGGAGGGGGCACGAACCGGCGAGCGCCTACGATCCTCAAATGCAGAACCCGCCGTCGGCACGTCGTGACCCCGCGCTCCGCGAGCACCATGGTGACCGCTTCGAGGACCCCTACGCCTGGATGGCGGACCGCGAGGACCCGGCGCTCCTCGAGTACCTGGCGGGCGAGAACGCCTACGCCGCCGCTGCGACGGATCACCTGCGCCCGCTGGCCGAGACGATCTACGAGGAGTTCCGCGCCCGCATCCACGAGACCGACCTGTCGGTCCCGGTCCGACACGACCGGTGGTGGTACTACTCGAGGACCGTTGCCGGTGAGCAGTACCCCGTCGAGGGTCGCGTCCTCCTGGCAGCCACACCCGAACGCCCCACCCTGGGGGGCGAGACGGTCCCCGACGGGGAGGAGCTGCTCCTGGATGGGAACGCCGAGGCCCGTGGCCACGACTTCTTCGCCGTCGGCGCCAGTGAGGTCTCCCCTGCGGGGGACCTGCTCGCCTACGGCGTCGACCTCGCCGGTGACGAACGGTATGACGTGCGGGTGCGCCGCATCGCGACCGGCGAGGTCGTCGACGACGCAGTCCGCCGGACAGGGGGCTCCCTGGCCTGGTCCCTCGATGGCCGGCACCTGTTCTACACGCGCGTGGACGAGGCCTGGCGTCCGCACCAGGTGTGGCGGCACGAGCTCGGCACGCCGGCCGCTGACGACGTGCTCGTCCATGACGAGCCGGACGAGCGCTTCTTCGTCGGGGTGAGCGCGTCGCGCGATGACCGGGTGATCGTCATCGGCATCGGGTCGAAGACGACCAACGAGTACCGCCTGCTCGACGCCGCCGACCCGCTGGGGACGCCGCGGGTCGTCGCCACCAGACGGCAGGGTGTCGAGTACGACGTGGAGCCGATCGGCGACGAGCTGCTCATCGTGCACAACGAGCGCCGCACCAACTTCGAGGTCGCGGTCGCCCCGCTGACGTGCACGAGCCATGACGAGTGGCGGCCGCTCGCGGTGACCACCGAGGAGGAGTACGTCACCGGCGTCGACGGGTTCGACGAGTTCATCGCCATCTCCCTGCGGCGCGAGGGCGGGACGGCGGTGCGCATCGTCCTCCGCGACCCGTCGGGCGAGCTGGGGTTCGGGCCGGCCCACGACGTCGAGGTGGGGGAGTCGTTGCCCACGATCCGGGTCGGCGCCAACCCGGAGACCTCGACGCGGACGATCCAGCTCGTGTGGGAGTCGCTCGTGACTCCCCGCACCGTCGTGGACTACGACGTCGTGAGCCACACCGCGACGGTGTTGAAGCAGCAGGAGGTCCGCGGTGGGCACGACCCGGCCGACTACGTGCAGCGGCGTGAGTGGGCGACCGCGCCCGACGGGACCCGGGTGCCGATCTCGGTGGTCCACCACCGGGACACGCCCCTGGACGGTTCGGCGCCGGGACTGCTCCACGGCTACGGCGCCTACGGCATCCCCAGTGACCCCTGGTTCTCCGTGCTCCGCCTGTCGCTGCTCCAGCGCGGTTGGGTCTTCGCCATCGCCCACGTCCGGGGCGGCTCCGAGATGGGCCGGTCCTGGTACGACGACGGCAAGCTCGAGCGCAAGCGCCACACCTTCGAGGACTTCGTCGCCTGCGCCGACCACCTGCGAGAGTCACGGGTCGTCGACCCGGACCGCCTTGCGGCGGAAGGAGGTTCCGCAGGGGGCTTGTTGATGGGCGTGGTGGCCAACGAGGCACCCGACCGGTTCGGCTTCATCCACGCGTCGGTGCCGTTCGTCGACGCGCTGACGACGGTCCTCGACCCGTCCCTGCCGCTCACGGTGATCGAGTGGGAGGAGTGGGGCAACCCGCTGGACGATGCCGACGCCTACGCGTTGATGCGCTCGTACTCTCCCTACGAGAACGTCCGTCCGCAGCGCTACCCCGCCCTGCTCGTCACGACGTCCCTCAACGACACGAGGGTCTACGTGACGGAGCCGGCGAAGTGGGTGGCCGCCCTGCGCGAGGCGACGCGCGACGTGCCGGGGGCGAGGCCGGTCCTCTTCCGCACCGAGATGGCGGCCGGGCACGGCGGCCAGTCCGGTCGCTACGACACGTGGCGCCAGTGGGCCTGGGAGACCGCGGTGCTCATCGACCTCACCTGAGCGGGTGGGCAGGGATCGCACGCGAGCGGGCTGAGCGGCAAACGGCAGCCGTATGCCGCTGGGCTCGCACCCGCGGTTGGGTGGCCTCGGCGCGCGGCGGGGGATGCTCAGCCCGCATCCGGGCGGGCCGCAGCCTGAGACGCGGCGTCCCGCCCCCTGGACGCCTCCTAGACTTGGGCCCATGATGTCCACCCTCGACCTGCGCGGACGCACGCTCGACGTGCGCTTCCTGCGCGGGGCGCTGCCCCGAGCCGAGTTCGACGTCACGGCCGCCCTCGAGCAGGTGCGGCCGATCTGTGCGGACGTCGAGCATCGCGGCGCCGAGGCGTTGCGCGATCTGGGGGAGCGGTTCGACGGCGTGCGGCCGGCGCAGCTGCGCGTCCCGGGAGAGGTCCTGCGGGCCGTCCTCGACCAGCTGGCGCCCGAGCTGCGCGCCGCGCTCGAGGAGTCGATCCGCCGGGCGCGACTCGTCCACGCCGACCAGCGTCGCTCCGACACGACCACCCAGGTCGTCCCGGGTGGGAGGGTCACCGAGCGCTGGGTGCCGGTCGACCGGGTCGGGCTGTACGTGCCCGGTGGTCTCGCCGTGTACCCGAGCAGCGTGGTGATGAACGTCGTGCCCGCCCAGCTCGCGGGAGTCGGCTCAATCGCGGTCACGTCGCCGCCCCAGCGGGAGAACACGGGTGCCTTCGCCGGCTACCCCAACCCCACGATCCTGGCCACCTGCGCCCTCCTGGGCGTCGACGAGGTCTACGCAGTCGGCGGTGCGCAGGCGGTCGCGATGTTCGCCTACGGCTTCGTCGACGAGGACGACGTCCGCGACGGGGCGCCTGTCGTGTGCGAGCCCGTGTCGATGGTGACGGGCCCCGGCAACATCTGGGTCGTCGCGGCCAAGCGCCTGCTCAAGGGCCTCATCGGCATCGACGCCGAGGCAGGGCCGACGGAGATCGCCGTCCTCGCCGACGAGACGGCCGACGCCGAGCACGTCGCCGCCGACCTGATCAGCCAGGCCGAGCACGACCCGCTCGCCGCCTCGGTGCTCGTCACCGACAGCGAGCAGCTGGCGGCAGCTGTCGCGGAGTCGCTCGCCCGCCGGGTGCCGGCGACGAAGCACGCCGAGCGGGTCGCGACGGCGCTGAGCGGCACCCAGTCGCGCATCGTCCTCGTCGACGACCTCGACGCCGGGCTGGCCGTCGTCAACGCCTACGCAGCCGAGCACCTCGAGATCCAGACCCGTGAGGCGGCGGCCGTGGCGGCAGGCGTCCGCAACGCCGGCGCGGTCTTCGTCGGGCCGTTCTCTCCCGTGAGCCTGGGTGACTACGCCGCCGGGTCCAACCACGTGCTGCCGACCGCCGGGTGTGCCACCCACTCGAGCGGGTTGTCCGTCCAGTCCTTCCTCCGCGGCATCCACGTCGTCGAGTACGACGAGCCTGCCCTGCGGGAGGTGGCCGGCCACGTCGTCACGCTGGCCCAGGCCGAGGACCTGCCGGCGCACGCCCAAGCGGTGACGGCGCGCTTCGGCGACGAGGTGCCCGGATGAGCGAGGTCGATCGGCTGCTCCGACCGGACCTGCGCGGGCGCACCGCCTACGGTGCCCCCCAGCTCGACGTGCCGGTGTGCCTCAACACGAACGAGAGCTCCTACCCCGTGCCTCCCGTCGTCGTGCACGCGGCCCTCGAGGCGCTCGAAGGCGACCTGGCCGGGCTCAACCGCTATCCCGACCGCGAGTTCACCGACCTGCGCAAGGCCCTCAGCGCCTACCTCGAGAAGCAGGCCGGCGTGTCGGTGACACCCGAGCAGGTCTGGGCGGGCAACGGCTCCAACGAGGTGCTCTCCCACGTCGTCCAGGCCTTCGGTGGCCCGGGCCGCACCGCGCTCGGCTTCACGCCGAGCTACTCGATGCACCCGATCATCACCGAGACCCTCGGTACGACGTGGGTCGACGGGCTGCGGGAGTCCGAGACCTTCGAGCTGACGGTCGAGTCCGCAGCGACCCAGGCGAGTGCGCACGACCCCTCGGTCGTCTTCCTCTGCTCACCGAACAACCCGACCGGCACGGCGCTGCCGTTCGACGTCATCGGCGCGGTGCTCGACGCGGCCCCGAACGCCGTGGTCGTCGTCGACGAGGCCTACGCCGAGTTCGCCCGACCGGGCACGCCGAGCGCCCTGACGCTGCTCGGGGACCACCCACGGCTCGTCGTGACCCGCACGATGAGCAAGGCGTTCGCCTTCGCCGGAGGGCGCCTCGGCTACCTGGTCGCGTCCGCCGAGCTCGTCGACGCCCTCCGCCTCGTCCGCCTGCCCTACCACCTGTCCACGCAGACGCAGACGATCGCGCGGGTCGCGCTCGAGCACGCCGACCTGATGCTCTCGGCGGTCGAGGCGATCAAGGCGGAGCGCGACCGCATCGTCAGCGGGCTCCGGCAGCTCGGGGCGACCCCGGTGGACAGCGACGCCAACTTCGTCCTCTTCGGGGGCCTGCTCGACGAGAAGGCGACCTGGCAGGCGCTGCTCGACGGCGGGATCCTCGTGCGCGACGTCGGCATCCGGCACCACCTGCGTGTGACGGCGGGCACCCTCGAGGAGACGACGCGCTTCCTCGACGCGATGGCCGACCTCGCCCCGACGCACGTCGGAGCACTGACCACCCCGAGCACGGTCGCGCCGACGACCTTCGAGACCGGAGAAGACGACGCATGACAGCTGCCAGCCGCACGGCCACGATCAGCCGGACGACGAAGGAGTCGTCGATCGAGCTGACCCTCGACCTCGACGGGACCGGCGACGCCGACGTCTCGACCGGCGTTCCCTTCTTCGACCACATGCTGGCCTCGTTCGCCAAGCACTCCCTGATCGACCTCACGGTCAAGGCGACGGGGGACATCGACGTCGACGTCCACCACACCGTCGAGGACACCGCGATCGTCCTCGGCCAGGCGTTGCGAGAGGCGCTCGGTGACAAGTCGGGGATCTCCCGTTTCGGTGACGCCACCGTGCCGCTGGACGAGGCCCTCGTCCAGGCCGTCGTCGACGTGGCCGGCCGGCCCTACGTCGTCCACGAGGGCGAGCCGGACGGGCAGCAGTACGTCCTCATCGGCGGCCACTTCACCGGTTCGATGACCCGGCACGTCTTCGAGTCCCTGGCCCACCAGGCGGGGCTGTGCCTGCACGTCCGGGTGCTCGCCGGCCGCGACCCGCACCACATCGTCGAGGCGCAGTTCAAGGCCGTCGCCCGCGCCCTGCGTGCTGCCGTCGCCCGCGACGCCCGCGTCCACGGCATCCCGAGTGCCAAGGGGGCTCTCTGAGCATGGCGCCCTCACCCCGCGTCGTCGTCCTCGACTACGGCAGCGGCAACGTCCGCTCCGCCGTGCGGGCCCTCGAGCGCGTCGGGGCCGAGGTCGAGCTGACCGCCGATCCCGTGACCGCGCTGGAGTGTGACGGTCTCTTCGTGCCCGGCGTCGGCAACTTCCACGCGTGCATGGCCGGCCTGCGGGCCGCCCACGGCCCCCGGGTGATCGGTCGCCGCCTGAGCGGGGGCCGGCCCGTGCTCGGCGTCTGTGTCGGCATGCAGGTCATGTTCGACGGCTCCACCGAGCCGTCCGACCGGCCCGAACCCGGCCTCTCCGAGTGGCCCGGAACCGTCGAGCGGCTCCCCGCGGCGATCGTGCCGCACATGGGCTGGTCGCCGGTCGAGGTGGGGGAGCAATCCCGTCTGTTCGCCGGCGTCGAGCACGAGCGCTTCTACTTCGTCCACTCCTACGCAGTGCAGCAGTGGCAGCTCGAGGCGACGGGCGCCTTCGCGGTCGTGGCCCCGACCGTCACCTGGGCCGAGCACGGGGCGAGGTTCGTTGCGGCGGTCGAGAACGGCCCGCTCAGCGCGACCCAGTTCCACCCCGAGAAGTCCGGGGAGGCCGGCCTGCACCTGCTCGAGAACTGGGTCCGCACCCTGTGAGCGCCGCGACCCGCAAGTCCCCGCGACGACGTCCCGCGTCACCGAGCGGTCCGGCCAGGGGGCCGGCCGCGGGGACGCGCAACCGTGCGACCCGCGGTCGCACGACGCGCCGGCGACGGGCGACCACGAGCCGCCCGAGACGGCGACGCCGGCCGACGCTGCCGGCCACCTTCGGCGCGGCCTTGGGAGCCCTGCTCGTCACCCTGGTCCTCGACACGTCGTGGCCGGTCCGCCTCGGCCTTCTCGCAGTGGTCCTCGTCGTCGGCCTGGGGGTGCTGCTCTGGCAGTCCCGGAGGGCGCAGCCCGAGATCGAGTCCCGGAGGGCGCAGCCCGAGATCGAGTCCCGGAGGGCGCAGCCCGACGCCGCGAAGCCGGCCACCACGGACGGCGGGGTGACCCGCGAAGCCGGCCCGGCGGCATACAATCCCAATCCGACTGACCCCCAAGGAGACCCGACCGATGATTGACCTGGCCCGACTCGAGCTCCTTCCGGCCGTCGACATCGCCGGGGGACAGGCCGTTCAGCTCGTCCAGGGCGTCGCCGGCAGCGGCGGGCAGTTCGGCGACCCGTGGGACGCCGCGAAGGCCTGGCAGGACCAGGGCGCGGAGTGGATCCACCTCGTCGACCTCGATGCGGCCTTCGGACGCGGCAGCAACCGCGAGCTCATCGACTCGATCGTCGGACGGCTCGACATCGACGTCGAGCTCTCCGGCGGCATCCGCGACTCCGACTCCCTCGCGGCGGCGCTCGCGACCGGCTGCCGCCGGGTCAACATCGGCACGGCCGCCCTCGAGGACCCGGAGTGGACGGCGCAGATCATCGCCGAGCACGGCGACCGCATCGCCATCGGCCTCGACGTGCGTGGCACGACCCTGGCGGCCCGTGGCTGGACCCGCGAGGGCGGCGACCTCTGGGAGACGATCCAGCGGCTCGACGGGGAGGGCTGCACGCGCTACGTCGTCACGGACGTCAACAAGGACGGGATGCTCCAGGGGCCCAACGTCGACCTGCTCCGCCAGGTGTGCGAGCGGACCGAGCGGCCGGTCGTCGCCTCGGGCGGAGTCTCGACCCTCGATGACATCAGGGTCATCCGCGGGCTCGTGCCTGTGGGCGTGGAGGGAGCGATCATCGGCTCGGCGCTGTACCGCGGCGCCTTCACGCTCCCCGACGCTCTCGACGTGGCGGGACGGCCCCCGCGGTGACCCTCCCGCACGACGGGACCGCCGGGCTGCAGCGCGCCCGGCAGCACGGCCACGTCGACGACGAGGGCAGGCCGTCCGACTCCGTCGGCCAGGCCTGGGCGGGCAAGACGATCCCCGTCCAAGGATTCGCCGACGACCGCGGCGACGCCGACCCCGGGGTCATCACGGCGCTGCGGTCGTGCGCTGGGCATCCGACGCCGGACGCGGAGGTCGAGCTCATGGCCCGGGTGGCCGTGGCGCGCTGGCTCGTCCCGGTCGTCGCGGTCCCGACCGAGGTCGACGAGACCGGGGGCCTGGTCACCGACACGCGGAGTGAGATGGCGGCGGTGGTCCTGACCGCACCCGACGGTCGGCGTGCCCTCCCGATGTTCACCTCGCTCGAGTCGCTCGCGGCGTGGGACCCCGAGGCGCGTCCGGTGCCCGTGCCCGCCTCCTCCGCTGCGCAGTCCGCCATCACCGAGTCCTGCGACGCTCTCCTCGTGGACGTCTCGTCACCCCACGCCGTGGTGCTCCGGGCCAGCATGCTGTGGGCGCTGGCCCAAGATCGACCGTGGCTGCCCGCGCACCTCGACGACCACGTCGCCCGAGCGATCCGGGCAGCGGTCGCGGACGAGCCGTTCGTCGCCGCCCACCGCGTCGAGGCGGGCGAGCCGTTGGGTGCCGGCGTGCTCCGCGTGGTTCTGGAGCTGCCGAGCGGGCTCGACGAGCCCGCCGTCAGCGCGCTGGCGACACGCGTCGGGGAGCGGATCGCGACGGACGGTGAGGCGCGTGCGAGGATCGATGCCCTGACGTTCGCCCTCGAAGCCGCCACCTGACGGGCGGCCCGACCCTCGCGAGGAGGCCACCGTGAGCGGGACTCTCGGCTTCGTCGTCGACCCGGTCGTCGACGCCCAGCGGCGTCGTGACCTGCGCCAGATGCGGATGGTGGCGACGGGGCTGCTCGTCGTCGCAGCCATCGTCTACGTGCTCACCCGCGGGCACGAGGACGGTCTCCTCGGTTTCGTCAACGCCGGCGCGGAGGCCTCGATGGTCGGGGCGTGCGCCGACTGGTTCGCCGTGACCGCGCTCTTCCGGCACCCGCTCGGCCTGCCCATCCCGCACACGGCGCTCATCCCACGCAAGAAGGAGATGATCGGCCGGAGCCTCGAGGAGTTCGTCGGCGAGAACTTCCTCCACGAGGAGATCATCCGCGAGCGCGTTCTCGATGCCGAGCCCACCCGGCGCGCCGCGGAGTGGGTCCTCACGGACCACCATGCCAGACGTCTGGTCAACGAGGTCGCGACCGTCGGCGCCCACGCCCTGCACCGCATCCCGGACAGCGACGTGCAGGCCGTCATCGAGCAGGCGGTTCTGCCCCGGCTCATGGGGGAGCCGATCAGCTCGCTCGCAGGCGGCCTCCTCGAGCAGGTCGTCCGCGACGACTCGCACGCCGGTCTCGTCGACCTCGCGCTCGACGAGGGGTCCGTCTGGCTCGTCGCCAACGAGGACCTCTTCGAGTCGCTGATCACCCAGCGCGCCCCGTCATGGGTGCCGGACGCCCTCAACGACCTCGTCGCCCGGCGGATCCACACGGAGGCGCTCAAGTGGCTGGCCGACATCCGACGCGACCCCAGGCACGACGTGCGCATCGCGCTCGACAAGCTCCTCACCGACCTGGCCGACAACCTCCAGCACGACCCGGTGACCCAGGAGCGGGCCGAGCGGCTCAAGGAGCGCTGGCTGTCCCATCCGCAGGTGTCCGTGACGGCGATGTCGCTGTGGCAGTCGTTCCGGGGCGTCGCGATCGCGGCCCTCGAGGACGTCGACGGACCGGTGCGGGCGCGCGGCATCGAGGAGGTCACCCGGCTCGCGCAGCGGCTCCTCGACGACCAGGCGCTGCGCGACCGCATCGACGGCAGGATCTCCGACGCTGTCGTCTACGGCGTGCAGCGCTACGGCACCGAGCTGACCCGCGTCATCAGCCACACGGTTGACCGGTGGGACGGGCGCGAGACCGCCGAGCGCGTGGAGCTGCAGGTGGGCCGGGACCTCCAGTTCATCCGCATCAACGGCACGCTCGTCGGCGGCCTCATCGGTGTGCTGATCCACGCCGTGTCGATCGCGATTCCCTGACCGGGCGCGTCGGCCGGCGCGCACGACCGGGTCGTATGCCGCTGGGCCCGGTCGCGCGCCCGGGCCCAGCGAACGCTCGGGCTCAGGCCTTGAGCAGCTCCTTGGCCTTGTCCGGGGGGATCAGGTCGTGGCGCACGGGCTCGCGCACGAAGGAGCCGGTGCCGTGGGAGACCGACCGCAGGTCGATGGCGTAGCGCGACAGCTCCGACGCGGGGACCTCGGCGTGGACGGTCGTCCACCCCTGCTCGTCAGCCGGCTCGGTGCCCACGACCTGTCCACGCCTGCCGCGCAGGTCGGCCATCACGGCGCCGAGGTACTCGTCGGCGATGGTGATGTCCACCTTGTCGATCGGCTCGAGCAGGGCGACCGTGGACTCGTTCGCGGCCTCCTTCAAGGCCAGTGCAGCGGCCGTCTGGAAGGCGACGTCGGACGAGTCCACCGAGTGGGCCTTGCCGTCGACCAGCGTGACCCGGACATCGACGACGGGATGGCCCGTGAGCAGGCCCTTCTCGAGCTGTGCGCGGGCGCCCTTCTCCACCGAGGGGATGAACTGTCGGGGCACCGAACCGCCCACGACCTTGTCGACGAACTCGAAGCCGCTGCCCCGGGGCAGTGGCTCGATCTCGATCTGGCACACGGCGTACTGCCCGTGGCCACCGGACTGCTTGACGTGGCGGCCCTGGGCGGCGACCTTGCGGATGAAGGTCTCGCGCAGCGCCGTCCGGTAGGGCTCCGCCTCGACACTGACGCCGTAGCGCTCGGACAGCTGCGCGATGAGGTCGTCCACGTGCGCCTGGCCCATCGTCCACAGCACCACTTGGTCGGTCTCGGCAGCGTGCTCCATGCGCACGGTGACGTCTTCGGCGACGAGCCGTTGCAACGCGCCGGCGAGCTTGTCCTCGTCGGACTTCGTCACGGCCTTGATGGCGACGGGCAGCTGTGGCTCTGGGAGCAGCCAGGGGGCGACGACAGCGGGGCGGTCCGTCGATGAGAGGGTGTCCGACGTCTCGGCGCGGGTGAGCTTCGAGACGAGGGCGAGGTCCCCGGCTATCGCCGTGCCGCGCGGTCGGTGGGAGTCGAGGAACGGGGCCGCGAGAGGACCCACTCTCTCGTCGTCGTCGTGTGACGGGTGGCCGGCGACCTCGTGGCCGACGAAGTCGCCCATGTGGCCCGAGACGTGGACGGTGTCGTCGACGCGCAACGTGCCCGAGAAGACCCGGACGAGCGACAGCCGCCCGACGTAGGGGTCGGTCGTCGTTCGGACCACCTCGGCGACGAGCGGGGCGTCCGGGTCGCACCGGACCTCGTTGATCGCACCGCCGGCCGGGGTGGTGACCTGTGGCAGCGGGTGGACCGTGGGGTCCGGGAAGGCTCGCTCGATGAGGTTGAGCAGCTCCTCGACACCGGCTCCGGTCAGGGGCGACACGGGAAGGATCGGGAAGAAGGTGCCGCGGACGATGGCGGTGCGCAGGTCCTCGAGGATCGCTGCCGTGTCCATGGCCTCGCCCTCGAGGTATCGGTCGAGCAGCGACGCGTCCTCGGACTCCTCGATGACCGACTCGATGAGTGCGTGGCGGGCGTCCTGGTGCTCGTCCGTGGACAGGTCCTCGTCGGATCCGGTGATGAGGCCGACCACCGCGGACAGCTCGCCGGCCTCGAGCACGGGCCAGTGCGTGGCGCGGGCGTCGCCGAAGGTGCGCCGACACGTCTCGACGGTGCTGCCGAAGTCGGCGCGGGGCTGGTCGAGGTGGGTCACGACGACGGCCCTGGGCATCCCCACGGCAGCGCACTCGCGCCAGAGCAGCGAGACGGGCCGGTCGATCTCGTCGGCACCCGAGACGACGAAGATCGCCGCGTCGGCGGCGCGCAGACCCGCTCGGAGCTCACCGACGAAGTCGGGGTAGCCGGGGGTGTCGAGGAGGTTCAGGGACGTGCCGTTCGAGTCGAACGATGCAGCCGTGAGGGTCGACGTGCGTACGTGACCATTCGTCGACACGCGCTGCCCGGGGATGCGGGCGGCCACGAGAGCCTCGAAGAGTGCCGTCTTGCCGGCCCCGCCGGGTCCGACGAGCACGACATTGCGGATGTCCTGCGGCGAGGCGGGGTTGGGTGCCGCAGGGAGGTCTGATCTGCCGGTTTGTCTCGCCATGTCCCCACCCAACTCCTGTTCATCGCCGCTCACAAGAGCCAGGCCGGTGATCTGCTGTGATCTAGGAGTCACCCGCCTCAGCAGGATCCGACGAGGATCTTCGATGTCGAAATCCGGCTGCGGGGAGGGGGTGGGGGTGCTTCGCTGGTGTCGTGAACGTAGGCGGCTACCGAGACGTGCTGGCGATCCGCGACACCAGGCGGATGCTGCTGCTCGGCCTCCTCGTGCGTGTGCCGCTCTTCGCCGGCATGGTCCTGCTCACCCTCCACGTCGTCACGTCCCTCGGACGCACGTATGGCCAGGCGGGACTCGTGACCGCCGCCTCGACCGTGGCGGTCGCCGTCTCAGGGCCCTGGCGCGGCCGGCTCCTCGACCGCATCGGGCTGCGGCGCACGGTCGGCCCCTCGATCGTCGTCCAGGTCGTCTGCTGGTCCATCGCGCCGTGGGTGGACTACGCGCCCCTCATCGCCCTGGCGGCCCTCGCCGGCCTGTTCGTCGTCCCGACGTTCTCGATCCTGCGCCAGGTGATCCTGCGCTCCGCTCCCGTCGCGCAGCGACGCACGGCACTCTCGCTCGACTCCGCTGCGACCGAGCTGTCCTTCATGGCCGGGCCCGCTCTCGGGGTGTGGCTGGCCACCACGTGGGACACCGGCTGGGCCCTGTTCGCCTGTCAGATGGCGTCGGCGGCAGCAAGTCTCGCCATCTGGGTCGTCAACCCCGCGCTGACCTCGGCCGCTCCCACTGCCGGGGCGGGGGAGGCCTCGGCTCAGGCCGGCGCGGACCCGGGGGCGGACGCGGCGGCTCCGACCCGCCGGGCCATCCGCGGCTTCATCACGCTGCCGGTCGCCGTCGTCTACCTCGCCGCGGCCGCGACGACGACCGTGCTGACGGGCACCGACGTCGGCGTGGTCGCCGCGCTGCGCGATTTCCAGCGACCCGAGTCGATCGGCTGGGTCCTCGCGCTCTGGGGGGCCGGGTCACTGCTCGGTGGGCTCGTCTACGGTGCCTGGCACCGGTCCTTCTCGGTCTTCTGGCTCCTCGGCGGCCTCGCCGTCACGACGGCTCCGGTGGCGCTGGCGGCCGGGGTGCCCAGCTTCGCCGTCCTCATCACCATCTGCGGTGTCCTCTGCGCGCCGACCATCACCGCGACGGTCGAGCAGCTGAGCCGACTCGTTCCGGAGAGCTCCCGCGGGGAGATGATGGGCTGGCACGGGTCAGCGATGACCGCCGGGTCCGCCCTCGGCGCGCCGCTCGCCGGGTTCGCGATCGACCACGGCGGCTGGCAGTGGGGCTTCCTGACGGTGTCCGCGATCGGCCTCGCCGTTGCCCTGGCCGGCGCGTCGACCACGCGGCCGCGAGGCCGGGCGCTGCCCGCCTCGGCCGGCGGCGGTGACGCCGATTCGGTTGTGACCGTCCCGGCTGCTAATCTTGAGCACTGACCAGACATCCCCTCGCGCCAGCGGGTGGGTGACGTGCAAGAGAAGCTCGCTTCCACCCGCGTCGACCACCAGGTCGCCGGGTCCAGGTCCGCGCGGCAGGCGCCCTCCTTCGGGAGGTGCGGCACCGCGCCGTATGTCGCGCAGGCAACTCAGCGGCATACGACACCTAGGGCTCCTCGTGCACTCGCGAGGAGCCTTTTTCCGTTGCGGTCGGTCGGTCAGCACGGTCAGCCAGTCACTCGAGCTTAGGAGCACCACATCAGCGAGCCTCGCATCAACGAGCGCATCCGGGTCCCGGAAGTGCGCTTGGTTGGCCCCAATGGTGAGCAGGTCGGCATCGTGCGCGTCGAGGACGCGCTGCGTCTGGCTGAGGAGGCCAATCTCGACCTCGTCGAGGTGGCCCCCATGGCCAAGCCTCCGGTCGCCAAGCTCATGGACTTCGGAAAGTTCAAGTACGAAGCCGCCATGAAGGCACGGGAAGCGCGCAAGAACCAGGTCAACACCGTCATCAAGGAGATCAAGCTCCGACCCAAGATCGACCCGCACGACTACGGCACCAAGCGCGGCCACGTCGAGCGGTTCCTCAAGGCCGGTGACAAGGTCAAGGTGACGATCATGTTCCGCGGGCGGGAGCAGTCCCGACCCGAGCTCGGTCGCCGACTGCTCGAGCGCCTCGCGGACGACATCGCGGAGCTCGGCTACGTCGAGTCCGCCCCCAAGCAGGACGGGCGAAACATGATCATGGTGATCGGCCCGACGAAGAAGAAGGCCGAGGCCAAGGCCGAGCAGCGCCGGGCCCGCGACCGCAGTGCGGCCGAGGGTCCACGCGTGGCGAGCGAGGACGAGGCACCAGCAGCGACCGAGGAGTCGGCGGCTTCAGCCGCCGAGTGAACGGCGCCCCACAGACGTTCCACCCCCGGTGGGCCGCCCACGCGGTGCCACCCCGAGAGTCCACGTACGCCCGCGTACGCCTGGCACGACACGAAGGAGATCGGCGACCATGCCGAAGATGAAGACGCACAGCGGTGCGAAGAAGCGCTTCCGCCTGACGGGCAAGGGCAAGGTCATGCGTGAGCAGGCCGGCGGTCGCCACCTGCTCGAGCGCAAGTCCTCGCGGTACACCCGCCGGATCGCGAACGACGTCGAGGTCGCCCCCGCGGACGCCAAGAAGGTCAAGAAGCTCCTCGGCAAGTGAGCCGAGACGCCACCCCACCAGCATCGCGCTGAGCGGCCGACCCCTCTGGGACTCGGTCAAGCCAGCAGCACCGAAGTGTGTTCAAGTAACGAAGGAGTGTTCACGTGGCACGCGTGAAGCGGGCGGTCAACGCCCAGAAGAAGCGTCGCGTCGTCCTCGAACGGGCGAGCGGCTACCGCGGTCAGCGGTCCCGTCTGTATCGCAAGGCGAAGGAGCAGGTCACCCACTCGCTCGGCTACGCCTACCGCGACCGACGCGCGAAGAAGGGTGACTTCCGTCGCCTGTGGATCCAGCGGATCAACGCCGCCGCCCGGGCCAACGGCATGACCTACAACCGGTTCATGCAGGGCCTCAAGGCTGCTGGCGTCGAGGTCGACCGCAAGATCCTCGCCGACCTCGCCGTCAACGACGCGCCGGCCTTCGCCGCGCTCGTCGAGGTCTCCCGCGCGAACGTCCCGGTGGTCGAGAAGGCCGCCGAGGGCGCTGCCTGACCGGCCCCCCCGTTCGAGCACCGGGACGCCCCGTGCTGACCAACCCGCGATCTGATCGCGTCAAGGCAGTGCGGGCGCTGTCCCGGCGCTCGGTGCGTTCGCGGACGGGGCTGTTCCTCGCCGAGGGCCCGCAGGCCGTTCGGGAGGCGGTGCGCTTCGCCCCCGACCAGGTCCCTGACGTGTACGTCACCGCCGAGGCCGCCGAACGCCACCCTGAGATCGTCGCCGCCGCCGAGGCGGGCGGCCTGTTCCTCCACGAGGTGAGCCCCGAGGTGCTCGAGGCCATGTGCGATGCCGACCACCCACAGGGGGTCGTCGCCGTATGCCGCTGGGCTGAGCCGGCGCTCGACGTCGCCCTCGGTGCCCTACCGCCCGACGCGGTGGTCTGCGTCCTCACGAACGTTCGTGACCCCGGGAACGCGGGCACGGTGATCCGGGGCGCCGACGCTGCCGGCGCCGACCTGGTCGTCCTCAGTGACTCCAGCGTCGACGTGCGCAGCCCGAAGGTGGTCCGGTCGTCCGTCGGCTCGCTCTGGCACCTGCCGATCGTCACGGGGGTGCCCATCCCGGTGATCCTGGACGCGCTGCGGGCGCGTGGGATCCGACTGCTCGCGGCAGACGGATCGGGCGCCACGGTGCTCCCGGAGGCCGATCTGGCCCGGCCGCACGCGTGGGTCCTGGGCAACGAGGCGTGGGGCCTCGAGCCGGAGGTGCGGGACGCGTGCGACGAGGTGGTCCGGGTGCCGATCCACGGCCGTGCCGAGTCGCTCAACCTCGCGATGGCCGCCACCCTGTGCCTCTACGCCTCGGCCGCGGCTCGCGACGCGCGCCGGTGAGTGCCGGCTCGTCAGAGCGCGCCCGACCCGCCTGACCTCCCGTCGGGCCCCGGTGCGTGGTTATCCTTCGCAGCATGGGCTCCGGTGACGACGGTCAGGTGACAGCCCTACCTGCCTCGCCCGCCTCGACGGCGACCGCAGCCTCGCTGGGGGAGCTGCTGCCGGACGGACTGGTTGTCGTGAGCGGTGACGGGGCCGTCCGTTTCGTCAACCAGGAAGCCTGCCGCATCCTCGACTGCGAGGTCGAGGACCTCCTCGGTGGGACGGTCACCGAGGTGCTGCCGCTCACGGACCGGGACGGCCGGGACTGGTGGGAGGAGCCGACTCCCTGGAACGCCCCGAGCACTCGGACGCGTCGCCGGGAGAAGCTGCTCGTGGGTCCGGACGGCCGGGACGTGCTGGTCACCGCGCGGTACATCCGCTCCCCGACGGGGCATCTCGAGCGGGTTCTCGTCGGCCTTCGTGATGCCGAGGCCCGGCTGCGCGCCGAGCGGGACCAGGCCACCGTCCTGTCGACCGTGGCCCATGAGCTGCGCGCCCCGCTCACCTCGGTGACCGGCTTCACGAGCAGCCTGCTGCGGCGCTGGGACCGCTTCACGGATGAGCAGAAGCGCCTCATGATCGAGACGATCGAGTCGGACGCCAGTCGACTGACCCGGCTCATCACGGAGCTGCTCGACATCTCGCGCCTCGACTCCGACAGCCTCACCCTGCGCCTGGCGCCCGTCGACCTCCATGACGTGCTCGCCACGCACGTCAGCCGGCACGAGCTGAGCCGCACCGCGGGCCAGGTGGTGCTGTCCCTCGGACCGCTCGCGCAGGAGCGGGGCCTGCCCGAGGTCTGGGCCGACGCAGACCGCCTCCAGCAGGTGTTCTTCAACCTCATCGAGAACGCCCTGCGTCACGGAGAGGCCCCGGTCACGGTGACCCTCGACCTCGACGGACCCACCGGCGACTGGGTCCTCGTGCTCGTCGACGACGAGGGAGGGGGAATCGCCGAGGAGGACCGGGACAAGGTGTTCGGACGGTTCTGGAGGGGGTCCGACGGATCGACCACGGGTCTTGGCCTCTACGTCGTCCGCGGACTCGTCGAGGCCCACGGGGGCACCGTCGCGGTGGAGTCCAGCCCGGCCGGCGGCGCTCGGTTCGCCGTGCGGTTGCCCGGCGGTGTGCCGGACGCCGTCGCCCTGCCCTGAGTGCTGCGGCTCGACTCGGGTGGTCGCCCCTAGACTGGACCACGCCGCCGCCCCGCCGTCCGTGTGAGGCGGCCCCTCGATGACCAGAGCAGCGCCGAACGAGAGCAGCGAACGCCGAGACATGTCCGGACCCAACACCAACTACGACCCCGTCGAGGTGTCCGCCCTCGACCCGGAGAACATCGCCGCTGCGGTCGAGCAGGCACACGCAGCCATCGCGGCGGCCGCCACGCTCGACGATCTCAAGTCGGTGCGCATCGCGCACCAGGGCGAGAAGAGCCCCCTCGCGCTGGCGAACCGGGAGATCGGCGCGCTGCCCCCCAGCGCCAAGGCGGAGGCCGGCAAGCGGGTCGGCCAGGCCCGGGGCATGGTCGGCGCCGCTCTCGCGGCGCGGCAGGCCGAGCTCGAGGCGGAGCGCGACGAGCGGATCCTCGTCGAGGAGCGCGTGGACGTGACCCTGCCGGTGGTCCGCCGCCCCTTCGGGGCGAGGCACCCGATCGAGCTGGTGTCCCAGCGCCTCGTCGACGCCTTCGTCGGGATGGGCTGGGAGGTGGCTGAAGGCCCCGAGCTCGAGTCCGAGTGGCTCAACTTCGATGCCCTCAACCTCGGGCCCGACCACCCCGCGCGACAGATGCAGGACACCTTCTTCCTCGACCCCGTCGACTCGGGCCTCGTCCTGCGCACCCACACGTCGCCGGTGCAGATCCGCACCATGCTCCGGCAGGAGCCGCCGATCTACATCGTGGCGCCGGGCAAGGTCTACCGCACCGACGACCTCGACGCGACCCACACCCCGGTCTTCCACCAGATCGAGTGCCTTGCCGTCGACAAGGGCCTGACGATGGCGCACCTGCGCGGGGCCATCGACGCCTTCGTCAAGATCATGTTCGGCGAGGGCACCCGGACCCGGGTCCGCGCGTCGTACTTCCCCTTCACCGAGCCGTCGATGGAGACCGACTTCGTCTGTTTCGCCTGCCACGGCACCGGTTCGGACGACGCCGGCGCCCAGTGTCGCAGCTGTGGTGGCTCAGGATGGATCGAGCTCGGCGGGTCGGGCATGGTCAACCGGAAGGTCCTGCGTGCCTGCGGCATCGACCCGGACGTCTACTCAGGCTTCGCCTTCGGGCTCGGGATCGAGAGGGCGCTGATGCTCCGCCACGGGGTCCGGGGCATGCACGAGATGGTCGAGGGCGACGTGCGCTTCTCGCGTCAGTTCGGGATGGAGGTCTGAGATGCGCGCCCCCTTGACCTGGCTCGCCGAGTACACCGACCTCGCCCCCGGCGCGACGGGCGTCGACGTCGCTGCCTCCCTCGTCTCCGTCGGTCTCGAGGAGGAGGACCTCCACGGCGGTGACATCAGCGGGCCGCTCGTCGTGGGTCGCGTCCTCGACGTCGAGGAGACGATCCAGAAGAACGGCAAGCCCATCCGGTTCTGTGTCGTCGACGTCGGACAGAACGGCCAGATGGTCACCGAGGGCAAGCACCAGGAGATCGTCTGTGGCGCGACGAACTTCGAGGTGGGTGACCTCGTGGTCGTCGTCCTGCCCGGCGCGACGCTCCCGGGTGGCTTCCACATCACCGCCCGCAAGACCTACGGCCGCCTGTCCAACGGCATGATCTGCGCCGAGGACGAGATCGGCCTCGGTCACGACCACAGCGGCATCATCGTCCTGCCGAGGCTCCTGGGCGAGGAGCACGTGGCCGGGGTCCAGCCGGGCGACGACGCCATCGCCCTCCTCGGCCTCGGTGAGGAGACGATCGAGGCCAACGTCACGCCCGACCGGGGCTACTGCTTCTCGGTCCGCGGTCTTGCCCGGGAGTACTGGCACAGTCAGGGCAGCCCGTCCGGGGGCTTCCGGGACCCCGCGCTCATCGAGACTCCCGCGCCCAACGCCTCCGGCCATCCCGTCGTCCTCGATGACCAGGCGCCGCTCGAGGGTGCTGCAGGGTGCGACCGGTTCGTGGCCCGGATCGTGCGAGGTGTCGATGCCGCAGCGCCGTCGCCGGCCTGGATGCAGAAGCGGATCGCCCAGATGGGCATGCGGCCCATCTCGCTCGCCGTCGACGTGACGAACTACGTCATGATGGCTCTCGGCCAGCCGCTGCACGCCTACGACCTCGACTCGCTGGGCGGGTCGATCGTCGTGCGGCGCGCGAGGCCGGGCGAGACCCTCACGACGCTCGACGACGTCACGCGAGAGCTCCACCCCGAGGACCTGCTCATCACCGACGGAGGCGACGGCCGTGGCGACGGCAGTGGCGACGGCAGTGGCGACGGCAGTGGCGACACCGTCCTGGGGCTGGCCGGGGTCATGGGTGGGGCCTCCTCCGAGGTCACTGGCACGACGACGAACGTCCTCATCGAGGCGGCGCACTTCGACCCGACCAGCGTCGCCCGGACCGCGCGTCGGCACCGGCTCGTCAGCGAGGCCTCGAAGCGGTTCGAGCGCGGGGTCGACCCGGCCGTTCCGGCGGCCGCGGCCGAGCTGGCGGCGCGGCTGCTCGCCGAGCATGGCGGTGGACGGATCGATGCAGGCGTGACGGACATCGACCACACGTCACCCCCGCCTGCCTACCGTCTCGACGTGGACGAGCCGTCTCGGATCGTCGGTGTCGACTATCCCCGTGAGCGCGTCCTCCAGATCCTGAGGGACCTCGGGGCCGAGGTGGTCGAGACCGGCGATGACGGCTACGTGGACGTGACGCCGCCCTCCTGGCGCCCCGACCTTGTCAACGACTCTCCGGCACCGGACTACGCGGAGGAGATCGCCCGCATCGACGGCTACAACAACATCCCGTCGATCACGCCGACCCCGAGTGAGGGCCGCGGACTCACCCACGGACAGAAGACCCGTCGGGTCGTGGCCGACGTCCTCGCCGGCGCCGGCTTCACCGAGGTGCTGAGCTATCCCTTCGTGGCCGAGGACCTCGCCGACCAGCTGATGCTGCCTGCTGACGACGACCGCCGGCGCGCGGTCCGCCTCGCCAACCCGCTCTCCGAGGAGCGACCGCTGCTGCGCACGTCCGTCCTCAGCAGCCTCGTGGACACGCTCCGCCGCAACGTCTCCCGCGGGCACCGGGACGTCGCGCTCTTCGAGATGGGCCTCGTCTTCCGCCCCGGGGGCGCGCTGCACCGGGCCCCGATCCCCAGCGTGTCGGCCCGTCCGTCCGATCAGGAGCTGGCGGAGCTCTACTCGGCCGTGCCCGCGCAGCCGCGACGTGTCGGCATCCTCGCGACCGGGTCGGCGGAGCAGGCGGGCTGGTGGGGCGGCGGCCGGCCGGCCGAGTGGAGTGACATGGTTGCAGCCGTCCAGGCGGTCGCAGCCGCGCTGGTGGTGCCGGTCGAGGTTGCCGCCGACCCGGGCCACGCACCGTGGCACCCGGGACGCTGTGCGCGGATCACCCTGGGCGACGGCACGGTGGTCGGACACGCCGGAGAGCTGCACCCCAAGGTGCTCGCCGCGCTCGACCTGCCGCCGAGGACGGTCGCGGCCGAGATCGATGTCGACGTGCTGACCTCGGCGAGTGACCGGGCCGTCCAGGCCACTCCGTTCTCGACGTTCCCCCCGGCCCTGACCGACATCGCCCTGCTGGTGCGGACCGACGTGCCCGCCGGGGACGTCGAGGCAGCGCTCCGGCGCGGCGCGGGGGAGTCGCTCGAGTCCGTGACGTTGTTCGACGTCTATGCGGGCGACCCGATCGAGGCCGGGCACCGGTCGCTGGCCTATCGGCTCACCTTCCGGGCGGCCGACCGGACCCTGACGACCGACGAGGTCAACGGCTTCCGGGATGCGGCGGTCGCCTCGGCCGCGCAGGCCGTGGGCGCGATCCAACGCTGACCATCGAAAGAGCAGTTCGCGACACGCCTCGACATCGAAAGAGCAGTTCGCGACGCGCCTCGACATCGAAAGAGCAGTTCGCGACGCGGTCCGGTCGCGAACCGCTCCTTCGGTTGTCGGGGGTCCTGCAGATGTATGCATGAGCGTGTATAGTCATGCATCGTGATCAGGGCAGCAGTTGCGGGTGCGAGCGGGTACGCCGGAGGGGAGATCCTCCGGCTCCTGCTCGCCCACCCACAGATCGAGATCGGCGCCGTCACCGCCGGGGGCAACGCGGGTGAGCTGCTCGGGGCGATCCATCCTCATCTGACTCCCCTGGCCGACCGCCGGCTCGAGGACACGACGGTCGAGGTCCTCTCCGGGCACGACCTCGTCTTCCTCGCGCTGCCGCACGGGCACTCGGCGGCGCTTGCCGAGCAGCTCCCGGCAGACGTCGCCGTCATCGACTGCGGGGCGGACTTCCGGCTCGAGTCCGCGGACGCGTGGACGGAGTTCTACGACACCTCCCACGCCGGAGCATGGCCCTACGGGATGCCCGAGCTCACGACGGGCCGCACCGAACCGGGGGGGAAGCAACGGGGAGCGCTCCGCGGCGCCCGCCGCATCGCGGTGCCTGGGTGCTACCCCACCGCGGTCTCGCTGGCCCTCGCTCCCGGACTCGGCGCGGGCGTGCTCCTCCCTGACGACATCGTCGTCGTCGCCGCCTCGGGCACGTCCGGCGCGGGCAAGGCCCTCAAGCCGCACCTGCTCGGCAGCGAGGTGATGGGCTCGATGTCGCCCTACGGTGTCGGAGGAGTGCACCGCCACACGCCGGAGATCGAGCAGAACCTGTCGCGCGCGGCAGACGGCCCCGTGACGATCTCGTTCACCCCGACCCTCGCACCGATGGCCCGCGGGATCCTCGCGACGTGCACGGCACGGCTCGTGCCGGGGACCGAGGCGGCCGCCGTCCGGGCCGTGTGGGAGCGGGCCTACGCTGACGAGCCCTTCGTCCACCTCCTTCCCGAGGGCCAGTGGCCGCGGACCGCGGACGTGGTCGGCAGCAACAACGTCCACCTCCAGCTCGCCGTCGACGAGCGGGTCGGCCGCGTCGTTGTCGTCTCCGCGGTCGACAACCTCACCAAGGGCACCGCGGGGGCCGCGCTCCAGTGTGCGAACCTCGCGCTCGGCCTCGACGAGAGCACGGGTCTGCCGGTGGCGGGGGTCGCACCGTGAGCATGTCGGCGATCCGGCTGCCGGGTGGCTTCCGAGCTGCGGGTGTGACTGCCGGCCTCAAGGCGAGCGGGCGGCCCGACGTCGCGCTCCTCGTCAACGACGGCCCCGACCACGTCGGCGCCGCTGTCTTCACCACCAACCGGGTCGAGGCCGCCCCCGTGACCTGGTCCCGTCAGGTGGTCACCGACGGACGGGTCGACGCGGTGGTGCTCAACTCCGGCGGCGCGAACGCCTGCACGGGGCCGCAGGGTTTCGTGGACACCCACCACACCGCCGAGCACGTCGCGGAGGTGCTCGGGGTCTCACCCGGGGACGTCGTCGTGTGCTCCACCGGCCTGATCGGCGAGCTCCTTCCGATGGACCGGCTCCTTCCCGGGGTCGATGCCGCGGCCGACGCCCTCTCGCCGGACGGGCTCGAAGCGGCGGCCGTGGCCATCATGACCACCGACACGGTGCACAAGGTCGCCGCGCACAGCGGGGACGGCTGGTCGCTGACCGGCATGGCCAAGGGAGCCGGCATGCTCGCCCCGGCCCTGGCGACGATGCTCGTCGTCCTGACCACGGATGCGGTGGTCAGCCGCGCCGACCTCGACGCCGCCCTCCGGTCCGCCACCGCCGTGTCCTTCGACCGGATCGACTCCGACGCCTGCATGTCGACGAACGACACGGTCGTCGTCCTCGCCTCGGGCGCCTCGGGCGTCCCCGTGGGCCGGGCGGCTCTCACCACGGCGCTGACCGACGTCTGCACGAGCCTGGCCCGCCAGCTCATCGCCGACGCCGAGGGCGCGGCGCACGACATCGCCATCGAGGTCCGGGGGGCCGCGTCGGTCGAGGACGCGCTGGAGGTCGCCCGGGCCGTGGCCCGCAACAACCTCTTCAAGTGCGCGATCTTCGGCAACGACCCCAACTGGGGACGCGTCCTCGCCGCGGTGGGCACGACCCGCGCCATCTTCGACCCGGCGCGGCTCGACGTCGCCATGAACGGCGTCCAGGTGTGCCGGGCGGGAGGGGTGGGGGAGGACCGGTCCCTCGTCGACCTCGCTCCGCGGGAGGTCCACGTCCTCGTCGACCTCCACGCCGGGGACGCGGCCGCCACGATCTGGACCAACGACCTGACCCACGACTACGTCCACGAGAACTCGGCCTACAGCACATGACACCAGGCACTCACCAGAGCCTCAGGGGCCTCATCGACGCCGCGGCGATCCGGGTCGCCGCCGGCAAGGCGACCACGCTCGTCGAGGCGCTGCCCTGGCTCGAGCGCTTCCGCGGGGCGCTCGTCGTCGTCAAGTACGGCGGCAACGCCATGGTCGACGACGCCCTGAAGCAGGCGTTCGCCCAGGACATCGCGTTCCTGCGCTACGCGGGGCTGCGGCCCGTCGTCGTCCATGGCGGCGGCCCCCAGATCAAGGCGATGCTCGGGCGCCTCGGCCTGCGGAGCGAGTTCAAGGGGGGCCTGCGCGTGACGACGCCCGAGGTGATGGACGTCGTCCGGATGGTCCTCACCGGCCAGGTCGGCCGCGAGCTCGTGGGACTGCTCAACCAGCACGGACCGATTGCCGTCGGGCTCTCGGGCGAGGACGCGGCGCTGCTCGGAGCGCGTCGTCGCGGCACCGAGGTCGACGGCGAGCTTGTCGACATCGGTCTCGTCGGCGACGTCGAGAGCGTCAACCCGTCGGCAGTGCTCGACATCCTCGATGCCGGGCGGGTGCCGGTCGTCTCGACGGTCGCGCCGGACCTCGACGTCGACGGTCAGGTCCTCAACGTCAACGCGGACACCGCTGCCGCGGCCCTTGCCGTGGCCCTCGAGGCAGAGAAGCTCGTCGTGCTGACCGATGTCGAGGGCATCTACGCCGACTGGCCGGACCGGTCCTCGCTCCTGTCGTCCATCGAGGCCTCGGCCGCCAGGGAGCTGCTCGGCCGGGTCGACGAGGGCATGGTGCCCAAGCTGGAGGCCTGCATCCGTGCGGTCGAGGGCGGGGTGCCACAGAGTCACGTCGTCGACGGGCGCCAGCCACATTCGATCCTCCTCGAGGTCTTCACCGACGAGGGCATCGGCACCATGGTGCTGCCGGACAGCGGAGGTGCCGGGTGACCACGGGCGGCGAGCTGCTGCACCGGTACGCCGGGGCGATGGTCCAGGTCTTCGGCCAGCCCCAGCTCGTCCTCGCCTCGGGTCACGGTTGCTGGGTCACCGATGTCGACGGGAAGCGCTACCTCGACCTCCTCTCGGGGATCGCCGTCAACGCCTTGGGCCACGGACACCCCGCGCTGGTCCAGGCCGTGGCCAAGCAGGCCGAGCAGGCCATCCACATCAGCAACTTCTTCACGTCGGAGCCGGCCATCCTCCTCGCCGAGCGGCTCCTCACCCTCTCGATGGCGCCGGCCGGGTCCGGGGTCTTCTTCGCCAACTCCGGCGCCGAGGCCATCGAGGCCGCGATCAAGCTCTCCCGGCGCACGGGCAGGACTCGCCTCGTGGCCCTCGAGGGGTCGTTCCACGGCCGGACGACGGGCGCCCTGGCGCTGACCCACAAGGCGGCCTACCGCGAGCCGTTCCAACCACTCATCCCTGAGGTCACCTTCGTGCCCCCCGGTGACGAGGCGGCCCTGCGTGCCGCGATCGACGACACCACCGCGGCCCTGTTCGTCGAGCCGATCCAGGGAGAAGCCGGTGTTCGCGAGCTCTCCGCGGACTACCTGCGCCTCGCTCGCGAGCTGACCTCCCGGCACGGCTCCCTCCTCGTCCTCGACGAGATCCAGACCGGTGTCGGCCGCACGGGGCACTGGTTCGCGCACCAGATCGCCGACATCGTCCCCGATGCAATGACCCTGGCCAAGGGGCTGGCAGGGGGAGTCCCCATCGGCGCGCTGGTCACCTTCGGCGGCGACGTCACCGGTCTGCTCGCCGCGGGCCAGCACGGCACGACCTTCGGCGGCAATCCCCTGGCCTGTGCAGCGGGGCTCGCTGTGCTCGACACCATCGAGCGTGAGGACCTGCTCGGGAACGCCCGCAGGGTCGGGTCGTTGCTCGACGACCTGGGCGTCCCGGGAGTCTCAGCCACGCGCGGGCGGGGCCTGCTCCGCGCGATCGAGCTCAGCGGCATACCTGCGCCTGCGGCGATGGCCGCCGCGAGGGACGCCGGGTTCATCGTCAACGCCGTGACGCCGACTGCCCTGCGACTGGCTCCGCCGCTGGTCCTCAGCGACGCCGAGCTGGAGGGCTTCATCGACGCGCTCCCCGCGATCCTCGCCACGGCCGGGACCGCACCGTGAGTCGCACCCAGCGCCAAGCGCGCATCCTCGAGCTGCTCGAGGAGCACGAGGTGAGGAGCCAGGGCGAGCTGTCGGACCTCCTCGTCGCCGAAGGCATCGAGGTGACCCAGGCGACCTTGTCCCGGGACCTCGTCGAGGTCGGTGCCGTCAAGGTGCGGCGCGGCCGCTCCCTCGTCTACTCCGTGCCGGGCGACGGCAGCGAGGTGGCGGCGACGGGCTCGATCGGCGACAGCGCGAGTGCGCGCCTGCGCCGGACGTGCGAGGAGCTGCTCGTCTCCGCGACGCCGGCCCAGAACCTCGTCGTCCTCCGCACCCCTCCTGGAGCGGCGAACTACCTGGCGTCGGCGATCGACCAGACTCGGGACCCCGCCGTCGTCGGGACCCTCGCCGGCGATGACACGATCATGCTCGTCGCCGCCTCACCGGCCGCGGCTGCAGCGATCGCCAGCCGCCTCCACGCCCTCGTCGGCTCCCGTGACTGACCGCCAACGCATCGCAAGGAGACCCCGATGACCACTGAACCGCCGCAGCCCGCCGAGCGGCTGAGCCTCTGGGGCGGCCGCTTCGCGAGCGGACCCGACCAGGCGCTCGCCGCGCTGTCGAAGAGCACCCACTTCGACTGGCGGCTGGCTCCCCAGGACATCGCCGGCTCCCGCGCCCATGCCCGAGTGCTGTATGCCGCTGGGCTCCTCTCCGATGCAGACCTCGCCGGGATGCTGGCTGGGTTGGACCGCCTCGAGCACGATGTGCGCTCGGGTGTCTTCGTGGCGGAGCACGACGACGAGGACGTCCACACGGCGCTCGAGCGAGGGCTGATCGACCGGGTGGGGGCGGACCTCGGGGGGCGACTTCGTGCCGGGCGGTCCCGCAACGACCAGGTGGCGACGCTCTTCCGCATGTACCTTCGCGAGCACGCACGTGTCGTCGGCGGCCTCGTCCTCGACGTCGTGGACTCCCTCGTCGGCCAGGCCGACGCCCACCTCGGTGTCGCGATGCCGGGGCGGACGCACCTTCAGCACGCGCAGCCGGTGCTGCTCTCGCACCACCTGCTCGCCCACGCCTGGGCCCTGCTCCGAGATGTCGACCGACTCCGGGACTGGGACGCGCGGACCGACGCGTCCCCCTACGGCTCCGGCGCCCTGGCCGGGTCCTCGCTGGGGCTGGACCCGCAGGTCGTCGCGAAGGAGCTCGGCTTCGCCAGGGCCGTCGACAACTCGATCGACGGCACCGCGTCGCGGGACTTCGCCGCGGAGTTCGCGTTCGTCTGCGCCATGACGGCCGTCGACGTCTCGAGGATCGCCGAGGAGGTCGTCCTCTGGGCCACCAAGGAGTTCTCCTTCATCACGCTCGACGACGCGTACTCCACCGGCTCGAGCATCATGCCGCAGAAAAAGAACCCCGACGTCGCCGAGCTCGCCCGTGGCAAGGCGGGTCGCCTCGTCGGTGACCTCGCGGGCCTGCTGACCACGCTCAAGGCGCTGCCGCTCGCCTACAACCGCGATCTGCAGGAGGACAAGGAGCCGGTCTTCGACGCCGTCGACACGCTCGAGGTCCTCCTGCCGGCCTTCTCGGGAATGCTGGCCACGATGGCCTTCAACACGGAGCGGCTGCAGTCGCTGGCACCGCAGGGCTTCGCCCTCGCGACCGACATCGCGGAGTGGCTCGTTCGCCAGGGGGTGCCGTTCCGCACCGCGCACGAGGTGGCCGGGGCCTGCGTCCGCGAGTGCGAGGCGCGCGGCATCGAGCTGTGGGACCTCAGCGACGACGACTTCACCCGAATCGACGTGAACCTCACCCCCGAGGTACGCACGGTGCTGTCCGTCGAGGGATCTCTCGCCTCGCGCGACGCGGTGGGTGGGACCGCTCCTGTGCGGGTCGCCGAACAGCTCGTCGCCGCCCGCGACCGGTTGGCGACCGCCCGGCTCTGGACGCAAGCGGTTACCGTCGAGTCGTGACCACCGCCCACGGCAGACCGAGGCTCTCTCGCGCCTTCTTCGACCGCGACGTCCATGAGGTGGCTCGCGACCTGCTCGGCGCCCACGTCTCCCACCTCGGAGTGACCGTGCGACTCACCGAGGTCGAGGCCTACGGAGGCATCGGTGACCCGGGAGCGCACGCGTTCCGCGGGAAGACGCCACGCAACGCCGTGCTGTTCGACCGGCCCGGTTCCCTCTACGTCTACTTCACCTACGGCATGCACTTCTGCTCCAACCTCGTGGCCGGCCCGCACGGTCAGGGGGCGGCGGTCCTGCTGCGAGCAGGGGAGGTCGTCGAGGGGGAGGACCTCGCTCGGGACCGCCGCGACACCCCCGGACGGCCGCCCGTCCCGTGGCGGGACCTCGCCCGCGGGCCGGCGCGCCTCGCGGTCACCCTCGCCCTGTCCCGACCGCACAACGGCCTCGACACCGTCGCCGCGGACTGCCCGGTCCGCGTCACCGCTCGCCTGGGTGAGCCCGGTGCTCCGGTGCTCGCCGGCCCGCGGGTCGGAGTGACGGGACCCGGAGGTGACGGTGCGGTCTACCCCTGGCGCTACTGGATCGAGGGTGATCCCACGGTTTCTGCGTATCGCCCGGGCGTGCTGCGCAGACGTCGAAGCCCGCCCTAGCCCTGGTCACCCGCGTCCGCACCCAGCCCAGCGGCATACGACAGTGGCCGCGATGTGGGCGCCAGACCCGGCCCATTGGCCCGTCGAGCGACCGGTAGGGCACTCTGTGACCGAGCGGACCGTGCCGCGAACGGACAACGAGAGGACCGATACCCGTGACGGACATCGTCGACGAGCTGCAGTGGCGCGGCCTGGTGGCACAGACCACCGACGAGGCGGCGCTGCGCGAAGCACTCGCAGAGAGGCCCGTCACGCTGTATTGCGGCTTCGACCCGACCGCCCCGTCACTGCACTTCGGCAACCTCGTCCAGCTCGTCGTCCTCCGGCGCTTCCAGCGCGCCGGGCACCGGGTGATCTGCCTCGTCGGCGGCTCCACGGGGCTGATCGGGGATCCGAGGCCGACGTCCGAACGGGTGCTCAAGACGAAGGAGCAGACGGCCGCCAACGTGGCGCGGATCAAGACGCTCGTCCAGCCCTTCCTCGACTTCGAGGGAGACAACGCCGCGCTGCTCGTGGACAACCTCGACTGGACCGCGTCGCTCACCGCGCTCGACTTCCTCCGTGACGTGGGCAAGCACTTCCGGGTCAACCAGATGGTGAGGAAGGAGGCCGTCGCCGCCCGCCTCGAGAGCCAGGAGGGCATCTCGTACACCGAGTTCAGCTACCAGCTGCTCCAGGCGCTCGACTACCGGCACCTCTACCGCACGTACGGCTGCACCCTCCAGACGGGCGGTAGCGACCAGTGGGGCAACCTGACCGCCGGCGTGGACCTCATCCACCGATCCGAGGGGGTGTCGGTCCACTGCTTCACGACACCGCTCCTCGTCGACTCGGGAGGCACCAAGTTCGGGAAGTCGGAGGGGAACGCCGTCTGGCTGTCCGCGGACATGACCAGTCCGTACGCCTTCTACCAGTACTTCCTCAACATCGAGGACGCCTCGGTCGTGCAGATGCTCAAGGTCTTCACCGATCGCACCAGGGACGAGATCGCGGAGCTGGAGCGGCGGGTGAAGGAGGAGCCGTTCCGCAGGGCGGCGCAGAAGGCCCTGGCGGCCGATGTCACGACGTTGGTCCACGGCCCACAGGCGACCGCGTCGGTGCAGGCAGCGAGTGAAGCGCTCTTCGGCAAGGGGGAGCTGGAGGCGCTCGACGTGGGCACGCTCGTCGACGCGACCACGGAGCTACCCGGCGCGGACGTGGAGGTCGGCACCATGTTCGTGGACGCCATGGTCGCCTCGGGGCTCGTCGACTCCCGCAACGCCGCCAGGAGGGCCATCAGCGATGGGGGAGCCGCACTGAACAACGCGAAGGTGACCGATCCAGATCTGGTGCTCGGCGAGGAGGCGTTCCTCCACGGCAAGGTCGCTGTCCTCAAGCGGGGTCGCAAGAGCCTGGCGGCTGCCCGAAGAGCGTGACCGCACACATCCACGGGGGCGGTCCGCGGCCTGCAGAGGCCGGGATCGCCCCCTTTTGCGTGCCTTCCGGAGGCGATTTGGCAATCGCGGGAGCGTCGGGCTAATGTTCTCTTCGTCAGCCCGACAGGGAGGAACGGACGCCACAGCGCGGCGAGTATCGCCCAGCGAAGTAGGCCGGTCCCGGGGCTGATGATCCCGAACGAGTCATCTGACTGATGCACTTGGAAGTAGGGTCCCGCGGATACCAAGCGGGTCAACTCGGTCGCCTCTCAAGGCGGGTCACGAGTTTGACTCCCAAGCTTGAGGCGGGTAAATTTGAAGGGTTGCCCCGGAGGTTGGCCTGGTTGGGCTGGT
>NZ_BAABZW010000018.1:0-89592 GCF_040365325.1 Intrasporangium sp. DVR | reverse complement strand
TCGTGACCGCCTACGGGCAGTTTCCCGTGGCCGTCGACATGCGAAGGCTGCGATCGCAGACGACTCCGGTGTTAGAAGGGGCCTGATCAGCAGTCGTCGGTCTTGATCCCGAGTCGGTTCCACCATGTCGTCATCATGGCAGCGCTTGGCGTCTCCGTCCTCGCGTGGCGGGCCAGTGCCCGGGACTGTCTGGCACCAGACAGTCCCACGCCCTGCTAACGCCGCTGCTAACCACGGGCTGGACGAGCCCGCACATAGGAGTCCGCTTGAGCTCTTCGCCACGCGCGTGGCTGCCCCCTCTTGACGCTCACAGACGGGGTCCCTGCATCTTGTAAACAGGCGGTTAGGGGTTCGAGTCCCCTCGCCAGCTCAGACGCCGACATCGCCCTGACCTGCACAGATGCGAGTCGGGGCGATTCGTCGTTTGCGGCCGAGGGCCGCGCGAGCAGGGGTTCTGCCAACGCGGAGGAGCAGGAGGGGAACAGACGGACATCGTTGCCGCCGACCAAGCATGTGGGTCATCGCCATCCGTCTGGAGGGAGCCGACGATCTCGAGTCTCCGGGCCGCGATCGAGTAGCGCGACGCTACCGCCTCGGTCCGCTCGACTCGGTGGCTGGTCAGACCGTGAGGTCCACCATCACCAGGGTCATTCGGCACGCGGTCTCGGCGACCAGGGCGTGTGAGGCACCGGGTGCGAGGTAGATGACGTCACCGTCGCCCATGGAGTGCTCGGCGCCGTCGACGGTGAACCGCATCCGGCCGCTCACGAGCTGGACTGCCACCGCGCGAGGCGAGGTGTGCTCCGTCAGCAGCTCCCCGGCGTCGAAGGTGAACTGCACGATCCGCATCACGTCGTTCGTGACCAGGACGCGGGAGGTGGTCGACTCGGCCACGACCGGCAGCGCGTTGACCAGATCGAGGTGGGCGGATGACTCTGACACGGGGGACGGCTTGGGCATGGGGTGAGCCTACGGCCGCTCGGCGGCGCGGTCGGCCGAACTCAGCGGCCGCAGCGGTCCACGCGCTCCCAGGGCCAGTCGCTGCCGAGCCATCGGGCGACGGCGTCGGCGAGGGGTGCGTCGAGCTGCGAGCGATCGGCCCGCACCCAGGACTGCACGGTGACGTCCCACTCGTCGGAGGCGGACGGGTACAGGTAGACGCAGCCGATGACGTCGTCGTCGACCGGGTCGAGAACGGTGAAGGTGAACCCGCGCCGCCGCTCGAAGTCATCGGCGTGGCGCCGGAGGTCGGCGAGATTCTCCTCCAAGGACATGCCGTCTGGTGGTGGCCACCTGCCGTCGGGATATCCGGGCGTCGATCGGATGTGCTCGATGCTCGAGGTCCACGCGGCATGATCCGCCTCGTTGTGCTGCGGCCCCAGCGGTTCCAGCCGGAACTGGTCTGTGGTTAGTGAGGTCGGTGGGTCGAAGCCGACTGGCACGAACTCGTCCGAGGTCATGACTCGGACGGTACGGGACTGGCGCGGGCTCCCGCACGTGAGTTCCTGCGGCGGCTCGTCGCGAATGCGGATGAGGTCGTCCCGGACGGTCGGTTACCGTCCAGGAGTGGGCAAGCGCAACTACCTGATCGAGGGTGTCTCGGGGACCGGCAAGACATCGGTGTGCGGGGAGCTGCGCCGTCGCGGGTACCACGCCATCAACGGCGACACGGAGCTGGCGTACCAGGGCGACCCGGAGACGGGAGAGCCGGCGAGGGGCGGCGCGCCATCCCATGGGCAGCACATCTGGAACGTCGCCCAGGTCCGAGCCCTCGTCGCCGACGACACCGAGCCCGTCACCTTCTTCTGTGGCGGGTCCCGGAACTTCTCCACGTTCCTGGACCTCTTCGACGGAGTCTTCGTCCTGGAGATCGACCTGGACACCTTGAAAAGACGACTGGACGCGCGACCCGACGACGAGTTCGGCGGTCAGCAGTCGGAGCGTGATCTGATTCTGCACCTGCATGGGACCAGGGAGGACGTCCCCGGGACCGGCGTCCCGATCGACGCCACTGCGCCGCTCGGTGCGGTCGCCGACGAGATCCTCCGCCGGGTCGGAGCGACCGATCACCGCGGCGCCGACGAGGGGTAGCGCCGTCGGCGCCGGGCACCACGGCCGTATGCCGCTGGGCTGGCTTCGCGCTCCGCTCCCGTCGGAAGGGTGGCGGGGTGTGCATGCCTCAGCGGTGGACCTGGTATCTGGCGCAGGCGAAGTCCTCGTTGCGGGCCACGTCGAGCAGCTCGAGCTCGACGTGTCGGGGCAGGACAGGAGCGCCGGCGCCCAGGGTGACCGGCGCGAACTGGATCCACACCTCGTCGAGCAGCCCGGCGTCGTGGAACTGGCCAGCGAGGTCCCCACCTCCGACGACCCACACGTTCTTGCCTCCGGCTGCGGCCAGCATCTCGGCATGGACGGCTGCGACCGGAGCCTGGGTGAACCGGACGTCACCGGGAGGCTGCGGGAACTCACGGTGGGTGAACACCCAGGTGGGCTGGGAGTACGACCAGCCGGCTGGGTCGTGGTCGAGGATCCACTGGTAGGTCGTCGCGCCCATCGCCAGCGCCCCGACGTCGGCGAGGAAGCCCTCGTAGTGCATCGGACCAGCGGGATCGATGCGGCGGGTCACCAGCCAGTCGAGGTTGTGGTCCGATGTTGCGATGAAGCCGTCGAGGCTGCAACCGGTGAAGTACTGAGTGGCCATGGCTCTCCTGAGACGAGGTCTGCATGAGCGTTTGTGTTCGGTGCGATGTTCAACCACGCATGCTTGCGCATAGGATGCACCAGTGATGCGACAGGCGGTCGTGGGAATCGACGTTGGCGGGACGAGGATCAAGTCTGCCCTCCTCTCGTCCGGTGGGGCCATCCTGGGCGAGAGCACCTCTCCGACGCCTCGGATGCTCCGGGACGTGCTCGGTCAGACTGTCCGCGAGATCGTCGCCTCGCTGGTCGCTGCGTCGAGCAGCGGCGGCGGCGGCGCGGCGGTCGCGGCGGTCGGCGTGGTGGTCCCGGGACTCGTCGACGACGACCGGGGGATCGGGGTGTGGTCGGCCAACCTCGGGTGGCGTGACCTCGACCTGCGCGCCTTGGTGGAGGGGCACCTGGACGTCCCGGTGGCCATCGGTCACGACGTGCGCGCGGGTCTGCTCGGTGAGCACCGCTTCGGTGCCGCGCGTGAGGTGGCCGACGTGCTGTTCCTCCCGCTCGGTACCGGCATCGCCGGGGCGATGCTGAGCCAGGGCCACCTCGTCCGGGGCTCGGCATGGACCGGGGAGATCGGCCACGTCGTCGTCGTGCCGGATGGGCCGGCCTGTCGGTGCGGCCAGCGCGGCTGCCTCGAGGCGATCTCGAGCGCAGCAGCCATCGGGCGCCGCTGGTCGGAGGCCACCGGCGAGAGCGGCGACGCTGAGCACGTCGTTCGGCGCCTGAACGCGGGCGACCCGCTGGCGCAGCGGATCTGGCGCGAGGCGGTCGACGCACTGGCGACCGTGACGGCGCCCGTGGTCGCCGCCGCCGGCACCGAGCTCGTCCTCGTCGGCGGGGGACTCGTCCGGTCCGGAGAGGCGCTGCTCGGGCCCTTCCGGGCACAGCTGCAGCAGCGGCTGGGTGGCCGCACCGATGTCGGCGTCTCCGCGGCGGCGCTCGGCGACCGGTCGGGCTCGCTCGGTGCGGCCAGCCTCGCCCTCGACCTGCTCAGCGCATGATCATCACCCTGACGCCCAACCCGGCGCTCGACATCACCTACCGCATTCCCCGGCTCGCGCCGGGGGAGTCGCACCGCGTCACCGACGTCGTCGAACGGGCCGGTGGCAAGGGGCTCAACACGGCAGGGGTGCTCACCAGCATGGGCCGTCGCGTCGTGGCGCTCGCTCCCGTGGGGGTGGAGGGCCTGGCCCGCTTCGGAGCGGACCTCGAGAGCCGGTCGATCCCCCATCGGCTCGTCGAAGCCCCTGGCGTGACGCGGCGCTCGATCGCCGTCGTCGACGAGAGCGGCGTCGCGACTCTCCTCAATGAGGCAGGGCACGCGATGGCGTCGGGAGTCTGGCAGGGCCTCGTCGACGAGGTGCAGGCGGCGGCGCCGCAGGCGCGAGTGCTCACCGTCTCCGGCAGTCTCCCACCGGAGGCCCCGGACGACCTCGTCAGGTCGCTCGTCCGGGTGGCCCGAGAGGCTGGGCTGCGGACCGTGCTCGACGTCTCGGGGCCGCCCCTCGTCGAGTGCCTCGCCGACCGGCCCGACGTCGTCAAGCCCAACCGCGGCGAAGCGGCGGCCTCTCTCGGCGGGCGCTCGGCTGCCACCCCCTCCGCGGGCGAGCTGGCCCTCGCCCTGAGCCGTGCCGGAGCCCGGGCGGCGGTGGTGTCCGATGGCGCCGCGGGCCTGTTCCTCTCGTGCGGTGACGTGCACCTGCGCGCTCATCTGTCACAGCCGCTGCGCGGCAACGCGACCGGTGCCGGCGACGCGGCCACGGCCGCGTTGGCCGCCGACCTCGACGACGCCGGCGCCATCGGTGCGGTGGCACTCGACGAGGTGGCCACCGAGACCTGGTCCGAGGTCCTGCGCCGGGCCGTCGCCTGGTCCGCGGCGGCCGTGCTGCAACCCGTCGCCGGAGTCATCGACCGCGATGACGTCGACCGGCTCCTACCCACCGTCGAGATCGAGGAGATCCACGCATGACCCTGGCCGCACTCGCACCGACCCTCGCCGAGGCCCGCGCCGCCGGCCGGGCCGTGGCCGCGTTCAACGTCATCCAGATCGAGCACGCGGAGGCCTACGCCGCCGCTGCCGAGCAGACCGGCCTCCCGGTCGTCATGCAGATCTCGGAGAACTGCGTCCGCTACCACCGGGCCCTCGCGCCCCTCGCCGCCGCCACCCTCGCGATCGCCGAGGCCTGCGCCCAGCCGGTCGTCGTCCACCTCGACCATGCCGAGGACACCGAGCTCGTCGCCGAGGCGGTCCGGCTCGGCCTCACTTCGGTGATGTACGACGGATCCCGGCTGACCGACGACGCCAACCGCGCCGAGACGCAGCGCGTCGTCGGGCTCTGCCATGCGGCGGGGGTCAGCGTCGAGGCCGAGCTCGGTGAGGTCGGCGGCAAGGACGGCGTGCACGCTCCGGGGGTGCGGACGGATCCGGGCGACGCCGCTCGGTTCGTCGAGGAGACCGGCGTCGATGCGCTCGCGGTCGCGGTGGGCAGCTCGCACGCGATGACGGAGCGCTCGGCCCTGCTTGACATCGAGCTCATCGCCGCCCTGCGGGCGGCCGTCCCCGTGCCCCTGGTCCTGCACGGCTCCTCCGGCGTCTCCGACGAAGGGCTGGTCGCGGCGGTGCGCGCCGGCATGGTCAAGGTCAACATCGCGACCCACCTCAACCAGGTCTTCACGACGGCGCTCACTCGGCACCTGGCCGCGACGCCGACGGTGGACACCCGCAAGTACCTCGGGGCAGCCCGCGACGCGACGACGGAGGAAGCAGCGCGGCTGTTGACCCTGCTCGCCGCGCGGTAGGCGGGGAGCTCGGGAACGCCGGAGGCCCCATCGCGCTCGCGATGGGGCCCCTGCGACGTAAGGACGATGCTGCGACGTCAGGCGAGGACGATGCTGCGCGTCAGGTTGCGTGGCTCATCCGGGTCGAGGCCGGCCCGCCGGGCCTTCGCCAGGCAGAGGCGGTGCACGCGGACCAGCTCGGCGAGCGGGTCGAGGTCGCGGTGCTCGAAGTGGGCCCCGGTTGCCGCGACCTCGTCGGACAGACCCGCGGGCACCTCTCCGAAGGCCCACACCGCCCGGCCGGGAGCGGCGATGCTGATCGGGCCGTGCCGGTACTCCATGGCCGGGTAGCTCTCCGACCAGAACTGCGCGGACTCCCGCAGCTTGAGGGCTGCCTCGGTCGCGATCCCGATCGCCCAGTCCCTCCCGAGAAAGGTGACCTGCTCGGCGTCGACCAGACGCGTGAGACAGCTCGCCTCGTCCTCGGCGAGCACGGCGCGGGCCTGCTCGATCGCCGGGGTGAGGTCCTCACCGAGGGAGGCGCGGAGCAGCGCGAGCGTCGAGGTCGCAAAGCGGGTCTGCACCACGGCCTGCTCGTCCACGTCCGCCATGAGCACCGTTGCCGCGGACCGCTCGGCGATGGCGGTGCCGGCGGTGGCGACGAAGGACACGTGCGGCGTGCCCTCGGCGCGCAGGTGCTCGACCACCTCCAAGACCTCGCTGGTGGTGCCGGAGCGACTGATGAGCACGACCCGGTCATAGCCGCGGTCCAGCCGGTGCTCGGACGCGGCGAACGCATCGGTCGGGCCGAGCCCGAGCGACTCACGCCGCGCGGCGTAGGCCTGCCCCATGAACCACGAGGTGCCGCATCCGATGGTGGCCACACGCTCGCCGGCCTGCGGCAGCAGGTCGGCCACCTCGGGCACTCGGGCGACGGCACGCTGCCAGTCGTCGGGCTGGGTGACGATCTCGCGCTCGAGATGACTGGTGGCCATGGGAACTCCTTGTGATTGTCTTTGCTCGATAGTAAGAGTAAGTGAGCAAAGTTGTGCATGTCCACTGACGCGGCTGCGCGGTAGGGTCGGCATGTGAGCGCAGACAGCCAAGAGCACGCGCGCAACCGCGCAAGTCGATGGTCAGCCATGCTGGACCGCCTGGCCACGACCGAGCGGCTCGGTGTCACCGAGGCGGCCGAGCTGCTCGGCGTCAGTGAGGCCACGGTCAGGCGCGACTTCGCCGAGCTGGCCAAGCGCCAGCTCGTCGCCCGAAACCACGGCGGCGTGGTCGCCACCTCCGTGGCGTACGAGCTGCCGTACCGCTACCGCAGCAGCAAGGGCGACGACGGCCGCAGCCGCGTGGCCGCGGCAGCCGCCCAGCTCGTGCAGCCGGGGCAGGTGGTCGGTCTCAACGGCGGCACGACGACCACCGCGACCTCCCGGGCGATCACGTCACGCGAGGATCTCGTCGACGGGGGCGGTGTCACCATCGTGACCAATGCCCTCAACATCGCCGCCGAGGCCGTGCTGCGCCCGCATGTCCAGTGCGTCTCGCTGGGAGGCGTCGCCCGTCCCGAGTCCTACGAGGTGACCGGCCCGCTCGCAGCCCTCGTGCTGAACCAGCTGTGGCTCGATGTCGCGATCGTCGGGGTCAACGGGCTGACGGCCAAGGAGGGGGCGACGTGTCGGCACGAGGACGAGGCGGCCATCATCCGGACGATGATCGACCGCTCCCAGCAGGTCATCTGCGTGACGACGGGCGAGAAGCTCGGTCGTCGCACCTTCGCCTCGATCTGCGCCGCCGACGGGATCAACCAGCTGGTGACGACCACCGATGCCGACCCGGACGAGGTGGACGCCCTGCGGGCGCTCGGAGTCGTCGTCCACCTCGTCTGACCTCGCCGATGCTCGATTGTGATCAGATTAAGGGGTCATCGATCAATACCTGTCTTGAACTGACCCATCCCGCGCCCTAAGTTGGGCACTATCAGCGGCCGGCCGGGCCCCGCGCCCGAAGTGAGCCGGCACCGAACCAAGGAGTGACATGAGGTCGATGAAGACGTCAGGCGCGATTGCCGGCATGGCGCTGGCAGCAATCGTTCTCGCCGCGTGCGGTGGAGGGACGGGTGCCGGTAACACCGCGGACAAGACCGAGGGCGGCGGCGCCGCTGAGACCAAGACGATCAAGCTCGTCGCGGCCGAGTACTCCAAGGACAACACGAAGGCCTTCTGGGACGCCTTCGCGAAGACCTACAAGGAGAAGACCGGCTACACGCTCGAGGTCCAGATCATCAGCTGGGACAACCTCGACCAGCAGAGCTCGACGATGATCCAGAACAACCAGGCTCCGGACATCCTCAACCTCAACGCCTACGCGAGCTACGCCAAGGACGGGCTGCTCTACAGCTCCGACGAGGTCCTCCCCGAGAGCGTCAAGAGCGACATCCTCCCGACGTTCGTCAAGTACGGCACGTACGAGGGCAAGTTCTACGGCTTCCCGGACCTCAGCTCGGCTCGGGCCTTCTTCTACAACACCGACCTGTTCAAGCAGGCCGGGATCGCCAACCCGCCGAAGACGTGGGCCGAGCTCGAGGAGTCCGCGAAGAAGATCACCGCCCTCGGCGACGGCAACGTCGGCTACGCCCTCCCGCTCGGCCCGGAGGAGTCCCAGGGCGAGTTCTCCATGTGGCTCTTCAACAACGGGGGCACGTGGAAGGACCAGGGCAAGTGGACGATCAACTCCCCGCAGAACGTCGAGACGCTCACCTTCCTCAAGAAGCTCGCGGACCAGAAGCTGACGCAGAACAACCCCGCCCGCACCAACCGCGCTGACGCCTTCGACCTGTTCAAGTCCGGCAAGGCCGGCATGATCATCGGCTTCAGCCCGCTTGCTGCGGCCCTCGACGAGGACGGCAAGGTCAAGTACGCCGTCGCGCCGTTCCCGACGAACGACGGCTCCGAGAGCAAGACCTTCGGCGTGACCGACTACCTGATGGCGTTCAAGAAGCCCGGCAACAGCAACCAGGCCGCGGTCAAGGCCTTCTACGAGCTCTACTACCAGAAGGACCAGATCAACACCTGGATCAAGTCGGAAGGGTTCCTCCCGGTCACCCAGAGCGGTATCGAGGAGTTCCGTGGCGACGAGAAGCTCAAGGTCTACCTCGACACGCTGCCCAACGCCCAGCTGACGCCCACCGACGACCCCGCGTGGGACCGCGTCAAGCTCGCCGTCCAGCAGAACCTCGGCAGCGCGATGACCGGCGACCCCAAGGCCGTCCTCGACCAGCTCCAGCAGACCGCTGAGTCGGCGAGCTGAGCGGCAGCGACACCCTCTTGGCACGCAAGACGACGCTCCGCGGCGGGCGGGTGGGCTCGGTCCACCCGCTCGTCGCGCTGCTCTGGCTCGCCCCGGCCCTCGCGCTGATCCTCGGAGTCGTCCTCTATCCGGCGATCAAGCTGTTCGACGCCTCGCGCAGCGAATTCTCGATCACCGGCCTGCGCAAGGGTGACGCCGGGTGGGACAACTACGCCAACGTCCTCGACCATCCCTCCCTGGGGACGGTGCTGCTCAACACCCTCATCTGGGTCGTGGCGGTGGTGGCGGTCACGATCGTGCTCAGCCTCGGCCTCGCGCAGTTCCTCGTGAAGCAGTTCCCGGGTCGTCGTTACGTCCGCTGGGCGGTCATCGTCCCGTGGGCCGCGAGCCTCATCATCACGAGCCAGCTCTTCGTCCTGCTCTACGACTACAACTACGGGATCATCAACCACCTCCTGCTCAACCTCGGTGTGATCAGCACGCCGGTCGACTTCCTGGGTGACGACAGCTGGACGATGTTCTCGATGGTGGTCGTCGGCGTGTTCGTCTCGCTGCCCTTCACCATCTTCGTCTTCATCGCGGGCCTCAACGCCATCCCCGACGACGTCCTCGAGGCGGCCACCGTCGACGGAGCGAGCCCGTGGCAGCGTTACCGGAGCATCGTCCTCCCGCTCCTGCGACCCGCCCTGATGATCGCGACGGTGCTCAACGTCATCTACGTCTTCAACAGCTTCCCGATCATCTACACCCTCAACGACCGCAACCCCGGATACCTGCACGACACGACGATCACCTTCATGTACAAGCTCGCCTTCAAGAGCCAGGAGAAGGACGTCGGCATGTCCGCCGCGGCAGGCATCTTCAACGTCCTACTGATCCTCGCGATCGTGCTCATCTACCTGAAGATCATCAACTGGCGAGAGGAGACGAGTCGATGACGACGGCTTCAGCGCAACCGAGCCCAGCGGCATACGGCTCCCATCGCCACCGTCGCAAGCGGATCCTCATGGCGATCGGTGGGGCCCTCGTCGCCCTCGCCTTCCTCTCGCCCTACCTCGTCATGGTGCTCGACTCCTTCCGGACGAGCTCCGACGTCAAGACGACCCCACCGACCCTGCTGCCTCGGGTCTGGCAGTGGGACACCTACGCCCAGGTGCTGGGTGACGAGCGGTTCCTCAACTGGCTCAAGACCTCGCTCATCGTCGCGAGCGGCTCCACCGTGATCGTCGTGCTCGTCGCCATCCCGGCGGCCTTCATGACCGCGCGGCACCGCTTTCCCGGCCGTGCCTTCTTCCTGCTCCTCGTGCTCGTGACCCAGATGTTCGCGCCGACCGCGCTCGTCGTCGGGCTCTACCGGCAGTTCTTCGAGCTCAACATGGTCAACACCTACGGCGCCCTCATCATCACCAACGCCGCCTTCAACCTCGCCTTCGCGATCTGGATCCTCCACGGGTTCTTCGCGTCGATCCCGCTAGAGGTCGAGGAGGCCGCCGCACTCGACGGTGCGACGCGGCTCCAGGTGCTGCGGCGGGTGATGCTGCCGCTGACGCTGCCGGGCCTGGTCACGGCGACGATCTTCACGTTCATCGCGGCGTGGAACGAGTACGTCGTCGCGCTGACGCTGATGATCGACGACGACCGGAAGCCGCTCACCGTCGGGATGCGGGCCTATGTGACCGGCTACGAGCAGCACTGGGACCAGCTCTTCGCCGCATCCGTCATCGCCGTCGTGCCCGTCGTCATCCTCTTCGCCATCATCGAGAAGCACCTGGTCGGCGGCCTCACCGCGGGCAGCGTGAAGTAGCCGGTCAGGCGACGTCCGAGCGGACGCAGCTGACGCCGCGTGGCGGGCGACGACGTGAACGCCGAACGCCACGACGGCGGCCAGCGCCAGACCCAACGGCACGACGACGGCCGCGAGCGCGGCGACGGTGGCGAGCAGGGCGCTGACCGCCACGGCGAGCAGGCCGACCCGGACGACGGCGACGACAGCGCGGAGCGAGACCCAGGTCGCGAAGACGGCGGCAGTCACGGCGACGACGAGCACCGAGACTGTGAGGACGAGAGCGACAGCCGTCACGCAGACCAGGCTGATCAGCCCGATGGTGATGAGCAGGGCGACCAGGGGAGGGGGCGTCGACAGGGCGCTACCGAAGGCGTCCGCGCCCGGTGCGTGCAGCCCGAGGACCTCGAGGGGAAGGCCACTGGATCCGAGCTGAGTCACTGGTCCATTGAACCGTGCACTGCCTGCCAGTTGGCCGTTGGGGACCCGTCGACTGCGCCACTCATCCCATGTCTGGTCCGGCTGGCGCGACAGGGCTGACATGCTGGCCGTCGCCGACCGTCCGTCCCTACGTCGCCGCCGACCTGATCGGGCCTCAGGGACGGGGATGTCCCAGGTCTGGGTCCGCCCGCAGCTCGACCAGCGAACCGGCCCGCTCCATCTCGAGAACGACCACCTCGTTGGCCCCGGCGCGCCAGAAGGGCGCCGGCGCATACAGGGTCACCTGGGGGCCGACCTCCCAGTACCGCCCGAGCAGGGCACCGTTGAGCCAGACGAACCCCTTCGCCCATCCGGGGAGGGCGAGGAACCCGTCTGCGGGCTCGTCCACCGCAAGCGTCGCGCGCGCGAAGACCGGGCCTGCCGAGCCGGCCACCGCGCCGAACTGCAGCCGGTCGGTGAGCCCGGGCTCGTCGAGGCGGATCGCCACCGACCCCCAGTCGTGCACGAAGCGGTGGGCGATGCGGATCCCGGCGACGCCCTTGCGCTCGCCGATCTCGCTGCCGAAGTTGATCCGGCCCTGGTTCTCGACGATGACGTCGATGGTGCTGGCCCGACCGTCGGCGCGGGGCCGGAGCGGCAGCACGTGCGGTGGCTCGTTGCGGTCGAGCGTGCCGAGGTGGGCCCCGTCGACGAGCACCGTTGCGCGGTCGGCAAGCCCGTCCAGCTCGAGGGTCCGTCCGTCGGGCGGGACGAGTGCCGACCCGCGATAGAGAATGAGGCCGTGGTCCTGGTCGAGCGACTCCATCGGCAGCGGAAGCGGCCCTCGACGGGGCCGGTCGTAGGCGCCCAGCGAGTCCAACAGGGCGACCCAGCCATCCACCTCGACCGCTTGGGGAGCCAGCCGCGCTGGCAGCTCGGGGACAGCGGGAGCGGGCTCAGCGGCATACCTCCTGATGACATCGCGGAAGGCGTGGAACTTCGGCCGCAGCTCGCCCGCCTCGCCCACGGCCGCGTCGTAGTCGTAGCTGGTCACCGTCGGCTGCAGCTTCCCGTGGGCGACGTTGGCGCCGTTCCAGAGGCCGAAGTTCGTCCCGCCGTGCGCCATGTAGAAGTTGACGCTGGCGCCTGCGCGGAGCATGTCGTCGAGCACGCGGGCCGCATCCTCCGCGTCGCGGACGTGGTGGCCCTCGCCCCAGTGGTCGAACCAGCCGTTCCAGTACTCCATGCACATGTCCGGTCCCTCGGGCTGGACCTTGCGCAGCTCGGCGAACGCCTCGCTCGCCCGTGACCCGAAGTTGACGGTGGCGAGGACGCCCGGAATGGTGCCGGCGGCGAGCCAGTCCGGGCCGGGGCCGTCGGAGGTGAGGAGGAGCACGTCGATCCCCCTGTCCACCAAGCCCTTGCGGCAGTGCTCCAGGTAGGTGGCGTCGTCCCCGAAGGAGCCGTACTCGTTCTCGACCTGGATGGCGACAACGGGGCCTCCGTGGGTGGCGAGCAGTCCCACGAGCACGGGGCAGACGGCATCGAGCCACGCGTCCACCGCCGCGAGGAAGCGGGGGTCGCTGGACCGCAACGCCATCGGCTCACCCTTCATCAGCCATGCGGGCAGCCCGCCGAAGTCCCACTCGGCACAGATGTAGGGGCCGGGGCGGACGATCACGTCGAGACCGAGGTCGCCGGCGAGCCGGACGAACCGGGCGAGGTCCCGCGGGCCGGTGAAGTCGACGTCGCCTCGGCGCCGCTCGTGGAAGTTCCACGCGACATACGTCTCCACCGTGTTGAGCCCCATGGCGGCGAGGCGACGCAGCCGGTCCTCCCAGAGGTCCGGGTGCACCCGGAAGTAGTGGATCGCCCCACTGATGATCTGGTGGGGCCGCCCCCCGCGGAGGAAGGAGCCATCCGCCACGGTGAGGCGGTGGGCTGCACTGGTGGTCACGAAGCGTCCTGTCGTCTGGGTGGTGTGGGTGGGGGAGGAGGTGGTGAAGCGGGCGGCGGGCCGGGGGCGTGGATGCTGCCTCCGGCCCGCCGCTGGTGGCTACGTCACGTGGTGGGGACGTAGAACTGGAGCTCCGCCACGGCGGCGAACGGCAGCCCGTTGATCGCGTTGAGCCCGACCACCTTGACGTAGCGCGCCGTCGTCGGCCCCGCGAAGCGGACCATCTGGGGCGCCGTGGTCTCGGTGAAGGTGCCCTTGGCGACCGGCTGCCCCCACGAGGTGCCGTCGCTCGAGACGTAGACCTCGTAGTCCTTGATCCGACCGTTGCTGCCCGTGGGGCGGCCCTGGACGGAGATCGCCGTGAGATCGTGGCTTGCGCCGAGGTCGACGGCGATGTGGTGCGGATAGCCGGTGACCTGCGCGTACCACTCCGTGTGCCAGATCGTGGATGGGTCCTCGTCGATGGCGTTCGTCGCCGCCCCGTTCTCGCCCTCGAGCTCCTGGGAGTCGAACGAGTGGATCGACATCCCCGCCTTGGGCAGCGCCGTCGGGGGCTCGTTGACGCGCAGCCCCCAGACGTTGAGCTCGCTCGCGCCGCCGTAGGGGGCGCCGTTGATTGAGCTGAGGCCGACGAGCTTGACGTAGCGGCCCTGCTTCGCGGTGAACTCGAGGTGCTGGACGTCGGCGGTGCTCGCGAAGGTGCCCTTCGTGACCGGGTCGCCCCACGTGCGGTTGTCGGTGCTGACGTACAGCTCGTATTCCTTCATCGACCCGTTGCCGACCCGGACCTGGTAGTCGAAACCGTCGACCGCGTAGTCCTCACCGAGGTCCACGGTGATCCAGTGCGGGTAGGGGGCCGGCTCGCTGGTCGTCGACCACGCCGAGTGCCACATCGTCGACGCCTTGCCGTCGATGGCGGCGGCGGGCGACCCGTCACCGGAGCCCGGCTCGGTGTCGCTGACGCCGCCGATGGACAGGCGCGACTGGGGGATCTTCCCGGGGGGCAGGGTGGTGAAGCTCGCGGCCGACTCGACCGTCCGCGTCACCCCGTCGATGCCGTATGCCGCTCGGCCCGTCAGCTGGTGGCTGCCCGGTTGCGTCGTGGCCGGGACCACGACCCGCCACGTCGTCTTGACGGTGACGTCGGCGGCCGCCTGCTCCTCGTGGTTGGTGAAGGTCGTGGTGAAGGCGTTGGCCTCGCCGGGGACGAGTCCGCTCGACGGGCCGGTCACCTCGAGCCGGGCGCAGGCACCGGGGGTCTCCGCGGCGCCCAGGTCGGTGACCCGCAGGTTGTCGAGGATGAAGTCGGCCTGGGTGCCCCCCACGGGGTGGCGACGCAGTCCGATGAACGCGTCGCCGCAGGCGCCGGTCGTCAGCTCCTGCGAGAAGCGCTTCGTCGTGCGCTGCCGGCCGAACGTCGTGGTCGTCAGCTCGGCTGTCGTCGTGCGTCCGTCGGCGACCTGGTCGACTCCGGTGACGAACGAGTAGGCACCGGCCGTGGCGTTCTGGTAGTCGAACTCCACGCGGTAGCGGTGCCCGGGCTCGAAGGGCAGGGTCCCGGCCCAGGTCCGATAGACGAGGCCGCTGGCCTCCTCGTGGGCCTTCAGGGACCACTCGCCGTCGAGCACGTCGTCGACGAGCTTTCCGTTCCAGCCCGCCTGGGTGTACGGCGCGTGGATGCGGGCGATGTGGGTGCGCGCGTCGCCGCCGGACTGGGCCGGTCCGGAGACGAAGGGCAGCCAGCCCTGGTCGACGCCCTCGTAGTCCTGCTGGGCGACGACCGTCCCGGCGGGTGCGGCCTCGGTGGTCGGCACGACCCGGACGTCGTCGACCTGCACGGCCGCCTTGCCGCTCGCGACCGCGACCCTGAGAAGGGCCCGGCCGCTCCTGGGAGCGGTGAAGATGACCCGGACGCGCTGGTAGCTGGTGCCCTTGAGCTCGTTGGACGCCTCGCTGTTGGTCACGGTGGAACGCTGGATGGTGTTGCTCGCGTCGACCCCGTCGCCGGTGATGGAGAGGGTCGTGGCGCGGGAGCCGCCCGGCTGGACCTGGACCCAGGCGGACGCGGCGTAGCGCTTGCCCGCCGAGAGACCGGTGAGCTCCTGGGCGATGGACGAAGCGCCTCCGGCGCCGAGCTGGACGACTCGCTGGCCCGTCGGCAGGTGCTCCTGGGTCACGTCGCCCTTCGGGTTCCAGACGTCGAGCTCCTTCGCGTTGAACCCGGGGTCCTTGACGAGCGTGCCCTGGCCGTACTGCGGGTCGGCCTGGGTGGGCACGGTCGCCGGGTAGAGCACGTAGGCCGTTCCGGGCTTGGCGGTGAGGGTCACCGTGCCGTCCCGGTTGGCCACGGTGCCGATCCGGGTCCGGCCGGTCTCGCCGAGCTGGTGGACCGAGAACGACGAGGCCCCGCGGAGGCTGTCCGGCAGCTGCCACGTCGTCGTCCCGCCCTTGGCGTTCCAGTGGTAGGCCTTGGTGGGCTTGCTGGGCGAGGTCTCGCCCCAGGGCAGCAGGTAGGAGTCTCCGTCGAGGACCTTCGCGCCGCCGACGAAGAGCCGGCGGGTGCCGGACGCGTCGGTGCCGCGGACCCCGTCGGTGAAGTGGATGTCGACCGACCCGTCCTTGTCACTGGACCACTTCGTGATGTCGAAGTGCTGGAGGAACTTCGTGGGGAGCTGGTTGGTCCAGACGTTGGTCATCAGGGCGTTCCAGTTGCGGTGCGCCGTCCAGCCCTCGGCCTCGACGATCGTCGATCCGCCGAGCACCGGGTGGGGGTTCCACACGTCCTTCTGGGCGTTCCGGATGAAGCGGACGATGGTGCTGTTGACGCCCTTGTTGCTCGCACCGCCGTAGTTGCGGTCGACGGCCCAGTGCGCCCAGATGTTGTCGCGCTCCATGGTGTAGGCCCACTCGGACCCCATCTGCCAGCCCTGCTCGCGCAGTGCGGCATTCATCGAGTCGGGAATCCAGCCGAAGCCCCAGTAGACGTCCCAGTAGAGGAAGTCGAGGTTGCCCCTGGTCTCGTCGTGCAGGCGTTGGGTGCGGGCGAGGAGGTCGCCGGAGGTGAGGTCCGGCCGCTGGTTGATGTAGTACGCCTGGTTGAGCCAGTTCCAGCCGGGGGCGCTCTTGTCGACGAGCTTCTCGCTGAAGGCTCGGGCCTCGGCGTAGGCCTCGGTGGCGTTGACGTGGACGCCGAAGTCGGCTCCCCACTTGTCCCCCTCGACGAGGAGGGTGTTGAGGTCCTTGAGGCCGCCGGCGCGCTCGTTGTAGTTGCCGCCGTAGTCGGGGTGGGCGCTGTCGTGCCCCTCCGCGGCGTAGCCCTTGAGGAGGGCGAACTGTCCCAGCCCGTCGGTGGCCAGGGAGATCCGCTTCGTGTCGTCGAGCGTGCGCAGGAAGGGGTGGGTGGCGAGGCTGCTGAAGTTGAAAGGAATCCGCTGGACGACGCGGTCGGGAACCTGCGCCGATCCGGCCGGGACGTGGGCGATCTCGCGGAACGCGACGGCTCCGTCCTGCCAGTCGACCTTGGAGTCGTCGTTGCGGTCGGCGGTGACGACGACCTTGGCCCAAGGGAGCTCACTCTGCTCGGGCGCGCCGTCGCCGCGGACCGTCCACTGGCCCGGGGTGATGCCGACCCGTCTGGTGCCGTCGGCTGCCGCGCGGAGCTGGTGCCAGAGGCGCCCGTTGTCCATCCGCGTCGCACCGGTGGGCTTGTCGTACGTGCCGTTCGTCTCGACGCTGGCGGCGAGCTGCGCCGTGTTGAGGATGCCGTAGGCGGCACCGACCGGCGCTGACTGAGGCGCGTCGGCGCCGGTGACCGGACGGATGACGTCGGCGTTGCGGGTGGAGTTGGTGTCGATGGTGGTGAATGCGCTGGTGGCGCCAGGCTGGGCGCTGGACACGGACACGAGGTCGAGGCCGGGGACGTCGATGGTGCCGACGACGACCTTGTCCGAGTCGGTGACCTTGGTGACCCGCCAGGTGAGGACATGGCCCTCGACGGAGACGGTGAGCTCGATCCCCACACCGGGCAGGTCGGGGAAGGTGACGCGGTATGCCGCTGAGCTCGCTGCCGTGGTCACCGTGGCCTCCGCGGTCCGCGGGGTGCCGTTGACGGTGATCGAGCGGACGGGGTCGGGCTGGCCCCCGAGCGTGGCGCCGGAGGCCACGTCGCGGTAGCCGAGGACCTGGGGGAAGTCGCGGTCGAGGGTCACCTCGAGGGCCGCCGAGGCGATGGCGACCGCCGTGCTGTCGCTGGTGGAGGTGCTGGTGGAGGTGCTGCTGGAGGTGCTGGTGGAGGTGCTCGTGGCCGGGTCGCTGGGACTGGCGTGTGCCGCGGGGGCGAGGGCCGGGCCGGTGAGGCCGGTGAGCCCGACGACACATGCTCCGAGACCTGCGACGACCCGCCACGACAGTGTGGTGCTGGATCTGTGCATGAGATCAATGCCTTCCAGTCAATACGTTCGTACAGTGAACGAAGTATTTGATCGGACGGCTCCGGGTGTCAACCTCTCGGCGAGATGTGCGCAGTCCCGACGAGGGTCGGGTCGTCGAAAACCGTCTCGAGGGCGACGATCGCGCCTCCGCGGGCCGTCGAGCTCATGCCGAGGCGGGACACGACGAGTCGGGCACCGCTGCCCTCGTCCATGCGCCGGGCCTCGAGGGCTGCGCCCAGTGGCTCGAGGAGGTAGTCGCCGAAGAAGGCGAAGTAGCCGCCGAGGACGATGACCCGGGGGTTGAGGACGTCGACGAGGATCGACAGCCCCCGGCCCAGGTGGTCGGTGATCGTGCGCAGCGCCTGCAGGGTGCGCTCGTCCCCGGCGTCGGCGCGCGCATGGAGCGTGTGCAGGCGGTCCTCGAGCGGGCGGCTCGGGTCGTGCACCTCGTCGTCCTCGGAGGCTGCCAGCCGGAGGAACGCCGCGAGCCCGACGATGGTCTCCCAGCATCCGGTGCGCCCGCAGCCGCACTGACGTCCCTCGGGGTCGAGGGGCAGGTGGCCCACCTCGCCGGAGAAGCCCGACCAGCCGCGGATGAGCTGGCCCTCCGCGATGATGCCCGCGCCGACCCCGACGTCGCCGGAGAGGTAGAGCAGGTCGTCGACGCCGTCGGACGCATGCGTGGCGTACTCGGCGACCGCCCCGAGCTTCGCGTCGTTCTCCAGGTGGATCGGGGGTGCGTCCGGACCGATGCGGTGCGAGAGCTCCGAGACGATGGGAATGCTGCGCCAGCCGAGGTTGGGGGCGAACCGGACGGCGCCGGCGTCGTAGTCGATGACGCCGGGCGGGGAGACGGTCAGACCGATGACCATGAGGCCCGCCTCGCGGATGGAGTCGAGCATGCGGTTGACGAGCGAGGCGACCCGGTCGAGGACGGCCTCGACCGAGAGCCGCGGCACGTCGATGGGGGTCGCCGACTCCCGGATGACACTCCCGGCCAGGTCGACCGCGGCGAGGGAGATGTAGTCGACGTTGATCTCGACGCCGACACCGCACACGCGCCGGCCGTCGAGGTCGACGGTGAGGCCGGGGCGGCCCACCGTCCCGGCCCGGTCGAGCTGGCCCTCCCGGACGAGCCCCCGCTCGGCGAGGTCGCCGATGAGGCTCGACATGGTTGCCTTCGACAGACCCGTCTCGGCGGCGAGGCGGGCCCGTGACCGGCCGCCGTGGGCGCGGAGGTGGCGCAGGATGAGACCCATGTTGGCGGACCGCATCTGGGCCTGGTCGACCCGACCTGCCCGGGGAGCGGGCCGCGCCGCGGCGCGACGCGACTGGCTTGGGGTCGACGTGGCTGCCGAGCGGGTGGTCGATGTCATGGTGTCCTCCTTCACCGGATCCTGCCACGTGGCCGAGCCTCCGGTCGGACGACGATGACATTAAGGCATTGACTTTGGCAAACTTAGTTAGGACACTGGCCGAACGAATCGGGATCGCCGTCGTCCCATCCGGGTCGGCATCGCAGAAAGCAGAGTTGCTCATGTCCTCACGCACGGCTCGGGCCGCTGGCTCCCTCGCCGCCGCCGTCTCGCTCTCCCTCGTCGCGGCGTGTTCCTCAGGAACCCCGGCCGGCCCGGGCGCCGCACCGGGGGCGGCGCCGTCGTCGGCCGCTCCGGTCACCATCGAGTACCTCCACCGACTGCCCGACGGAGAAGGGATGACGAAGGTCGCGGACGTCATCGCGACGTGGAACTCCGAGCACCCGGACGTGCAGGTCACCGCCACGAAGTTCGACGGCAAGGCCGCCGAGATGATCACCAAGCTGGAGGCGGACGTCAACGCGGGCACGGCTCCCTGCCTGGCGCAGGCCGGCTACGCCGAGGTTCCCTCCCTCTTCACCAAGGGGCTGCTCCAGGACGTCACCGCCGAGGCGGAGAAGTACCGGGCCAGCTTCTCCGAGGGCGCCTTCACCCTCATGACCGTCGGTGGCAAGGCCGTGGGACTGCCGCAGGACGGTGGCCCGCTCGTCTACTACTACAACAAGGCGGAGTTCGAGAAGCTGGGCCTCGGCGTGCCCACCACTGCCGACGAGTTCACCGCGGCCGCCGGCAAGGCCGCTGCGAAGGGCAAGTACATCGCGGCCTTCCAGCCCGACGAGGCGCAGTACTCGCTCTCGGCTCAAGCCGCCGCGGCGGGCGCGACGTGGTACTCGGCCGAGAACGACCAGTGGAAGGTCGACGCGGCCGGGTCCGGCAGCCAGGCGGTGGCCGCGTTCTGGCAGGCCCTGCTCGACTCCAAGTCCGCCATCGTCGAGAACCGCTGGGGCGACGGCTTCAAGAAGGCGCTGACCGACCAGAAGCTCATCGGCACCATCGGGGCCGCGTGGGAGGCGCCGCTGCTCGCCGGCGACATGGCTGGGAGCAAGAACGAGGGTCAGTGGGCGGTCGCCCAGCTCCCGCAGCTCGGCGACACGCCGATGTCCGGTCCTGATGGGGGCTCCGGCGTGGTCGTGCTCAAGGGATGCCCGGCGCCCGCCCAGGCGATGGAGTTCAACAACTGGTTCAACACCCAGATCGACGCACTCGTGTCGCAGGGGCTGGTCGTGGCCGCCAAGGGCGCGATGCAGACCCCCGAGCCGGTCAAGGCGTTCTACGGAGGCCAGGACGTCTTCGCGGAGCTGGCCAAGGCCAACGAGGCGCTCAACCCGAACTTCCCCTACATCCCGACGTTCCCGGCCATCGGCGCCGACATGGCGCAGGCCGCCGACCGGGCCGGCAAGGGCGAGGGCAAGGTGGCCGACGTCTTCACGGCCGCCCAGCAGGCCTCGGTCGCATCCCTCAAGGACGCGGGCCTGCCGGTCGCGGAATGATGCCAGTGCAACCGGCCGGGCGGGCACGCACCGCCCGGCCGGTGGCACAGCGGCCCGACGAGGAGGACCATGACCGCGACACGCACGGCTGACGTCGTCGGCCCGACCCTCGCCGACCGCCATCCGGGTGGACGTGGCGCGGACCACGAGGCGCACAACCGGGCCAGGCGACGGCGTGAGGCCCGGACCGGCCTCGCGTTCATCGCTCCGTTCTCGCTGCTCTTCCTCGTCTGCTTCGTCGTGCCGATCCTCGTCAGCATCCGGTCCTCGGTCTACCGCGCGAAGCCGACGGAAGGAGGGCTCTACGGCGGCGGGCAGCTCGTCGACACCTTCGTCGGAGGCGAGAACTACGCCCAGGTCCTCGGCAACAGGCTCTTCTGGGACGGCATGGGCCGCGTCCTGCTCTTCGGCGCGGTCCAGATCCCCATCATGATCGGCGGGGCGCTCGCTCTCGCACTCCTGCTCGACTCACTACTCGTGCGGCGGGTCACCATCTTCCGGCTCGGCTACTTCCTGCCCTACGCGATCCCCGGCGTCGTCGCAGCGCTGGTCTGGACCTACATCTACAGCCCTCGCATGTCGCCCATCAACCAGGCTCTCGAGGTCGTCGGCGGCGGCATCGACTTCTTCGCTCCGGGCACCATCCTCGGCTCGATGGCCAACATGACGACGTGGACCTTCACCGGCTACAACATGCTGATCTTCCTCGCTGCGCTCCAGGCGATCCCGGGTGAGCTCTACGAGGCAGCCCGGATCGACGGGGCCGGCGAGTGGGCGATCGTCCGCAGGATCAAGGTGCCGCTCGTCGGTCCAGCGACGATGCTGGCCGTGCTCCTGTCGATCATCGGCACGATCCAGCTCTTCAACGAGCCCACCGTGCTCGCGGCCGTCAACCCGTGGATGGGCAAGGCCTACACGCCCATGATGATGGCCTACAACTCGATGACCGGCGGGGTGTCCCCCTCCGGGGCCGGCCCGGCCTCGGCGATCTCCATCGTCATGGCCGTCGGGGCCGGGTTGCTCGCAGCCGGCTACGCCTTCCTCCAGCGAAGGAGCGTCTGACATGGGCAACCACAGGCAGGCCCGATCCGACGTGCCTCCGTCCCTCCGGCCATCCCGACCCGCTCGCATCCTCACGTGGGCCGTGCTCGCGCTGGCGCTCGCCTACTTCCTCGGCCCGGTCTACTGGCTCGTCCTCTCGTCGACGAAGAGCAACGGTGACCTCTTCAGCACGAGTGGTCTGCTCCCGGCCGACAACCACATCGCGGCGAACTACTCCGCCCTGATGTCCTGGACCCAGGGCAACTTCTGGCGCTGGGTGGCCAACTCCATCGCCTACTCCGCCGCTGCCGGTGCGGCGGGCACGCTCCTGTCGGTGAGCGCCGGCTACGGCCTGGCGAAGTTCCGGATCCCCGGCAAGGGGGCGATGCAGGTCGCCCTGCTGGCCGGGCTCCTCCTGCCGATCTCCCTGCTCACCGTGCCGCTGTACCTCGTCTTCCACGGGGTCGGCCTGGTCAACACCCCCTGGGCCGTCATCATCCCCTCCTGCGTCAGCCCTTTCGGGGTCTTCCTCGGGCGGATCTACGTCGAGTCGTCCGTCCCCGACGAGATCATCGAGGCGGCCCGGCTCGACGGTGCCAGCGAGGCCCGCACCTTCTTCACCGTCGTCCTGCGGCTGCTCGCCCCGGCGATGGTGACGATCTTCCTGTTCATCTTCGTGGCGACGTGGAACAACTTCCTGCTCCCGCTGATGATGATCACCTCGCCGGAGCTCAAGCCGGTGACTCTCGGCCTCTACGGGATGATGAGCTACTTCAACCCCCAGTACGGCGCCGTCCTCCAAGGGGCGCTGCTCGGCGTGCTTCCCCTCGTCGCGCTCTTCCTCGGCCTCCAGCGGTACTGGCGCGCCGGTCTCGCCAGCGGCTCCGTCAAGTAGGGCGACCCCCGAAAGCCAGCCCAGCGGCATACGGCAGCTGGGTTTGTTGGCCCAGGATGTTGACAGGTGACTGATTCTGCTCAATTGTTGTCGCCGGCAATCAGAAATGATCAGCCCTCTGTCCAGCCCACCGTTGTGCCCGGTTCACGAGGAGATTCGATGCGCCCTGCCCGCCTGCTCGCCCTGTCCGCCCTGTCCGCCGCCCTGGTGCTCGGCCTCACCGGCTGTGGCTCGGGGGGAGGTGACCCCGCACGCGCCGAAGGGGGCGGCCCGGCGACGATCTCCTACGGCATCTGGGACAAGAACCAGGCCCCGGCGATGCAGAAGATCATCGACGAGTTCCGGACCGCCAACCCCGACATCACCGTCAAGCTCCAGGTCACGCCCTACAAGCAGTACTGGACGACGCTGCAGACCGCCGCCACCGGCGGAGGCGCACCCGACGTCTTCTGGATGAACGGCCCCAACATCAAGCTCTACGCCGGCAACGGCCAGCTGCTCCCGCTCGACGGGACGATCAAGGACGGCGGCCTCAACCTCGCCGACTACCCGGCCTCGCTCGTCGACCTCTACACGTGGGACGGCAAGACCTACGGGATTCCGAAGGACTTCGACACCATCGGGGTCTGGTACAACAAGTCGCTCTTCGACGCAGCCGGCGTCGAGCACCCCACGGACGACTGGACGTGGGCCGACTTCCAGGCCACCGCCCGCAAGCTGACCGACCCGGCCAAGGGCATCTACGGTGCCGCCGCGCCGGTCGAGAACCAAGCCGGCTACTACGACACGATCCACTCGGCGGGCGGCGAGATCATCTCCGCCGACGGCGCCGCCTCGGGCTACGGCTCCCCGGAGGCGCTCCAGGGCATCGAGTTCTGGACCTCGCTCGTCAAGGACGGCGCCTCGCCGACCGTCCAGCAGATGACCGACACGTCCCCCTACGACATGTTCAAGGCCGGCAAGATCGCCATGCTGTGGAACGGCTCCTGGGCCGCCGGTGAGTACCACGGCATCGCCGAGCTGAAGGACACCGTCGACGTCGTGCGGATCCCCGCCGGGCCGAAGGGCTCGATCTCCGTCATCCACGGCCTCGGCAACGTGGTCTATGCCAAGACGAAGCACCCCGAGGCGGCCCAGAAGTTCCTCAGCTTCCTCGGCACCCGGCGCGCCGCCGAGATCCAGGCCGAGACGGGAGCGGTGATCCCGGCCTTCAACGGCACCCAGCAGAAGTGGGTCGACGCCATGCCGCAGTTCAACCTCAAGGCCTACATCGACGAGGTGCCGGACGCCGCTGCCTACCCGGTCTCCAAGGAGACCAAGACGTGGAACACCCTCGAGACCGAGATCCTCACCAAGGTGTGGACCGGCGAGGTCGACGCCGCCACCGGGCTGAAGGACCTCGCCACCCAGATGGACGCCGCCCTCGCCAAGGAGCAGTGACCGACGTGTCGCAGGGAATGTCGAGGATGCGCCGCAACGACCTGTTCTGGGCCGCGGTCTTCATCACGCCCACCTTCCTCGGGCTTCTCGTCTTCTACATGTGGCCGGTGCTGCGGACGCTGTTCATCTCCTTCACGGAGACCGGACCGTTCGGCGGCTCGGAGTGGGTCGGGCTCGACAACTACGTCTCGCTCGCGCAGGACTCAGCCCTGTGGTCGACCCTGTGGAACACGCTGAAGTTCACGCTCGTGGCGCTCCTCGGCATTCCCATCGCACTCGTCGTCGCGGGACTGCTCAGCACTCCGGGGCTCCGCGGCGTCAAGGTCTATCGCGTCATCTACTTCCTCCCGGTCGTGACCATGCCGGCGGCCGTCGGGCTCATCTGGCGCACGCTCTACAACGGTGAGGTCGGCGTCGTCAACGCGATCCTCGGGGCGGTCGGGCTGAGCGGGACCAACTGGCTGTCGAACCCGGCGACCGCGCTCTACGCCGTCGCCGTCGTCGGCATCTGGCTCGGGCTGGGCACCCAGATCGTCATCTTCCTCGCCGCCATCCAAGGCGTCCCCAAGGACCTGTACGAGGCGGCGCAGCTCGACGGCGCCGGGCGGGTCCGCCAGTTCTGGTCGGTCACGCTGCCCTCGATCAGCCCGAGCGTCTTCTTCATCTCGGTCCTCGCCGTCATCGGCGCCCTCCAGACCTTCGACCTGATCTTCGTCATGACGGGCACGTCCAACCCGGCCTACCCGCAGACCGAGACGATCGTCGCGCAGTTCTACCAACGCGGTTTCGTCGACAACCAGCAGGGCTACGCCGCAGCGATCGCCTTCCTGCTGCTCGTCGTCATCGTGGCGGTCACGGCCGCGCAGTTCCGCCTGCAGAAGAAGTGGGTCCACTATGTCTGACACCCTCGAGCACACGAAGCAGCCGTATGCCGCTGAGCGCGCTGCCGCTCGCCCGCCGAGCCAGGCGCCGGCCGAGTCCCGCCGCCGGCGGCTGCCCGAGCACCTCGGCGTGCACGCAGTCCTCCTCCTCGGGTCCGTCGTCATGCTCGGACCGTTCTTCTGGGAGGTGTCGACGTCTCTGAAGACGCTGGGGGAGACGTTGGTGCTGCCGCCGACCCTGCTCCCGGAGGAACCCCAGTGGTCGAACTACGGGGACGTCTTCGACACGCTCCCGTTCGCCCAGATGTTCGCCAACAGCGTGCTGCTCACGGCAGGGCGGGTCCTGGGGCAGCTCGTCCTCTGCTCGATGGCCGGCTACGCCTTCGCCCGGTTCGAGTTCCGTGGCCGCGGGCTGCTCTTCGGCCTCTTCCTCTCCGTGCTCATGGTGCCGAGCCAGCTCTTCCTGCTTCCCCAGTACGAGATCATCGCCTCCCTGGGCTGGCTCAACACCCTCCAGGCCCTCATCGTGCCCGGGCTGTTCAGTGCCTTCGGCACCTTCCTCATGCGGCAGTTCTTCCTCAGCCTCCCGCGGGAGCTGGAGGAGGCGGCGAAGCTCGATGGCGCGAACCACTGGCAGATCTTCACGCGGATCATGCTGCCGCTGGCCAAGCCCGGGCTCATCGCGCTCACCGTGCTCGACGTGCTCTGGTCGTGGAACGACCTCATGTGGCCGCTCGTGGTCAACAACGACCCGACGGCGATGCCGCTCTCCGTCGGCCTCGCCTCCCTCATCGGGCAGTACCAGGTCAACACGACGACGCTCATGGCGGGGTCCGTCCTCGCGACCATGCCCGTCCTCGTCATGTTCATCATGCTGCAACGCCAGTTCATCCAGGGAATCGCCTTCAGCGGCTCCAAGGGCTGAACGGCCCACGTCACCAGATCGAACCAGACTGAAAGGCAACGCTGTTCACATGAACGACGGCAAGGACTTCCGCATCGGGATCATGGGCTTCGGCCTCCGCGCCAACCTCGCGCAGTACGCGCACCAACCGGGGGCAGGATCGCGGGTCGTCCTCGTCGCCGACGTCCAGGCGCGCGGGCGCGCCGACGCGGTCGAGCGGATCCCCGGCGTCGAGGTCGTCGCCGAGGTGGACGCCCTCCTCGCCCGCCGGGACGAGCTGGATGCCGTGCTCGTCCTCACCCCCGACCACCTGCACGCCGAGCATGCGACCCGCGCGCTCGAGGTGGGGCTTCCCACCTTCGTCGAGAAGCCGATCGCGACGACGCTCGAGGACGCCGACCGGATGCTTGCTGCGGCGGCCCGCACCGGCACGCGGCTATACGTCGGCCACAACATGCGCCACATGCCCGTCGTCGTCGCCATGCGCCGAGTCATCGAGGCAGGGACGATCGGGGACGTCAAGGCGATCTGGTGCCGCCACTTCGTCTCCGCCGGCGGTGACTTCTACTTCAAGGACTGGCATGCCGACCGGAGCAACACCACCGGCCTGCTCCTGCAGAAGGGCGCCCACGACCTTGACGTCATCCACTGGCTGGCCGGCGGCTATACCAGCACCGTCTCTGCGGTCGGGGCGCTCTCCGTCTACGGCAGCATCACGGACCGGCGCGACAACTCCGACCGGCGGATGAGGGACTGGTACTCCCTGGACAACTGGCCGCCCACGGAACAGAAGGACCTGCACCCGGTCGTCGACGTCGAGGACATCTCCCAGGCCAACCTCGTGCTCGACAACGGGGTGCTCGCCTCCTACCAGCAGTGCCACTACACCCCTGACTACTGGCGCAACTACACCGTCATCGGCACCCGAGGCCGGCTGGAGAACTTCGGCGACGGACCCGGCGCCCAGGTCAAGGTGTGGACCAGGCGCACCGACGCCTACACGCCGGACGCCGACGAGGTGATCGAGATCCCGGCGGTCGATGACGCCGGCCACGGAGGGGCCGACCCCCTCCTCATGGCAGAGTTCGTGCGCTATGCCCGCGACGGCGGCCCGACGCTGACCTCACCCATCGCCGCGCGCCAGGCAGTCGCCGCGGGGATCGCCGCCACGGAGTCCTTGCGCAGTGGAGGCGGTGCGGTCGGGGTCGCACCTCTGGCGCCTCGGGTCGCCGCGTGGTTCGAGAACGGGCAGCGGCGGACTGCCTGATCCGGTGCATGCGCCAGCCGGTCAGATCTCCCCGCCCTTGAGGTAGGCGGGCAGCGGGACGAACCCAGCCGCGCACCCGCTCTCGTCCAGCAGCCGCCCCATCAGCTTCACGGTGCGCAGCACGAGCGAGCGGTCCGTGATGTGGACGCCCGGCATCCGCTCCTCGATCGTCGCCTCGAGCCGCTGGACGTCGTCGAGGGTGCGCGTCCACACGTCGACCGCGAGGTCGTACTGGCCGACCATGGCGACGACCGCCCGGGCCTGCTGGAGGGCCGCGATGCGCGCGGCGACGTTGGCGCGCTGCGATGCCGGCGTCTTGAGGAAGTACCAGGTGCACAGCGGGTAGCCGGAGTGGCGCCGGGCCAGCTCGGTGCGGAACCGCAGCCGCCTCGTCCCGATGACGTCCGAGATCAGGTCCCGGGCCCGGCGGGGCCGCACGTCGAGCCGGTCGGCCAGCTCGGACGCCGAGATCCGCCCATCGCGGGCCAGCTCTCGCGCGACGGCCTCGAGCAGCGGCGAGATGCGGGCCCGGTTGGGTGGGGCCAGGTGCGGGGTGAGTCGGTTGCGCTCACCCTCGGTCAGGCCCGGAAGCCGCCAGCTGCTGCCGTCCACGTAGGTCCGGGTGACCGGGTGTGCGTGGACGGAGAGGACGACGCCGAGGGGATGGAGCCGCTCCAGCAGGAGACGCGCGAGGGAGTCCTCATCGCCGGCGATGACCGTCAGGACGAGCTCGCGGCCGCCGGCGGTGAGATCGATGGTCGCGACCTCGGGGACCGCGCAGAGCTCATCGGCGATCGGGAGCACCTGGCCAGGTGGGACCCGCAGCTCGACGAGGGCGACACCGAGACCGAGGGCGCCGGTGCCCGGCTGGAGGTTGGGGGCCACGGTCATCCACCCGGCCCCGGCCTCGGTCAGTCTCGACCAGCGTCGCGCGAGGGTCACCGGACTTCTCTCGAGGGTCGCGCCGAGCTCGGTCCACGACGCCCGGGGGCGCACCTGCAGGGCGGCGATCAGTCGCCGATCATCGGGATCCAGCTCCAGATCCGTCATCGTCACCTCGCTTGGCGACCTCTTCCATCGCGGATGTCCCAGATCGTAGCGCTGTTTCTACTCTCGATACGCCCCTTCAGACCAATCCGTCGGGGCTGACCAGACCGCCAGCCAACTCCTGAGAGGAGACCCCATGTCCGTCGTCGAACAGGTGCTCGGTCGCCTGGATGACACCCGCGCCTGGCAGGAGCCGCTCTATCGCGACCTGCACGCCCACCCGGAGCTGAGCCTGCACGAGGAGCGCACGAGGGCCCTGGTCGCGGAGCGGCTCTGCGCCCTGGGCTGCGACGTCGTCGAGATCGGGGGAGGGGTCGTCGGGGTGCTGGCCAACGGGCCCGGGCCCGTCGTGCTGCACCGCGCCGACATGGACGGCCTGCCGGTCACGGAGGAGACGGGGCTGCCCTACGCCTCGACGGACACCGCGGTTGACGAGTCCGGCGCCACTGTCGGCCTCATGCACGCCTGTGGCCATGACTTCCACGTCGCCAGCCTGCTCGGCGCGGTCGAGCTCCTCGCGTTCGAGCCCGGCGTCTGGTCGGGCACGTTCATCGCCCTCTTCCAGCCGGCCGAGGAGAACGCCGCCGGAGCGCAGGCCATGCTCGACGCCGGTCTGACATCGCTGATTCCCCGGCCGGACGTCGCCTTCGGCCAGCACGTGCTCGGCCACGAGGCCGGCGTGGTGGGTACGCAGTCCGGGCCCGTGCTCTCGGCAGGTGACAGCGTGCGGATCACCGTGTTCGGCAAAGGCTCCCACGGCTCGATGCCGCACCTCGGGGTGGACCCCGTCGTCCTCGCGGCAGCCATCGTCCTCCGGCTGCAGACCGTGGTCGCCCGGGAGGTCGACCCGACGGACTTCGCCGTCCTCACCGTCGGATCGAGCACGGCCGGTACCAAGAGCAACGTCATCCCGGACCGCGCCACCCTGCTGGTCAACCTGCGGGCGTACGACGTCGACGTGCGCGCCCGCGTCATCGCGGCTGTCGAGCGGATCGTCCACGGGGAGTGCGCAGCTGCAGGTTCTCCGCAGCCTCCCACGTTCGAGTACTACGACCAGTTCCCCTTGACCGACAACGAGGCGGATGTGACGGCCACCGTCACCGAGGCCTTCCGTCGCCACTTCGGTCCGGACCGCCTCGTTCCCCTCGGCCGCATCCCGGCGAGCGAGGACTTCAGCCGGGTCCCCGACGCCTTCGGGACCCCCTACACCTACTGGGGTGTGGGCGGGTTCCCGGCCGGACAGGGCGTGCCGAACCATTCCCCGTTCTTCGCCCCTCTCATCCAACCCACGCTCGACACGGGCACCGAGGCGATCGTCGTCGCCGCGCTCGCCTATCTCGGAAAGGACAACCAGTGAGTACAACCCCAGCTGTGGCCGCCCCCGCAGCGAAGCGCACCTTCCAGGGCAACGACCGCCTCCTCACCGGCATCGTGCTGGGGGTGCTCACCTTCTGGCTCTTCGCCGGCACGGTCGGCACGATCGCCCGAGCGATCCTCACCGACATCAATGGCGGCCCGATCGACGACATCGCCCAGCCGCTCGTCAGCCTCAACCAGATGAACCTCGCCGTGTCGATCACGGCGCTCTTCTCCGGCCTGTTCATCGTCGTCTTCGGCGGTCTCGCCGACCGGATCGGTCGCGTCAAGATCGCGATCGCGGGCAATGTGCTGAACATCGCCGGCTCCCTGTTGCTCGCGCTCGCCGCCGGGTCGGCCGCCCTCCCGATGCTGCTCACGGGGCGGGCTCTCCAGGGTCTCTCGGCGGCGTGCATCATGCCGGCGACGATGGCGCTGGTGAAGACGTACTGGGACGGCGCGCAGCGCCAGCGGGCCGTCTCGATGTGGTCGATCGGCTCCTGGGGCGGCTCCGGCGTCGCGGCCATCTTCGGCGGCCTCATCGCCTCCGCCTTCGACTGGCGGGCCATCTTCTACGTGTCGATCGCGGTCTCGCTCCTGGCCATCCACCTGATGCGCGGCACCCCGGAGAGCAAGGCGGACGCCGGCGCGCACCGCAGCCTCGACGTGCCCGGTCTGGCGGTCTTCATGGTCACGGTGCTGGCGCTGATGATCGTGCTGATCTTCGGTCGCCAGATCGGCTGGACCAGCCCGTTGACGCTCGCTCTCGGCGTCGTCGCGGTCGTCGGAGCGGTGGTCTTCGTGCGGATCGAGCGGTCCCGTGCGGTGCCGTTCATCGACTTCGCGCTCTTCCGGAACACCACCTTCACCGGCGCGACGCTCTCGAACTTCCTGCTCAACGGCACGATCGGCCTGCTCATCGTCAGCCAGCAGATGCTCCAGATCGCTCGGCCCGAGCTCTTCGACCCGTGGCGTGCCGGGCTGCTCACCATCGGCTACGCGGTGGCCATCATCGGCTTCATCCGAGTGGGGGAGAAGCTGCTGCGCCGCTTCGGTCCTCGCAAGCCGATGCTGTGGGGTTCGGCCATCGTGGGCCTGGCCTGCCTGGCCCTCATCCCGACCAACCTGCTCGTCGGCCAGTACCAGGTGCTCGCGGTCGTCGCCTACACGCTCTTCGGCATCGGGCTGGCCTTCTACGCAACGCCCTCCACCGACGCGGCGCTGTCGAACCTTCCACCGGCCCAGGCTGGTGCCGGGGCCGGGATCTACAAGATGGCCTCGTCGCTGGGCGGGGCGATCGGCGCGGCGATCTCGCTGACGATCTTCACCTCGTTCCTCTCCCCGGGCGTCTCCGTCCTCGGCGACATCCTCGTCACGCAGGGCATCCAGTCCAATGCAGCGATTCGTCAGGCCGGCGCCGCAACCTTCCTCTTCAACCTGGTGATCGTCCTCGTGGCCATCGCCTCGATCGTCGTCACCGTGCCGAAGGGACGGAAGTACAACGACGACTGACCGGCCGGTCGATGGACCGACGGATCGGGCGCCACGACGCGTGGTGCCCGGTCCGTCATCCCGGCATGATCGGCCCATGAGCCCTTCCCGGACCGCCGAGACCCGCACGGCCCTGCATTGCGAGCCCTTCGTCCACCTCGTCGACGTCGCCCACGACCGGGCGCTGATCGCGTGGGGCGCCTTCTTCTTCGAGCAGACACCGCACGGGCGCTGGGACATCGTCGACGACGAGTCGCTGCCTGCGAAGGTGGGCCGGCGGACCTGCATCGGATCCAGCGCAGAGCCGTTCGGGTCGGCCACCGTCCAGGTTCTGGGCCCGGGGGACGCGGTCGTCGCGGAGGCCTCGACCGCGGACCGCACCTGGGTCTGGGTCGAGGGTCTGGAGCCGGACATCGACTATCGCTACCGGGTCATCGTCGACGGGCGCGACTGGGCTGCCGACGAGCTGTGGGACTGGGTGCCGGTCGCCCGCGGCGGCTACGACCTGGAGCCGGCGGGGCGCCGCTATGACCTGAGGTTCCGGACCTGGCCGCACCCGGACGCGCCGACGCCGCCGCTCCGGTTCGTCGCGATGGGGGACTACGGGGTCGGCATGCGCTCGGACGCGGAGTCGAGCCGACGACAGCAGCGCATCGCGGATGTGCTCGACCGGTTGGTCAGCCAGCACGACGTCCGGTTCGCCCTGTCCCTCGGCGACAACGTCTACCAGGGCGAGCAGGGCCGCGTGGACCAGGAGGGTGGCGGCGAGGACGACGACTGGTACTCGAGCTTCTTCCAGCCCTACCGGCTGGCCATCGCCCGGGTGCCGATCTTCCCGGCCATCGGCAACCACGACAGCGCGGACTCGGAGGGCAGCGACGACCGGGCCCAGATGGAGGACAACTTCCACGTCAGGGAGCGGTTCCACCATGGCCTCGAGACCGCATCGGTGATGCCCGGACTCTTCTACCGCCTGCGCTACGGCGCCGATGTCGAGCTCGTCTGTCTGGACACGTCGCTCGACAGCGAGCAGGAAGAGATCCACCGCTACTTCCAGGCGCCGAAGCACCGGGAGTGGCTCCGTGGGACCTTCGGCGGCGAGTCGCGTCGGTGGGTGATCCCCTTCTCGCACCACCCCGTCTACACGGCGGGGCCCGACCACGAGAACGACGAGGAGATGCTGGAGGCCCTGCAGCCGCTCTTCGACATCGCCGGCGTGCGGCTCGTCCTCGCGGGTCACGAGCACAACTTCCAGGTGAGCCACGTGCACGGGCGGACCTATGTCGTCTCCGGAGCATCGGGCCAGCTGGACGAGCGCGTGCCGGGGGGTTTCGCAGCGGCCCACACGACGGCCTGGTCGGGTCAGGCGCACCTGCTGCTCATCGACATCGCCGGGTCGGAGGCGCGCCTCACGCCGGTGGCCGGCCTGCTCCCGGACGGTCGGCTCCACCCGATGACGGCGCTGACGCCGCGGAACGAGCTCGTCGAGCCGCCGTTCGTCGTCGCCCTCGGTGGCTAGGCGCACCGGCAGCACGTGCCGTGGCTGCTCGGCGGGGTTGGGCACCTTCCGCCGGCGAGCGTCGCCGAACTGACTTTGAGAAAGTTCTGGATTCAACCGGAAATCGTGTCATGATGAGCGCCACTACTCGTCCAACGAGTAGTGGCCGTCTCTTCGGAGACGGTTGCCAGGGTGTCCGGCGCGCATTCGTGGAGGGGTGCGCGCCGACGCCCGACCCGGGCGGAGCGGGGCGACCTGCACCCCTCGGGCGGCTCGGGGCCAGACCTCGAAGCCAAGGGTGCCGCCCCGTCGGTCCCGGCGTTCCCCCCTGTCGCCGGCGGACGGGGCGGCCCTCGCTTCTTCCCGGGATGCCGCCAACGACCTCCGGCAACGACCTCCGGCAACGATCTCCGCCACCAACCTCCAGCAACGACCTCCGTCAAGGCAGGAGCTGCCACACCGGTGGGCTGATCCCGAACGGTGTCCCGGTGTCGAGGCGCTCCGGCGGCCCCACGACGGCGCAGGATGAACCGTCGAGCGGGCAGCGGACCAGGGCTTCGTCGAGGGCGGCGTTCTGGGCCACGACCGTGATCGCCCGGTCGCCGTCGTCGATGGCGCTGCCGGTGAGCATGAGCTCGTTGGCATTGCCGTCGACCTGGAGCACCCGCGTGCCGTCGCTCACCCGCATGACCCACACGTCGTAGGGCGACCCACCGTCGACCCCCAGCCCCCCGAGCAGGAACCGGCCGGAGGGGGAGAACGCGGCCGGGTGGTAGTCGCCGCAGGCGGTCCACCGGACGGTCAGGTCGGCCGCGGCGTCGAGGAGGCGGAAGCAGGTCTTCGACCCCGTCCCACTCGAGGGCAGGAAGACGATGACGAGGCCGGCTTGGCCGTGGACCGCGCCGAAGCGCCCGTCGATGGCCTCGAGTGCCCCGGTGTGCAGGTCCCACATGTAGCCGCGGGGCGGCTCGTGCCGGATGTCGTTGGCGTAGACGACGTCGCCGATCATCCCCGTTGCGAGCAGGCCGGCGCGTGGGGCGGTGGCGACCACCTCTCCCGACGAGTCGATGACGTGGAGGCGGTCTGAGCCGTCGGTGTAGACGGCGCGGTCGTGCGCGGAGTCGAAGGTGAGGACCGTCCCGGCGGACAGGCGGACCCGCTCGACACCCGTGGCGCCGTCCCAGATGACGACGTCCCAGTCCGCTCGGGACAGGACGGTGCCGAGCACCGAGCCGTCGGCGAACAGGCCGTTGACGCCGCCCAGCTGGGAGTCGGCCGCCACCTCCAGTGCCACCTCGCGGTCGCGGACGAGGTCGTGGACGGTCGTTCCGTGGACGTAGGCGACGTCGGGTGCGCCGGAGCCGGCCGTGAAGCTCGGCCGTGCGATGGCCGAGGGCCGCGCGTCGGCGTCGTACGTCGGGGCTGTCGTCGCCCGGGGTCGGGCTGTCGTGGACGTGGATGCGCTCGGTCGCGTGGTGGTGGTCGGTCGGGGGGACGGGGCCTCGGCTGTCACCATCGGGCCGACGGGACCGGGATCGATGAGGCGGTCGCCGTCACGTCGGCTGTTGAGCACGAACGGGGCGGCGACGGCCAGGGCCGCCAGGATGGTCGCCGCGCCCGCGAGGACAGCGCGGTTGCGGCGGAGTCGGCGGGAGCGCGCGATGGCCGGCGCGGTCAGGTCGGAGCTGGCGGTCAGGGGGTCGAGGCGGCCGTGGAGTGCCTCGGTGAGCCGCTGCTCGAGCTGGTCCGGTGGGCCGTGCGGGCCCGGGTCGCTGCCCGTCATGCCGGCACCTCCGCGAGCCTGGTGCGCAGGGTCGCCAGCGCACGGTGGGTCTGGGACTTGACCGTGCCGATGGAGCAGCCGAGGATCGCGGCGGTCTGGGCCTCGGTGAGGTCCTCGTAGTAGCGCAGGGCGACGGCCGCTCGCTGGCGCGGCGGCAGGGTGAGGACGTGCTGCCAGAGCTCGTCGTCGCCGGACGGCGGGTCCGGCCTGGCCGCAGCGCGGTCGGCCAGGTGCGCGGCGTCGAAGTCGACGGTCTCGCGGCGCCGCCACGCCCGTCGCCACCACGACGTGTGCTCGTTGACCATGACCTTGCGCACCCATGCCTCCATCGCTCCGGCCTGCCGGATCGAGTCCCACTTGAGGTACAGCCGGGCGAGCGCCGTCTGGGTGAGGTCCTCAGCCGCCATCCGATCGCCCGTGAGCAGGTAGCCGAAGCGGACAAGGGCGTGCTGTCGTGCGCGGACGAACTCCGCGAACTCCTCCTCGACGTCACTCCTCATCGCACCCCCTGTGCCACCCGGTCGCAAGGAAGACGCGAGTCGGCACCTCAATGGTTGCAAGGCGGCGCAACCGAATATGCAGCCGTATGCCGCTGGGCTCAGTTCGAGCCCAGCGGCACGCGGGTGCGGAGTCAGTCAGTTGACGGAGAGCGTGATGGGGAACTGCATCGCCTCCCTGTCCGCGGGACTGAACGGCACGGGTGCGAGGTCGGTCGTGCACTCGCCCGTCGAGACGACGCACGAGGTGATCGCCTGTCGGGTGTCGCGGTCGCTGAGTGGAGTCAGGACGATGGCCTCTGCCGTTCCAGCGCCTCGCCACATCGGGGCCCACGCACCGACCTCGGCAGCCACGGTCAGCAGGATGCTGCCGTCCTCGGCGCTCGCCACCTTCCAGTTGCTCGCGCCGGCGCCGTCGGCCACGTTGGGCCCGAGGACCATGGTGCCGTCGCCGGTGAAGCTCGAGGGGGCGAACTCCCCGCAGGACCAGTGGTTCACGGCGCCGGCCTTGAGATCGAAGATCCCGTAGCAGGTGTTGCCGGGGTGATGCTCTTGGTTGGGCCAGAGGATCGCCAGCCCGCGGCCTTCGTGGAGGTCCGCGAAGCTGCCGTCGACGACGGCGCGGGTCGACGTCCCGGTCGTATCCCAGGCGCGGGTCGAGCTCTTGCCGCTGGAGGCCTCGACGGTGATGTAGTAGACCGTCGTTCCCCAGATCCCTGTGGCCCGTCCGTTGACGTCGCCCGTGCGCAGGGTGGCGGTGACGGCACCCCTTCACCGGTCTCATCCCGCTCCCGGCGGACCTCTACGCCGGAGAGGCGACGATCACCGCGACCCAGGGCGAGCGGACGGCCTCCGTCACCGTGACCGTGGACTCCGACTACAAGGGCACCGAGTCGTTCTCCAACACCGTCGGCGACTCCGTGAGCTACACCTTCACCGGGCCGGCGATCCAGGTCGTCATGCCCCAGTCGGAGAACCGGGCGTCGCTCCCAAGGTCACCGCGACAGCGGCGGTGAAGTGCACCGCCTCCGGTGCCGGGCTCGCGGTCGACGTCACCAACGACGGCACGGTGGCCACCGACCTCGTGGTTCGATCCGACTTCGGCGAGCACGCCGTGTCGGGAGTCGCTCCGGGTGCCACGACCTCCCACGTCTTCCCCATCGACACGCGGACCGTGGCAGCGGGCGGCGTCACCGTCAAGGCCAGGACCAACGCCGACGGCATCCCCCTCGAGGCCACGGTGACGGCCGACTACGCCGCTGCCGACTGTCGCGCCGAGGCGACGCTCCGGGCCAGGCTCGCCAAGGACACCATCCGCGCCGGGCAGTCCGGCACGATCAACGTCACGGTCACCGGTGCGCAGGGCCGCGCCACCGGCACGGTCGTCGCCTCGGAGGGCGACATCGAGCTGCTCGGGGCTACGCTCGACCCGCGGGGAGGGGCGAGCATCCGTCTACCGCGCACCTTCGAGGTCGGCGAGCACGTCCTCGTCGTGCGCTACAGCGGGGACGGCACCTACCGTCCGGCCACCACGGAGGTGACGCTCACGGTCACCTGACCGACTACCAGCCCGCCCGTCGTCCCCAGTTGTCCGGCAGGATGAGGAAGCCGCGGCCGGCCCCCGTGAGGTTGACAGGCCCTGCGGTGGGCAGCGCCGTATGCCGCTGGGCGCGGTCCTCCCACCAGGTCCGGTGGGTGGGGGCGGGCTCAGCGGCACACGGCTCGATCGGGGCACGCGCTGGGATCAGGCGTGCTGGCCGGCGATGTGCCGGCGGTGCTGGAGGCTGAACGCCAGCCCCGCGACGGCGACGAGGGCCACGGACATGGCCACGGTGGGCTGCCACGCCATCCCGAAGATCTCGAAGGGCGCCGCCGGAGCGGGCCCGTTGACCGGCGGCGCGGAGCCGGACCCCTCCCCGAGGCCCGGGTCGACGACGGCCATTGCGCGGGTCGCGCCGAGAATGATGAAAGCGGTGATCGCGGCAACCGTGCTGGCGACGCGCGCGCCGAAATGCTTGGACATGTGTCCCTCCCTGTGGTCTTCCCCTTGTGTGAGAGGCGAATTGCGTCTCACCCCTATAAGTCCTTCAAGGCGGAGAAAAGTTGACAGCTGCCACGACCAATTTTGTGCTTGTCAGCGGAGCGCGCCTGGTCAGCGGGGTATCGGAGGGGGGAGCGTCGGTGTCAGCGTGGCGGCATGCGCAATGCTCCGTCGAGGCGGATGACCTCGCCGTTGAGCATCGGGTTGTCGACGATGTAGCGCACCAGGCTGGCGTACTCGGCGGGCTGGCCGAGCCGCGAGGGGTGCGGCACCTGCTGCTCGAGGACGTGGCGAGTCTCCTCGGGGAGGCCCGCGAGCATGGGAGTCTCGAACGTGCCGGGAGCGATCGTCATGACACGAATCCCCTTGTCCGCCAAGTCTCTCGCGGCAGAGAGGGTGAGCCCGACGATCCCGCCCTTGCTCGCGGCGTAGGCGGCCTGGCCGACCTGCCCGTCGAAGGCAGCGATGCTCGCGGTGTTGACGATGACGCCACGGTCGCCGTCGACCGGCTCGTTGTCGAGCATCGCGGCGGCGGCGAGACGCAGGACGTTGAAGGAGCCGACGAGGTTGATGTCGACGACGGTGCGGAACGTCTCGAGGGACAGAGGACCCTGCCGCCCGATGACGCGGCCGGGCGTGGCAACCCCCGCGCAGTTGACCGCGACGCGGAGCTCGCCGAGCTGCCGCGCCCGGTCGATCGCGGCCTGGACCTGGGCCTCGTCACGGACGTCCGCGGCGACGAACGTGGCGTGGTCACCCCCGAGCTCCGCGACGAGCGCTGGGGCTGTGGAGGTCTCGAGGTCGACGATGACCACCTTGGCGCCGTCGGCCACGAAACGACGGGCCGTCGCGCCACCGAGGCCGGAGCCGCCGCCGGTGACGACGGCGACCGAGGACGAGTTCAGACGCATGGGGTGCCTTTCGGTGGGTTCGTCAGGGGGGTCAGCCGGGCCGGCAGCCGCGCAGTCAGCCGGCGAGGACGTGTCGGGAGATGACGAGGCGTTGGATCTGGTTGGTGCCCTCGAAGATCTGGGTCACCTTGGCCTCTCGCATGTAGCGCTCGAGGGGGAAGTCCTCGGTGTAGCCGGCGCCGCCGAGCACCTGCACGGCGTCCGTCGTCACCTTCATCGCCGCATCCGTCGCGACGAGCTTGGCGACGGCCGCCTCCTTGCTGAACGGCCGGCCGGCATCCTTCAGCCGGGCCGCGTGCAGGTAGGTGGCACGTGCCGACGTGACGGCGGCCTCCATGTCGGCCAGGAGGAAGGCGAGGCCCTGGTTGCTCGCGATGGGCCGACCGAACTGGTGGCGCTCGGTGGCGTAGGACGCAGCCTGGTCCAGGGCCGATTGGGCGAGGCCGGTTGCGGCCGCCGCGATTCCGAGACGGCCCGAGTCGAGGGCGGACAGGGCCATCATCATGCCGTGGCCCTCCGCCCCGATCCGGCGGTCACCGTCGACGAGCACGCCGTCGAACATCACCTGTGCCACGGGGTCGCAGTGCAGCCCCATCTTCTTCTCGGGCTCGGCGAAGGTCAGGCCCGCGGCGTCGGCAGGGACGACGAAGGTCGACAGGCCCTTGCCCCCGTTGTCGGACGTTCGCGCGAAGGTCGTGTAGTAGTCGGCGTGGCCGGCGTGCGAGATCCACGCCTTGGTGCCTTTGAGCGAGTAGGACCCGTCACCGGTGGGCGTCGCTCGGGTCGTCATCGACGCGATGTCGGAGCCGGCGAGCGGCTCGGAGAGGCAGTAGGCCCCGAGTTGGTCGCCCGAGAGCATGCCGGGCAGGAGGGCCTGCTTCTGCTCCTCGGTGCCGAAGGTCGCCACGGGATAGGCCGTCAGGCTGTGCACGCTGACGCCCACGGCGACGCTCATCCACACCGAGGCGATCTCCTCGACGACCTGGAGGTAGACCTCGTAGGGCTGGTCGGCGCCGCCGTGCTCCTCCGGGTAGGGGAGTGAGAGCAGGCCCGCCGACCCGAGGGTGCGGAACGCCTGGTCCGGGAAGGCCTGCTGACGCTCCGCCTCGTCGACCCTCGGCGCGAGCTCCTTGCGGCAGATCTCGCGGGTCAACTCGATGAGGTCGGCGGCTTCGTCGGTGGGCATCAGCCTCGTCGCTGGCATGCTCCAGATACTAGGACGTCAAAGTATTGGGTCCAAAATGTGGTCATCCGGGCTGGTGGGCGCCCCGCCCCCGTCGAGTGTGCAGTCCGTGCGCTCCTCAGCGCGGGTAGGTGCGGACCTCGGTGGCTTTGACGGCCGCCCACACGTGCTGGCCGACGTGCAGCCCCAGGGTGGCGATCGACTCGAGCGTCACCTCGGCGGTCAGGTCGATCGTGCCGGTCAACCCGACGCGGGCCGACTGACCGTGGAGGGTCACGTCCCGGATCCTCAGGGGCCAGGTGTTGCGCGGGGAGCCCTCGGGTTCGCGTCGGTGGAGCGAGACAGCGCTGGGGGAGAACGCCGTCCACACCGGCCCCTCGGTCGGGTCGGTCGTGACGACGACGGCGCCGGTGCCGGTCCTGGCGTGGCCGTGGGAGTCGCCCTCGGAGGCATAGAGATTGAGTCCGACGACCGTCGCGACGTAGGGGCTGCGGGGCTCTCGCAGCACCTCGGCCGGACTGCCCGTCTGCGTCACTCGTCCGCTCTCGATGAAGACGAGACGATCGGCGAGGGTCAGGGCGTCGAGCGGGTCATGGGTGACGAGCACGGTGACCCCCTCGTAGGCGGCCAGCCGACGAGCAAGGTCACTCCGGGTCCGGGCCCGCGTGTCGGGATCGAGGGCCGAGAGCGGCTCGTCGAGGAGGAGGAGGGCGGGATCCCCGGCAAGCGCGCGGGCGAGGGCCACCCGCGCTGCCTGGCCTGACGACAGCTCGCGCGGCCGTGCGGTGGCTTGCTCCCCGAGCCCCACCCGCTCCAGCTCCACGGCAGCCCGCTCGAGAGCCTCCCGCCGCCGGACTCCGCGGCTCCGCGGCCCGTAGGCGACGTTGTCGACGGCGCGAAGGTTGGGAAAGAGGAGGGGGTCGGCGAGCATCAGTCCGACGTGCCGCTGCTCGGGCGGCAGCACGTGCCGTCCGTCGTCCCAGACCTCCCCGTCGACCGCGATCCGCCCTTCGGCGCCCGCCGCGAGGACCCCGGCCAACGCGAGCACCGAGGTCGTCTTGCCGCCGCCGTTCGGCCCCAGGACGCCCACGACCTCCCCGGGCTCCGCAGAGATCTCGACGTCGAGGTCGAGGCTGCCGCGGGTCAGGTGGAGGTGGGAGCGCAGGCCGCGGCTGTGGACTGTGGGGCCACTCGAGTGGGTGGGGCTGTGGACTGCGGGGCCACTCGAGTGGGTGGGGCTGTGGACTGTGGGGCCACTCGAGTGGGTGGGCGGGTCGGGGGGCTCCGGTCTCATCGCAGCCGCCGCCCCCGGAGCAGGCCGAGCACGACGACGCTCGCCGCGAGCAGGACGATGCTGATCGAGAGAGCGATCTGCGGGTCGTGCTCGAGAGCCGCATAGACGGCGAGGGGCGCCGTCTGGGTGCGCCCGGGAAAGCTGCCGGCGAAGGTCAGCGTCGCCCCGAACTCCCCGAGCGCCCGCGCCCACGCCAGGGCGAGGCCGCTCGCGAGGCCGGGTAGGACGAGGGGGAGGGCGACGGTGCGCAGATAGCGCACGTCGGTCGCTCCGAGCGTCCGGGCCACCGACTCGAGCCGCGGGTCGAGCCCCCGCATGGCGCCCTCGACGGCGAGCACGAAGAACGGCATCGCGACGAACGTCTCCGCCAGGACCACCGCGACGGTCGTGAACGGGATCTGGACACCGAGCGGCGTCAGGTGCTGGCCGAGCAGACCGGTGCGCCCCCACGCCATGAGCAGCGCGACACCGCCGACGACCGGCGGCAGGACGAGCGGGACCGTGAGCAGCGCCCGCACCCATCGGGTCACGCGATGCTCCGACCGGGCGAGGAACCAGGCCAGCGGCGTGCCGAGCAGCAGGCAGAGCCCGGCAGTGGTGGAGGTCGTCAGCAGCGACAGACGCAGCGCCGGCATGACGGTGGGAGTCGCCAGGTCAGCTGGCAGCCGCGACCAGTCGGCCCGGAGCAGCAGCGCGACGAGGGGAACGACGAGGAGCAGCAGAGCCAGCCCCGCCGGGAGGCCCAGCGTGAGTCGGGAACGGAGCCCAGCGGCATACCTCATGGGCTTGCGAACCCCAGCGAGCGGAGGGTCTGCTGCCCCCGGTCGCCGACGAGGAAGTCGACGAACGCCCGAGCGGACGGGTCGTCGCCCAGCAGGAGGACGGGGTAGCGCAACCGCGTGTTGAGCTGCTGCGGGATGGGCACGCCGGTGACCGCCCCGCGGGCGGCGACGACGTCGGAGTGGTAGACGACGGCAGCGTCGGCCTCGCCGAGCCGGACCTTGGACAGCGTGGCCTTGACGTCCACCTCCCGGGAGACGACCGAGGGGGAGACCCCGGCCCTGGCGAACGTGGCGTCCGCGGCCCGGCCGCAGGGCACGGCCTCCGCGCAGAGGACGACCTTGAGCCCCGCGCGGCCGAGGTCGCGCAGCTCCCTCACGCGGCCCGGGTTGCTCGGGGGCACGGCGATCTCGAGGAGGTTGGCCGTGAAGATGCGCGACTCGGTGACACGGCTCCGGTCGAGGGGCTCCGCGGCGGCCTCGCCGGCGAGGGCGATGAGCTCGGCCGGGGCGCCCTGGTTGACCTGCTGGACCAGGGTGGCGCTCGAGCCGTAGGAGACCTCCACCGTCACCCCCGGGTGCTCCCTCTCGAAGTCCGCGCTGACCTGCCCGAACGCCTCCGTGAGCGACGCCGCCGCGAGCACCGTCACCGTGTGGTCCGGGGCCGGGGCTCCCGTGCACGCTGCCAGGGCGAGCAGGACGACGCCGTATGCCGCTGGGCTCGCTCGCCTCACAACGGGACCTCGACCACGACGTGGGTCGACTTCACCGAGGCCACGGCGACGGAGCCGACCTCCAGGCCGAGCTCCTCGACCGAGTCGCTGGAGAGCAGCGAGGTGATCCGGAACGGGCCGCACTGCATCTCGACCTTCGCCATGACGGTGTCCCTGGTGATCGACGTGACGATGCCGCGCATCCGGTTGCGCGCCGAGGCCGCCCCGATGGTGCCGACGGCCGCGGGGTGGGCGATCTCCTGCGCGACCGCCGCGAGCTCCGCGCCGTCGACGGTCCGTCGCCCACCGTCGTCGGCGCCCCCGGACAGGCGGCCGGAGTCGACCATCCGTCGCACCGTGTCGTCGCTGACACCGAGCAGGGCGGCGGCCTCACTGATACGCAACTGCGGCATGAACGCCAGCATACAGACGCATCTGCGGACGCGAGCCGAAGAAGGTCGATCCCTCGGCGACGAGGGGTTGACGAGGGCGCATCGCCGGGAGTTTAATCAATCTATTGGTTGATCAAGGAGCTGGTTGAGCATGATCTACGACGGCGGCAGCGAGGAGCGACTGGACCGCGCGTTCGCGGCCCTCGCCGACCCTGTCCGCCGCGCGATCATCGCCCGGCTCAGCCGTGGCCCGGCCACGGTGAACGAGCTGGCCGAGCCCTTCCAGATCACCAAGCAGGCGGTCTCGAAGCACATCCAGGTGCTCGAGCACGCCGACCTCGTCACGCGGACCCGCGACGCCCAGCGCCGTCCGGTCCACCTCAACCCGGGGCGGCTCGAGGCCCTCACGGCCTGGATCGACCGCTACCGGCTCGTCCACGAGCAGCAGTTCCGCTCGCTGGACGCACTGCTCGCGGGCCACCCCCAACCACCCACACCCTCCACCACCACAGAGGAGCAGCAGTCATGAGCAAGGAACTCGTCATCAACGCACCCGCAGGCGTCCCGTGGATCGACTTCACCCGCGAGTTCGACGCCCCGGTCGAGGCCGTCTTCAGGGCACACAGCGACCCCGACCTCGTCAAGCAGTGGCTCGGCCCGCACGGCTACGAGATGACCGTCGAGCAGTGGGACTTCCGGTCCGGCGGCGGCTACCACTACACCCATCATGACGGCGACAACGAGTACGGCTTCCGCGGCACCTTCCACACCATCCGGGAGAACGAGCTCGCCGTGCAGACCTTCGAGTTCGAGGGGATGCCCGACGAGATCGCGCTCGAGTTCATGACGTTCGTCGACCTCGGCAACGGCCGCTGCCGTCTCGAGGGGCGCTCGGTCGGCCGCACCGTCGAGGGCCGGGACGCCATGGTCGCCAGCGGCATGGAGAAGGGCATGCGCGAGGGCTACGAGCGCCTCGACGCCCTCGTCGCCACGCCGGCCCAGGCCTGAGGGGCGCGCCATGGGCAACCCCCCGATGGACTGGACGCTCGAGGTCGTCATCGTGCCGGTCGCCGACCTGCGTCGGTCGATCGACTTCTACCGGGACCAGGTCGGGTTCGATCTCGACCACGAGACGGAGAACGGCGCGATGCACTTCGCCCAGCTGACGCCCCGCGGGTCGGGCTGCTCGATCGTCATCGGCAACCTGCCCGGTCAGACGGCGATGGCGCCCGGATCCCTCCACGGGGTGCAGCTCTGCGTCGCCGACGCCGCAGCCGCACGGGCCGAGCTCGTCGGACGAGGTGTCGAGTGCTCGGAGATCCAGGTCATCGACCCACGGGACGGCGGCACCTTCTTCGGCTTCGCCGACCCCGACGGGAACACCTGGGCCGTCCAGCAGCTCCAGGTCCGCGGGGAGAAGCCCCTCATCCCGCACGACCACCGCAGCCGCTTCGGCGCCTGACCATCGAAAGAGCAGTTCGCGACACCTGATACGGGGGTGCCCAAGGCGGCGCGTGTCGCGAACTGCTCTTTCGACCGGTGTCGCGAACTGCTCTTTCGACCGGGGAGCCGGCCCAGCGGCATACGGCCTCTTCTAGAGTTCGCACATGACCACCGTCGCTCAGCAGCGGGTCCTCCGGACCGCCATCCCCGGCCCCCTGTCCGTCGAGCTCCACCAGCGCAAGCTGGCGACCGTGTCGGCCGGCGTCGGCACCGGGCTGCCGGTCTACGTCGAGCGGGCCGGCGGCGGGATCCTCGTCGACGTCGACGGCAACCAGCTGATCGACTTCGGCTCGGGCATCGCCGTCACGTCCGTCGGCAACGCCGCCCCCCGCGTCGTCGAGCGGGTCCAGGCGCAGGTCGCCGACTTCACGCACACGTGCTTCATGGTCACGCCGTACGAGGAGTACCTCGAGGTGTGCGAGGCGCTCGCCGACCTCACGCCCGGGGACCACGAGAAGCGGTCGGCGCTGTTCAACTCCGGCGCCGAGGCCGTCGAGAACGCCGTCAAGATCGCGCGCCACTACACCGGCCGGCAGGCGGTCGTCGCCTTCGACCACGCCTACCACGGCCGCACCAACCTGACCATGGCGCTCACGGCCAAGAACATGCCCTACAAGCACCGGTTCGGGCCGTTCGCCGGCGAGGTCTACCGGGCGCCGATGAGCTACCCGTTCCGCTGGCCGGGTGGCCCGGCCGACTGCGCGAAGGAGTCCTTCGACGTCTTCGTCTCGCACGTCCACTCGCAGGTCGGTGCGGACAACGTCGCCGCCGTCGTCCTCGAGCCGATCCAGGGCGAGGGCGGCTTCATCGTCCCGGCGCCGGGGTTCGTGCGGCAGGTGGCCGACTGGTGTGCCGAGCACGGGATCCTCTTCATCGCCGACGAGGTGCAGACCGGGTTCTGCCGCACCGGCGACTGGTTCGCGAGCGAGCACGAGGGCGTCGTCCCGGACCTCATCACGACGGCCAAGGGCATGGCGGGCGGTCTCCCGCTGGCCGCGGTCACCGGGCGCGCCGAGGTGATGGACGCGATCCACGGCGGCGGGCTCGGTGGGACCTACGGCGGCAACCCCGTCGCCTGCGCCTCCGCGCTCGGTGCGATCGAGACGATGCGCGAGGAGGACCTGTGCGGGCGGGCGCGGGCGATCGAGACGATCTTCCTGCCGCGCCTGCAGGCCCTGGCCGAGCGGTTCCCGCAGATCGGCGACATCCGTGGCCGGGGGGCGATGCTCGCCATCGAGCTCGTGCGCGGGGCCGGCGACCTCACGCCGGATGCGGCGCTCACGGCGGCCGTCAACAAGGAGTGCCACACGCAGGGGCTGGTGATCCTCACGTGCGGCACCTACGGCAACGTGTTCCGCTTCCTGCCGCCACTCGTGGCCTCCGACGACCTGCTGGCCGAGGGGCTCGACATCTTCGAGGCGGCCTTCGCCAAGGCGGCCGGCTGAGTCACTGCTGCCGTATGCCGCTGGGCCGGCTCCCAGCCCAGCGGCCCCTGTCGGTGTGGCCGGCCTGGGTGTCGGGGCGACTGGTGGGGACGAGTGACGGGATGACCGCTCTGCCTGGCCGGGGCGTGCGCCCACTGGAACTCGGCCCGTCCCGTCCGTCGTCCCGGACCGGCCCCGGCCTGTGGACAAGCGGGAACGCGTCGGCGCCGCCGCGGCCACGCTGGACCCGTGTCCACAGCGAGCGCGCCGGAGCCGGAGCCGGAGCGAAGCCGAGCTGCGACGGTGCCCGAGGTGGTGCAGCGGTTGGGCGGGACGTGCACCTGGGGAGAGCTGCGCCGAGCGGTGCACTGGCGCCGGATTGCCGACGCGCTGAAGTCGGGAGCCCTCGTGCGTCGCGGCCGCGGCGTCTACGCCCTCACGAGCGACGAGGACATCCGCGACCTGGCGCGGCGGTTGACCGCCGTTGCGTCGCACCGCACGGCTGCCCTCCACTGGGGCTGGAAGGTCAAGAGCACTCCAGACCTGCCCGACGTGACGATCCCGGCCAACCGCAAGCTCCGCACCGGCGTGCGCGAGGTCTCGACCGTCCACTGGCGGACCCTCGCGCCCGATGACGTGGCCGCGGGATGGGTGACGACACCGGTGCGAACCGTCGTCGACTGCTGCATCGACCTGCCGTTCGACGAGGCGCTCGCGGTCTTCGACTCCGCCCTCCGTGGCGGCTTGAGGAAGCACCTGGTGACTGATGCCGCGCTGAAGCTGGGTCCGGTCAACCAGCGGCGGGTCCTCGCGGTCGCCCGCGTCGCCAGTGCGAAGGCTGCCAACCCGTTCGAGTCGGTCCTGCGGGCGATCGCCATCGAGGCCGGCGGTTCGCACTTCGTGCCACAGCATCGGATCCGCTACGACGACTTCTATGCGCGGGTGGACCTCGCCGACGACGAGCTCCAGATCGTGCTCGAGGCCGAGAGCTTCGAGTTCCACGGCGACAAGGCGTCGCTCAAGCGTGACTGTGTCCGCTACACGGAGCTCGCCGCCCGGGACTGGCTCGTCCTGCGATTCACCTGGGACCAGGTGATGTTCCAGCAGGACTGGGTGCGTCAGAGGATCGCAATGACGGTGCAGCGACGCTCGGGATCAGGTCGCGGGCGGGGTGGGGTGGGACGACGGACGGGACGGCTCCGGGTGGGTGCGCTGCATTGAGCATGCGCGGGCGGGCTCGTCCCGTCACTCGTCCCACGGGAGCGGGCCGATCTCCGGGCGCTTGGCCGACCGCTGGTCCCCGGACGAGCGGCCGGTCAGGCGCCGGTGGACCCACGGGCCGACGTACTCGCGGGCCCACTGGGCGTTGGCCTGCAGCGCCTCCTTGCAGGAGATCGGCGGCGCCGGCTCGAGTGGCGTCTCCCAGTCCGCCTCGGCGGGCGCGTGGCCCAACGCCTGCAGGGCGGCCAGGGACACCCGGCGGTGGCCCTCGCTCGTCATGTGGATGCGGTCCTCGGCCCACATCCGCCAGTCCCGCAGGGCGTGCAGGCCCCACTGGTCGATGACGTGCGCACCCTGGCGCCGGGCGATCGACCAGATGTTGGCCGTGTGGATCGCGGCCCGGGCCCGGGTCGCCTTGACGAGCGGGGCATCGGCGGGGTCGACGGGGGTGGCCATGAGGACGTCGGCGCCGGTCGCCCGGATCCGCGCGACGGCCGCCTCGAGGCGCGAGGCCAGGGCGTCGAGGTCCGCGCGCGGGCGCAGGATGTCGTTGCCGCCCCCGACGATGCTGACGAGGTCGGGCTCGAGGGCGAGTGCGCTGTCGAGCTGCGGCCCGACGACGTCGGCGAGCTTGCGTCCGCGCACGGCGAGGTTGGCGTAGCCGAACTCGAGACCCTGGTCCCGGGCCAGCTCGGACAGGTGGGCGGCCAACCGGTCGGCCCACCCGGCGAACTCCCCGTGGGAGCCGTCACCGACGAGGAGCGGGTCGTCGTCGCACATGCCTTCGGTGAAGGAGTCGCCGATGGCCACGTAGCGGCTCCACAGGTGCCGGGTGGGTGCGGACGGCTCGGTCATGTCAGCCTCCAGTCGATCGGTGCGGCGCCCTGGTGGGCGAGGAGCTCGTTGGCCCTGCTGAACGGCCGCGACCCGAAGAAGCCGGACCGGGCCGACAACGGTGACGGGTGGGCGCTCTCGATGCGCGGAACCTGCCCCAGCAGCGGTGCGAGGGACTGCGCCTGCCGGCCCCAGAGGATCGCGACCACCGGTCCACCCCGCGCCACGAGACCCGAGATCGCCTGCGCCGTCACGGTCTCCCATCCCTTGCCCTGGTGGCTGGCCGGTCGGCCGGGGCTCACGGTGAGCACGCGGTTGAGCAGCATCACGCCGCGCTCGAACCACGGGCTGAGGTCGCCGTTGCCCGGCGGCGGGAGCCCGAGGTCGGAGCCGAGCTCCTGGTAGATGTTCTGCAGGGACCGGGGCACGGGCCGCACGTCGGGGGCCACCGAGAAGGACAGGCCCACCGGGTGGCCGGGGGTCGGGTAGGGGTCCTGGCCGACGACGAGGACCCTGACGTCGTCGAGCGGCACGGTGAAGGCCCGCAGGATCGCCGGTCCCGCCGGCAGGTAACCGCGACCGGCCGCCACCTCGGCCCGGAGGAAGTCGCCGAGCGCGCTGATGGTGTCGGCGACCGGCTCGAGGACCGGCACCCAGGACGGGTGGACGAGCTCGGGGAGGGGACTGGCGGGCACGGGGTCACGGTACCGAACCGCCACACGGCAGAATCGCTCCTGATGACCAGCACACTGCGCGGACCAGCCCTCATCGACGGTGTCGTCAGCACCGCCGAGATCGCCATCGACGGAGACCGCATCGCAGCCGTCCGCCCGATGAGACCCACCGACCCGGCCACCCCGGGGAGCGAGCCGGTCCTCGGGACGATCTGCGCGGCATACGTCGACCTGCACTGCCACGGCGGCGGGGGGACGGCGTTCACCGACCTCGACCCCGAGGCCGCTGCCGCTGCGGCCCGCCACCACCACGCGCGCGGCTCGACGTCGCTCCTCGCGAGCCTCGTGACGATGTCGCCGGCCGACCTGCTGCGGGGGGTCGAGATCCTCGCCGACCTCGCCGACGACGGGCTCGTCGACGGCATCCACCTCGAGGGGCCCTGGCTCGCCGAGGCCCGCTGCGGCGCCCACGACCCCCGCTTGCTCCGGGACGCCGACCTGCGCGAGGTGGACCGCCTCCTCCTCGCTGGGCGGGGGCACATCCGGCAGGTGACCGTCGCACCGGAGCGGGAGCGGGGGATGGAGCTCGTCCGGCACCTGCACGACTCGGGTGTGCACGTCGCGATCGGCCACACGACCGCGACGTTTGCGCAGGTGGGGCAGGCTGTCGCTGCCGGTGCGGACCTCGCGACCCACCTCTTCAACGGGATGGACCCGTGGCACCACCGCACGCCGGGAGCGGTGCCTGCGCTGCTTCGCGCGGCGGTCCACGACGGGGTGACCCTCGAGCTGATCGCCGACGGCGTCCACCTGTCGGACGACACCGTCCGGTCCGTGGTCGACCTCGTCGGTCCCTCGCGCGTCGCCTTCGTCTCCGACGCCATGGCCGCCGCGGGCATCGGTGACGGCCCCTACGTCCTCGGGGGCCTGTCCGTCGTCGTCTCGGGCGGGACCGCCCGCCTGCGCCAGCGACCGGGGGAGCCGGAGGGCTCGATCGCCGGTGGGACCAGCCACGTCGCCGACCTCGTGGCCCGGCAGGTCGGTGCCGGGATGGCCCTGCCGTATGCCGCTGAGCCCGCTACCAGCAGCCCTGCCCGCCTGCTCGGGCTGGCTGACCGGGGGGCGCTGCGCGCCGGTGCCCGCGCCGACCTCGTCGTGCTCGACCCCGCGGCGAAGGTCACCCGGGTGATGCGGGCGGGTCGCTGGCTGGCCTGAGCGCGTGCTGCCGGGGCCGGCGCGGTGCGGACCACCGGCGAATCGCGCCTAGGCTAGGGAGGTGACAGATTCCCTGAGGCCGCGCTGGCCCGTCGTCATCTTCGACCTCGACGGCACGCTGGCGGACACCGTGAACCTCATCGTCGAGTCGTACCAGTACGCGTTCCGCACGGTCATGGGCCGCGAGGAGGACCCCGAGGTCATCCGTTCGTGGATCGGCCGTCCGCTGAGCAGTGCCTTCCGCGACCACGCGCCCGACCACGCCGACCAGCTCTACGCCACCTACCTCGGGTGGAACGCCGACAACACCGAGCGGCTGATCCGCAGCTACGTTGGCGCCCGCGAGGTGCTCGTGGCGCTCGGCGAGGCCGGGGCCAAGGTCGCCGTGGCGACGTCCAAGCGCCGCGAGTCCGCGCAGCAGGCGATGGACATCCTCGGCCTCTCGCCCCACATCTCCGCGCTCGTCGCCCTGGAGGACACCGAGATCCACAAGCCCGAGCCGGCGCCCCTCCTGCTCGCGCTCGAGCGGCTCGGCCACTCCGACCCGTCGAAGGCCGCCTACGTCGGCGATGCCGTCGTCGACGTCCTCGCGGGCAAGGCCGCCGGGATGGCGACCATCGCCGTGACGTGGGGGGCGGGCGTGCGCGCCAACCTCGACAAGGTCCGCCCCGACGGCGTCGCGACGACGACCGCCGAGCTCCACGACCTGCTCCTGACCTCCTCCTGATCCTCGCCCTATCCAGCGCCCTATCCAGCGCCCGAGCCGGCGCCCGAGCCGGCGTTCGTCCGGGAGCGGGCTCAGCGGCATACGGCCTCGTTCGTCGGTACCCCTAGAGTTCCTCCGTGCACAGCTTCGACAAGGACCCCGACCACATCGCCGTGGAGCAGGTCCTGCGCTACGCGCGGGAGCGTCTCCTGATGGACCCGATCCCGCTGGACGGGCCCCAGACGGAGGACTACCTCACGAGCGCCGCCGGGCAGACGATCACGGCGGCGGGCCTCGGGGCGCCCCGCGCCATGGAGCTCTTCGAGCACACCCTGGCCCCGGCGTGCCTGTCGACCGATCACCCGCGCTACCTCTCCTTCATCCCGTGCGCGCCGACCCGTGAGGCGGCCGCGTTCGACGTCGTCGTCGGCGCCTCCTCTGTCTACGGCGGGTCCTGGCTCGAGGGGGCCGGCGCCGTCTACGCCGAGAACCAGGCGCTCCGCTGGATCTCCGACCTCGCCGGGCTGCCCGAGGAGGCCGGCGGGGTCTTCGTGCCGGGAGGGACCGTCGGCAACCTTTCCGCGCTGGTCGTGGCGCGTGACACCGCACGCAACCGGGCGCGGGCCGAGGGCACGGGGGCGCGGCCGTGGCGCATCGCGGCGACCGACAACGCCCACTCGTCCGTCGTGTCCATGGCGGCGGTCATGGACGCCGAGGTGTGCGGCGTCCACGTCGACGAGAAGCTCCGGCTGACCGGCCCCGAGCTGCGCAGGACCCTCGAGGAGCTCGGACCCGAGACGTTCTTCGCCGTCGTCGCGACGGCCGGCACGACCAACTTCGGCGTGGTCGACGACCTCGAGTCCGTCGCGGACGTGTGCGAGGAGTTCGGGCTCTGGCTGCACGTCGACGGCGCCTACGGCGGCGCGGGACTGGCCGCCCCCTCCGTGCGGCACCTCTTCAACGGGATCGAGCGCGCCGACTCCTTCATCGTCGACCCGCACAAGTGGCTCTTCGCACCGTTCGACTGCTGCGCCCTGATCTACCGCGACCCCGAGCTCGCCCGGGTCGCGCACACCCAGGAGGCCGGCTACCTCGACGTCCTCACCAAGGCGACCGAGTGGAACCCGACCGACTACTCGATCGGCCTGACCCGTCGGGCCCGCGGGCTCCCGCTCTGGTACTCCCTCGCCGTGCACGGGACCGACGCCTACGTCGAGGCCATCGAGGGGACGCTCGACGTCATCCGGCACGCTGCGCGCGAGATCGAGCACCGGCCCCACCTCGAGCTGGTCCGCGAGCCGGACCTGTCCGTCGTGGTGTTCCGGCGCCTCGGCTGGGGGCCGGAGGACTACCAGGCCTGGACGGACCGGATGCTCGCCGCGGAGTTCGCCTTCGTCGTGCCGACGACGTTCCGCGGCGAGACGCTGACCCGGTTCGCCGTCGTCAACCCGCACACGACGAACGAGGACGTCACGGCCATCCTCGACACGATGTCGTGACGTCCCCGAGTGAATGACACTCATGTGATTCACCGTCTAAGGTGGGTAGTGGAGCCAACGCGATCGAGTTCACGGGATGGACATCTTCCCGATTGGAAGAGCCAGGCGGGGAGTCGTTACCGTTTCGCACGACCAGCCGACAACCGGCGCAACTCAGAGACAGGGACCATGAGCACAGAACACGCCACGGAGCAGACGCACCACTCCGAGAGCGAGCTCAGTGACCGGGACCTCGAGATCCTGGCCTTCGAGCGACAGTGGTGGAAGTACGCCGGCTCCAAGGAGCAGGCCATCAAGGAGCTCTTCGACATGAGCTCCACGCGCTACTACCAGGTGCTCAACGCCCTCCTCGACAGCCCGGCCGCGCTCGCGGCCGACCCCATGCTGATCAAGCGGCTGCGCCGGATGCGGACGAGCCGGCAGCGGGCACGCACGAGCCGCCGCCTCGGCTTCAACGCCTGAGGCCCCCTTCCCGGGTGTCGCGACCTGCTGTGACGGTGGGGAGCGTGGTTCACTTCCCCCATGGCCGACGTCGTGGTTCGCCGCGCGGGAGCCGATGACGCCTTCATCGTCGCCGCCCTGCACCTGCAGTTCGCCCGCGAGCTCGGCCTGCCGTCCGAGCCGGGCTACCTCGACCGGTTCGTCGACGCGTGGCTGGCCGAGCGCCCCGACCGGCCCACGTGGATCGCGGAGGCCCGCCGCCAGCACGCCGGCATCCTCGAGACGCGCCGGATCCGGGCGCTGCCCTGGCCTGGGCGCAAGGACGTGAGCTGGCTCCACGTCGGTGGCCTCTTCGTGATCCCCGACTGCCGTGACCTCGGGGTGGCGCGGGCCCTCACCGAGGCGATGATCGAGTGGTCGCGCTCCACCGACGTCAAGTGGATCCGGGTCAACGCGCCCGACGAGAAGGAGCAGCAGTTCTACGAGCGGCTCGGTTTCAGCTCGCCGGGCCGGCTGATGGAGTTCGACCTGAGGGACCCCGAGTGAGCGCCCAGAGCCGGCCCGGACCGACCAACTCCGTCGTCGACGTCGCCGGCATCCGGGTCGGCCACTGCACGAGGGACGAGCCCGGCTGGCTCACGGGCGTCACGGTCGTCGTGGCGCCCCCCGGCGGCGCCGTCGCCGGCGTCGACGTCCGCGGCGGGGGACCGGGCACCCGCGAGACCGACCTGCTCGACCCGCGCAACCTCGTCGACCGGGTCGACGCGATCGTCCTCGGCGGCGGCAGCGCTCCGGGCCTGGGGGCCGCGGACGGCGTCGTCGAGGGGCTGTTCGACGATGGCCGGGGCTGGCCGACCCGCGAGCCGGGCCAGGTCGTGCCGATCGTGCCGGCCGCGATCCTGTTCGACCTCGGGCGGGGCGGCACCTGGCGCCACCACCCGCGCGCGAACGACGGCAGAGCCGCCTACGACGCCGCCGTCCCGTCCGTCGCCCAGGGCTGCGTCGGGGCCGGCACGGGGGCCCGCGTGGGCGGGCTGAAGGGAGGGGTCGGCACCGCGAGCGTGGTCCTGCCGTCGGGCGTGACCGTCGGCGCCATCGTCGCGCTCAACGCCATCGGGTCCGCTGTGGACCCGGCCACCGGCAGGCCGTATGCCGCTGGGCTCGGCCTCGAGGGCGAGTTCAGTCACGTCGGGGTGGCGTCCCCGGAGGAGTTGGCCGAGGCGGTCCGCCGGGCCGAGTCCCTCCCGGACCGGATGGCCGGGTTGCCTGCGATGGCGACGACGATCGGGGTCATCGCCACCGATGCGACGTTGACGAAGGCGCAGTGCCAGAAGCTTGCCGGCGTCGGCCACGACGGCTTCGCCCGGGCGATCAAGCCGGTCCACACACCGTTCGACGGCGACACCCTCTTCGCCATGGCGACCGGTGCGCATGACCCGGTCGAGGCTGTCGACCTCATGCTGCTGATGGAGGCGGGCGCCGACTGCGTCTCGCGGGCGATCGTCCATGCCCTGCTGGCCGCGACCTCGGTGGACCGCTCCGGCGACGGGGGCCTGGCCATCCGCTGCTGGTCGGAGGCGTTCCCCTCGGCGCTCGCCTGAGCTCCCGGTCAGTCCGGCCCCGGGCGCGCGCTCGAGGCTGTCGATGCGGTCGCGCTCGTCGATGCGGCCGCGTCGCCGCCGTCCTGCGCAGCGTGCAGCCACCCGCGACGGAACGCCGAGTCGAGCCGGTCCAGGGCGTACGGAAGCCTCGAGTCCGGCTCCGCGACGGCGGCCTCGAGCGACCAGCCCGCGGCGCGACGCTCACGGATCACCTGGCCGACCGTCGCGACGGCGTCGCGCTGGCTGCGGACGAACTCGGCGTCGACCGGACTGCCGTGTCCGGGCACGACGACGCTGTCGGCGTCGAGCCAGCCAAGGTGCTCGGTCAGCGTGCCCGCCCACTCGAGCGGCCAGCAGTCCTGACCGAAGGACGGCGGTGCCGACTCCTCGATGAGGTCGCCGAGGAACATCGCCCCGGCGTCGGCGACGTGGACGCTGATGTCGCCGTCGGTGTGACCGCGCCCGGACCAGGTCATCGTCACCACGCGGTTGCCGAGGTCGATCGTGGCACTGTGCCCGAACGTGCTGTCCGGCGCCCGGACCGCCGTGGCCAGCACCTCGACGACGTCGCGTGAGGTGTAGCCCGCCTCGGGCCCGTCGCCGGGGTCGGCGCGGAACAGCGACTTGATGCGCTCGACGTCGGCGTCGAGCGACCGCGCGACGTTGGCGTGGGCGTGCACCGTCGCCGCGGTGAACGCGCCGTTGCCGAACGTGTGGTCGAAGTGGACGTGGGTGTTGACGACGTGGCGCACCTCGATATCGGCGCCCAGCCGCCGGATGTCGTCGAGGACCTCGAAGCCCTGCAGGCTGCTCGCCCTGGTGTCCACGACGACGGCGCCGTCCCGACCCAGGACGAGGCCGACGTTGACATCCCACTGCGGGTAACGGGCCACGAACACCTGGTCCGCCACCTCGAGGAAACCCGAGCCCATCACCGCGACCTCCCGCGTCGTCCTGCCCTATCGGTGCCCGTCACCGTATCGGGAGGGGCCGAAATGCGCACGGGGTGCCCGTTTCGTCTACCTTGGTGTGCCATGCGTGCGGAGATGAAGGCCAGAGAGCGAGCAGCCAGACGGCGCCGCAACGCGGTCGTCGCCGCCGGACTGGCGGTCGTGGCGCTCCTCGGCGGACTGATCCTGTGGTGGCCGGACGACAGCCAGTGGCGGGAGCAGCCGCTGTCCTCGGGCCTCATCCCGACGACGCTCGGGTCGGAGTGGACGCAGGAGCCGGCGCCGGGTGACTGGCGGACCGTGGCCGGGCAGGGTGGGGCGACGGCGACGACGACCCCCCGTTCGACCGCCGGGACGGCCCCCCCGACCTCGAGCGCTCGCGCCACGTCAGGGTCCGAGCCGGAGCCCACCACTGACCCGACCGAGCCGCCGCCGGCGCCGAGCCCGACCGTCACGCCCAGGCAGTCGGAGACGACCACCACGACGTCCGAGCGGCCGTCCAAGCCGTCGAACCCCAACAAGCCGACCAAGACGCCCAAGGCGGGCGCCGAGGCGCAGGCGGCGGACTGCTCGGTCGAGCTCTTCGGGGTCTGCCTCTGAGCCATGGCACGCTGGGCGCCATGGACTGCACGTTCTGCGCGATCGCGGCCGGCGACCTCGCCGCCGACATCGTCCTCGACGAGCCGCACTTCGTCGCGTTCCTCGATCGCAGACCGGTCTTCAAGGGCCACGTCCTGCTCGTCACCCGGGCCCATGTGCCCACCCTGCTCGACCTGCCGGACGGCCTCGAGGCGGGCCTCACGCGCGCTGCGCGTCGACTGGCCGCGGCGGTCGTGGGTGGGCTCGGCGCCCAGGGCACCTTCGTGGCGATGAACAACGTCGTCAGCCAGTCGGTGCCCCACCTGCACGTCCACGTGGTGCCGCGCACCAAGGGGGACGGGTTGCGGGGCTTCTTCTGGCCGCGCACGACCTACGCCAGCGAGGAGGAGGCCGCCTCGTATGCCGCTCGGCTCGCTTCCGCCCTGCCTGCCCCGTCCTGATACTGACGGCCGGTGCCGTCACCTCCTTCGCCGAGGGTTTGCACTCTCCCCATGAGAGTGCCAATAATGGCGTTAGCACTCTCCTCGTGGGAGTGACAGAAATGGGCCGCACCACGAGGGGCCGTTTTCCCAGCGACGTGAGCTGCGGGAGCCGACCTCGTCCGTCGCGGGCGTCGTGCGGGCCACCAACCAACGTATCGAGTGACGCAGGGCGTGACGATCGACCGAGCCCCGGCGAGGGAAGACCGGAGCGCCCACCGCGTCAGTCGTAGCAACTCGTGTGGGAGGAACCACCCGAATGGCCAAGACCATTGCGTTTGACGAAGAGGCGCGTCGCGGCCTCGAGCGCGGCATGAACATCCTTGCCGACGCCGTCCGCGTCACGCTGGGCCCGAAGGGCCGCAACGTCGTCCTGGAGAAGAAGTGGGGCGCACCCACGATCACCAACGACGGTGTCTCGATCGCCAAGGAGATCGAGCTCGACGACCCGTACGAGAAGATCGGCGCCGAGCTCGTCAAGGAAGTTGCCAAGAAGACCGACGACGTCGCCGGTGACGGCACGACGACGGCGACCGTGCTCGCCCAGGCCATGGTGAAGGAGGGCCTGCGCAACGTTGCCGCCGGCGCCAACCCGATGGCCCTCAAGCGCGGTATCGAGAAGGCCGTCGAGGCCGTCTCCACGGCCCTGCTCGACTCCGCCAAGGAGATCGAGACCAAGGAGGAGATCGCCTCCACCGCCTCCATCTCCGCGGCTGACGAGGAGATCGGTGGCCTCATCGCCGAGGCGATGGACAAGGTCGGCAAGGAAGGCGTCATCACCGTCGAGGACTCCAACACCATGGGCCTCGAGCTGGAGATGACCGAGGGGATGCGCTTCGACAAGGGCTACATCTCCGCGTACTTCGTCACCGACACCGAGCGGATGGAGACCGTCCTCGACGACGCCTACGTCCTCGTCGCGAACTCCAAGATCGGCTCCGTCAAGGACCTGCTGCCCCTCCTCGAGAAGGTCATGCAGTCCGGCAAGCCGCTGCTCATCATCGCCGAGGACGTCGAGGGCGAGGCCCTGGCCACCCTCGTCGTGAACAAGATCCGCGGCACGTTCAAGTCCGTCGCCGTCAAGGCTCCGGGCTTCGGTGACCGTCGCAAGGCGATGCTGACCGACATCGCCATCCTCACGGGTGGCCAGGTCATCTCCGAGGAGGTCGGGCTCAAGCTCGAGAACGCCACCCTCGACCTGCTCGGCAAGGCTCGCAAGGTCGTCGTCACCAAGGACGAGACGACCATCGTCGAGGACGCGCAGGACCGCAGCGCGATCGAGGGCCGGATCGCCCAGATCAAGGCCGAGATCGAGAAGTCGGACTCCGACTACGACCGCGAGAAGCTCCAGGAGCGCCTCGCCAAGCTCGCCGGCGGCGTCGCCGTCATCAAGGCGGGTGCGGCCACGGAGGTCGAGCTCAAGGAGCGCAAGCACCGCATCGAGGACGCCGTGCGCAACGCCAAGGCTGCCGTCGAGGAGGGCATCGTCGCCGGTGGTGGCGTCGCCCTCATCCAGGCCGCCAAGGTGCTCGACACCCTCACGCTCGAGGGTGACGAGGCCACCGGTGCCAACATCGTCCGCGTGGCGGTCGAGGCCCCGCTCAAGCAGATCGCGATCAACGCCGGTCTCGAGGGTGGAGTCGTGGCCGAGAAGGTGCGCAACCTCCCGCCGGGCCACGGTCTCAACGCGGCCACGGGCGAGTACGGCGACCTGCTCGCCGCCGGCATCATCGACCCGGTCAAGGTGACGCGCTCCGCGCTGCAGAACGCTGCGTCGATCGCGGCGCTCTTCCTCACGACCGAGGCCGTCATCGCCGACAAGCCGGAGAAGGCCTCTGCGGCTGCTCCGGGCGGCGACATGGGTGACATGGGCGGCATGGGCTTCTGATCCAGCCCTGACCTTCCACTCCGGCGAGTGCCGGACGCGCGACCTATCGCGCGTCCGGCACTCGCCTTTTTCGCGCCCTGCGCGGCGCGCGGGCCCGTCCGGACGGCACCTGCAGACAGTTGTGGGACTTCTGTAGCAAACGGTGGAGGTGGTGGGGAAATCGCGTGGGGAACCGGTGGAGGACGCCTCCGTAGCGTTTCTTCTGTCGCAACAACCCACTTCGCAAGCAACGCGAATCCACCCAGGAGCACCCATGAACAGCAAGAAGATCCTCGTCCCCCTCGCCACCCTCGTCGCCGCCGGCGCCATCGCCGTCGGGTCCGGTGCGACCTTCACCTCCACGAGCAACAACACGATCAGCTCCGTGGCCTCGGGCACCCTGACCCAGAGCAACTCCAAGGCGAACGCCGCGATCTTCAACGTCGCCAACATCAAGCCGGGCGACACGGTCATCGGCAAGGTCACGATCACGAACACCGGCACCCTGCCGGGCACCTTCAGCCTGAAGAAGGTCGACTCGACGAACACCTTCTCCAACAGCCTCAACCTCAACATCACCAACCAGACCACGGGTGTCGTGGTCTACAACGGTCCGTTCGGCGCTCTCGTGGATGGCACGGCCAAGGACCTCGGCGTCTACGCCGCCGGCGCGAGCAACACCTACGTCTTCACCGTCACGTTGGCCCTCTCGGCCCCCGACGCCGACCAGGGCAAGATCGCCTCGGCGGGCTTCACCTGGGACGCGGTCCAGCTCCTCGAGCCGACCACGTACGACCAGTCCTGAGCTGACCGGGGCGCCCCGATCTCTTCGGGGCGCCCCGCTCCCGTCCCGCCCCTGCGCTGCCCGCCTGAAGGAGTCGTCATGAGCTCAACGCCCGCCTCCGCCCGTCGCCGCCGTGGCGGCCGGGTCCTCGGCCTCGTCACCAACGTGCTGCTCGCCCTCGTCACCCTCGCCGGCCTGGCCTACCTCGCCCCCGGCGTGCTCGGCTACGAGCGGTACGTCATCACCGGCGGCTCGATGTCCGGCACGTTCGAGAAGGGTGCGCTCGTCCTCGAGCGGCCCGTCGCCGTGGCCGAGCTGCAGGTCGGTGACGTCATCACCTACGTTCCGCCGGCCTCGAGCGGTGTCTCGACCCTGGTCACGCATCGCATCACGGAGATCACGTCGTCCGAGACCGGTCAGCCCGTGCTGCGGACCAAGGGTGACGCCAACGCCGACGTCGACCCGTGGACGTTCAGCCTGAACGCTCCCACGCAGCCCGTCGTCGAGGTCGCCGTGCCGCACGTCGGTTGGGCGCTCATCGCCCTGGCGGACCGACAGGCACGGATGCTCGTCATCGGCATCCCCGCGTCGCTCGTCGCCCTCTACAGCCTCGGCCAGCTGTTCTTGGCCGTCCGGCCCGCTCGACGGCGCGGGCAGCTCGACCTCGCCTCGCACTGATCGCCCGAGCCCGACCACCTGAGAACGCAGCACAGGAGCCCGACATGAGCACCCGCATCCTCCGGACCGCGCTGGCCACCATCGTGGCCGGCGCGGCCCTGCTCGCGCCGACGGGCTTCTCGACCGCTGCGTTCACGTCGTCGTCGAGCAACACGGCCACCGTGCGAGCGGCCGTCGACTGGACGCCGCCGAGCGTGTCGCTGCAGAACCCGGGCACGCCGGTCAAGGACACGGTCACCCTGACAGCGGCCGCCTCCGACGCGGAGACGGGGGTCAAGGACGTCGCGATCCAGCACTTCTCCACCAGTGGCGGCTGGGTCACCATCTGCACGGTGACCCAGGCGCCGTACACCTGCGCCTGGAACACCAAGACGCTGACCGACGGCAGCTACTCGCTGCGCGCGGTCGCAACGGACAACGCCGGCTACACGTCCACGTCGGCGACCGTGCAGACCACCGTGGCAAACAACCTCCTCGTCGTCCTCGCGGACCCCGGCGACTTCGTGCGCGGCTCCGTCGCCCTGCAGACGACCCTCTACAACGCCGGCGGGACCACCTACACGGTTCGGGTGGAGTACGCACCGGCGGGCACGACGACGTGGAAGTCGATCTGTTCGAACCTGGCTTCGCCCTACGCCTGCACGTGGAACACGCCATCCTTCGCGAACGGCTCCTACGACCTGCGCTCGGTCGCCGCGGCCGGCTCCACCACCACCGTGTCCGCGATCGTTCCCGACGTCATGGTGGACAACCAGGCCCCGACGGTGACAATGTCGGACCCCGGCTCGCCCTTGAGCGGTGTCAGGACGTTCGCGGCCTCGGCGTCGGATGCCCATTCCGGCCTGGCGCAGGTCGTCATCGAGTACCAGCGCTCGGGCGGGACCTGGCAGCCGCTGTGCTCCCTGGTCGTCGAGCCGTGGAGCTGCGTCTACGACACGACGAAGCTGCTCGATGGCACCTACTCCTTCCGTGCGGTCGCGACCGACGCGGCCGGGAATGCAGCCACCTCGCCCAGCGTCACCAACCGGGTCATCGACAACACCGTGTCCTCGGTGACCATGCTCGACCCGGGTGCCTTCCTGAGTGGACGAGCCACGCTGGAGGCCGCGGCCAACTCGACGGCCGGTGTGACGAGCGTCAGGATCCAGCGCGCCCCGAGCGGCTCGTCGACCTGGACCGACGTGTGCACCGTGACCACCTCGCCGTACCGGTGCACCTGGGACACGACGACGGCCCCTGACGGGCTGTACGACTTCCGCGCCGTCCTCCTCGACGGCACGGGCGCGACCACGACCTCGGCCGTCGTCAGCAGCCGGCGGGTCGACAACACGCCGCTGCGCGGGTACGACGTGCAGACCGCCAACGGCGGGGCGACCGCGGGCAAGCTCGAACCGGGCGACACCCTCACCTACACCTACAACGACCAGGTCGCGCTCGGCACGGTCACCCCGGGCTGGAACGGCGGCGCCCAGGCCGTCACCCTGAGGGTCCGCGACGGCGGTCTCCTCGGCCTGACCGGGAAGAACGACACCGTCGACATCCAGCGCGCCGGCTCGGTGGTCAACCTCGGCACGGTCAACCTCAAGGAGGACTACGTCAAGGGCGGGAAGACGGCCGTGTTCAACGCGACCATGACTGCAGGCACGGCGTCCGTCAACGGCATCCTCGTGACCACGGTGACCATCAAGCTGGGCACCCTCGCGAGTGGCGACGGCGTGCGCACGGTCTCGAACGTCTCCACGATGGCGTGGACCCCCTCCGCCTCGGTCACGGACCTCTTCGGCAACACCTGCTCGACCGCCACCGCCCTGGAGACCGGCGTCCTGGACCGGGAGTTCTGATGCCCGACGAGTCGGAGTCGCCCAACCCGGGCACCGCGATCGCAACTCTGGCGCTCGCCGTGGTCCTCGCGGTGCGGGTCCTGACCGGCACCTTCTCGTCCTACGTGGAGGTGCTGGCTCTCGGCCTCGCTGCCGCAGCGCTGGTGACGTCGTACGTGCTGTGCCGGAGCAGCTGCGTGGAGGGGAGGGTGCTGGCCGTCCTCGTGGCCGTCGGAGCGGGTGTCGGGGTCCTGCTGGCCACGACGGTGGGAAGTCCGGGCGAGCCGGCCCGTCCCGTGGGGTGGGTCGATGTCGCCGTGCTCGCGCTGGCGGCAGTGATCCCCACGACAGTGGTCCTCGAAAGGCGTCGAAAGTGAGCCGAGCCGAGCGGCCGAGGGCCTACGCTTCGGGCCATGGAGGCACCGCAGGTCCTCGTGGTCGAGGACGACGACCGGATCGCCGCTCCGTTGATCCGCACCCTCGAGCGTGAGGGCTACGTCGTCGAGCGCCTCGACCGGGGTGCGGGAGCGGCCGAGCGGTTGGGGGGCGGCCGGGTCGACCTGCTCCTGCTGGACCTGGGCCTGCCCGACATGGACGGCCTCGACGTGTGCCGCCGGGCCCGGGAGGCCGGCTTCGAGGGCGGCATCATCATCCTGACCGCCCGGGACGGCGAGCTCGACCGTGTGGTCGGGCTCGACACGGGCGCCGACGACTACCTCGCCAAGCCGTTCGCGCTCGCCGAGCTGCTCGCTCGGGCCCGGGCCCTGCTGCGCCGGAGCGGACGGGCGACGGTGGAGCCGGCCAGGGCAGCACCGACGCAGCCCGGCTTCCGGGTCGACCGCCAGTCCCGGCGCGTGTGGGTGGGGGCAGAAGAGCTCGCCACGACGTCGAAGGAGTTCGACGTCATCGCCCTGATGGACAGCGAGCAGGGGAGTGTCCTGACCCGCGAGCGGCTCATCAACGAGGTCTGGGACGAGAACTGGTTCGGCTCGACGAAGATGCTGGACGCCACGATCGGCCGACTCCGACAGAAGCTCGAGGACACCAACGCCCCCGTGGAGATCGTCACCGTGCGAGGGGTCGGTTTCCGGCTGGAGAGCAGCGCCGCGGATGCGTGAGCGGCTCGTCGCCGTCCTCGTCGGCATGACCGTCGCCGTGATCGCGCTCTACGGCATCCCGCGCGCCTACCTGCTCGCGGACTTCGTCCACCAGAACGAGTCCCGCAAGATCGAGCGATCCGTGGTCCTGATGGCCGTCCTCGTCCAGGCGCGCTCCGATGACCGGGCGCCCGTGACGGAGGACTTCCTGCTGCCCCTGCTCAACGAGGCCGAGGGCATCCGCTACGTCGGACCGGACGGTCGCGTGATCTCGGTCGGGATCACTCCGGCGCGCGCGGACGACATCGTCCAGACGCGGTCCCTCCCCGGCGGCGGAAGCATCACCCTGGCGAGGTCAGGCGCCCTCGTCGACCAGAGGGTCTCGGAGGCGCTGCTGCCCCTCGTCCTCCTCGGCCTCGCCCTCGTCGCCGTGTCGGCGATCGCCGGCTTCTGGATGGCGCGGCGGCTGTCCCGACCGTTCCGGCAGCTCGCCAACGCGGCGTCAGACCTCGGACACGGCCGGTTCGACGAGGTCGACGTGCCCCACTTCGGCGTGCCCGAGGCAGAGCAGATCGGCTCGGCCCTGCGCTCCAGTGCCGAGAAGCTCGCCACGCTCGTGCGCCGGGAGCGGGAGTTCGCGGTCAACGCCTCCCACCAGCTGCGAACCCCGGTCACCGCGCTGCGGCTCGAGCTCGAGGACCTCTCGCAGTGGCCGGAGACACCCCCCCATGTGGCCGCCGAGCTGCGTCATGCGCTGTCCGAGCTGGACCGGCTGAGCGAGGCGATCACCGACCTGCTCGACCTCGCTCGTGGGCTGCGCCAGCGTGAGGCGCAGGAGGTCGATCTCGTCGAGGTCGTGGACCGGTCGGTGCTGCGGTGGCAGCCCCAGGTGGCGACTCAGGGGCGACAGCTGGAGCGGACCGGGGCGCGGACGGCCAGGGCGAGGACGAGTCCCGGGGCCGTGGCCCAGGTCCTCGACGTGCTCATCGAGAACGCCTGCGCCCACGGGGAGGGAGCCATCACGGTGGAGGCGGGAGAGACGGACACGCACGTCTACGTCCGGGTCACCGACGAAGGGCGCAACGCCCTCGGCTCCGACGTCTTCCAGCGGGGCGTGAGCGGCGGCGGTGGCACCGGGGTGGGCCTGGCCCTCGCGAGGGAGCTGGCCGTGGCGGAGGGCGGACGACTGGACCTCGAGCACCTTCCTCGGACGTCGTTCGTGCTGCGCCTCCCGAGAGTCCCCGAGCCCGCGGCCCCCAGCTGACCGCACCGTCGGCCGTATGCCGCTGGGCTCGCTCGGCATTCCAGGTGCTGGCCCCGGGGTGGCTCGCTAGCGTCAGGGCATGGCCGACACCGTGCGCGAGGAACGTGACCGACCCGCCTTCGTGGCGGACGAACGCACCCAGCTCGTCGGGTGGCTCGACCTCCAGCGCGAGATCGTGCGCTGGAAGTGCGAGGGGGTCTCGGACGCGGACGCCCACCGCGTCGTCATTCCGAGCTCGCCGCTCATGACGGTCGCGGGGGTCGTGTCGCACCTGCGCTGGACGGAGCACACGTGGTTCGAGGTGTCCTTCCTCGGGGGCCCGATCGAGGGGCCGCAGTTCGAGCAGGGCCCCGGGGGTGAGGAGCTCGACCAGGACTGGCGGGTCGACGGCGTGCCGCTGTCGGCCTTGGTCGAGGACTACCGCCGCCAGTGCGAACGGTCCAACGAGATCATCGCCGCCCACGCACTCGAGCAGACCGGGCTGGGTCAGGGCTGGCCCTCGGCGGGAGCCACGCTGCGGTGGATGCTGCACCACATGCTCGAGGAGACGGCCCGTCACCTCGGTCATCTCGACATCGTGCGCGAGCTGCTCGACGGCCAGAAGGGCTACTACTGACCGGGGCTCGCTCCTGCCGGGCCGCACCCACGCAGGGCCGGAGGGCGGCTCCCAGTCGTCGGGAGCCGCCCTCCGGTTGGGGGCTCGACCCGGCCCAGGGGCAGTGGATGTCATGACCGGGTCGAGGCTCGGGGGCACGGTCAGGAGAACATCGCCCGGGTCGCCGTCTCGTGCTGCTCATACGCCGACGAGGCCTTCGCCGTCAGGGTGCTGATCTCCCCGAGGGTCGTGTTGATCTTGTGCTGCATCTGGTTGTAGCGCTCCATGACCGAGTCGAACTGCGCGCGGGCCGGGCCCTCCCAGGCGCCGCTGAGCGAGCCCAGGCGAGCGCGGAGGGCGGTGGTGGCCGACTGGATGTCGTCGGAGAGTCGCTGGATGTCGATTGACGCTGCGCGGATCGCCTCGGTGTCGACGACGGACCTGGCCATGGTGGTTCTCCTCGGATCGGCTCGTGGGGCCGGTTGGTGACCTGACACCATGAACGCTAGGCGGATCGGCTCGGCCGCCCGTCCCGTTGTCCACAGGGCTCGTGGGGCGGGCTGGCTAGGCTCGCCTCCATGACGTTGTGGATCGACGAGCCGATCTGGCCGGCGCACGGCCGGCACTTCGCCCACCTCGTCAGCGACTCCTCCTACACCGAGCTGCACGACCTCGCCAGGAGGGTCGGGCTGCACCAGCGCTCCTTCGACGGCGACCACTACGACGTCCCGGACGTGCGTTGGGCGGAGGTGGTGGCGGCGGGAGCGACCCTGACCTCGGGAGCTGATCTCGCTCGGCGGCTCAACGCGTCCGGGCTGCGGTTGCGCAAGCGTCGTGGCGACCGTGGGCTCGCCCGCTACCTCGACCTGCCGTTCCCCAACGGCTCGAGCGACGTCGACCTCGTGGCCTCGAGCCGCCCCGTGCCGGAGCCGGAGGTCTGCGCGGCGATGCTGTTCGTGCGCGACGCCGCCGGGGACTTCGCCGTCGTCCACAGCATCCGCCGCGCCCAGTGGGGCTCGCCCGGAGGCTGGCGTGAGCCCGGCGAGTCACCCCTCGAGAACGCCCTGCGCGAGACCGAGGAGGAGACCGGCCTGCGGGTCGACGGGTCCCGCGTCGACGTCGTCGGCTACGAACGGTTCACGCCGCGCACCCCCGACAACGTCATCGACCCGCGACGCCCCTATCTGCAGGTCTACCGGGCCCGGCTCGACCTCGTCCGACCACCCCTCACGGACGGCGACGACGGCATCCACGAGACCCGGTGGGTGACACCGGCCGAGTACACCGCGCTGTGCTCCGACATGTTCTGGTGGCCCCTCGCGGTGCACGCCTGCCCCGACCTGTCCTGACCGTGCCCAGCCGTCCCCACCGGGCGGCTCGAGGACGCCGCCCCCCGCCGCGGCCACGCACGCCCGGGGAGCGAGCCCAGCGGCATACGGCCAATCTCCGGGTGCCCACGCGCGCCTGCCCCGGGAGTGCTAGACAGATACCGACCCCCACCTCACTTCGCAGAAGAAGGCCCGCATGCGCAACCCCAGCCCCGGATATGCCATCACCGTTCGAGTCGAGGCCCCGTCGTCGGCGGGGGCCACGGGCGGGCTCGTCGCCGCGGTCCAGCAGGCCGGTGGCTCGCTGACCGCGCTGGACATCGCCGAGTCGACCCACGACCGGCTCGTCGTCGACGTCACCTACGACGCCTCCGACGCCGACCACGCCGAGGACATCGCCGAGGCGCTCGCGAGGGTCCCCAACGTCTCCGTGCGCAAGGTCAGCGACCGCACCTTCCTGATGCACCTCGGCGGCAAGCTCGAGGTCAACCCGAAGGTGCCGCTCAAGCACCGCGACGACCTCTCGCGCGCCTACACGCCCGGGGTCGCCCGGATCTGCCTCGCCATCGCCGCCAACCCGGCCGACGCCCGCCGCCTCACGATCAAGCGCAACACCGTCGCCGTCGTCACCGACGGCTCCGCGGTCCTCGGCCTCGGCAACATCGGGCCGGCGGCCGCGCTGCCCGTCATGGAGGGGAAGGCGGCGCTGTTCAAGCAGTTCGCGGGGGTCGACGCGTGGCCGGTCTGCCTCGACACGCAGGACACCGAGGAGATCATCTCGATCGTCAAGGCGATCGCTCCGGTCTACGGCGGCATCAACCTCGAGGACATCGCTGCGCCACGGTGTTTCGAGATCGAGCGGCGGCTCCGGGACGAGCTCGACATCCCTGTCTTCCACGACGACCAGCACGGCACGGCCATCGTCGTCCTCGCCGCCCTGACCAACGCCCTGCGCGTCGTCGGCAAGGACATCGGGGCGATCCGCATCGCGGTCAGCGGGGTCGGGGCCGCGGGCCACGCGATCATCGAGCTGCTGCTCGCCCAGGGCGCCACCGACATCGTCGCCTGCGGTCGGGCCGGCGCCATCCACTCCGGCCAGTCCTACGACGACCCCGACCGCCAGTGGATCGCCCAGCACACCAACCGGCGCCACGAGGAGGGGTCCCTCCGCGACGTCCTCAAGGACTCGGACGTCTTCATCGGCGTGTCAGCGCCCAACCTGCTCACCGGCGACGACATCGCCACGATGGCCGACGACGCGATCGTCTTCGCACTCGCCAACCCCGACCCCGAGGTCGACCCGCTCGCGGCGGGCGAGCACGCGGCGGTCGTCGCCACCGGAAGGTCCGACTACCCCAACCAGATCAACAACGTGCTGTGCTTCCCCGGCTTCTTCCGCGGGATGCTCGACTCCGGAGCCAAGGACATCACGCAGGAGGTCATGGTCGCCGCCGCGACGGCGATCGCCGACTCCGTCTCCCCGGAGGAGCTGAACGCCAGCTACATTGTGCCCTCGGTGTTCGACCCGGTCGTGGCCCCCGCGGTCGCCCACGCGGTGCGCGGCGCCGTGGAGCCCGCCGACGGTGGGTCGGACCACCTGCGCACGACCCCGGTCGGGAAAGTGCTCTGAGTCCCATGGCCGGCCGCGTCGAGGTCGCCGGTGGTCACGTCGGGGGGAGCGAGGCGGTCCTCACGCCCGGGGCGCTGGCCTTCGTCGCCTCGCTGCAGCGCGAGTTCGGTCCGCGCCGCGACGAGCTGCCCCCGGCACGCCGTTCACGCCGAGAGGAGGTGGCGCGGTCCGGACGGCTCGTCTTCCTCGAGGAGACCGCGCACGTGCGCGACAGCGAGTGGACCGTGGCGCCGGCGCGCGTCCTCGAGGAGGTCGCGCTCGCCGACGAGTTCGCCGACTTCCTCGCACTCCCCGCCTACGAGGCCGTCAGCGACGAGGCCGTCAGCGACGAGGGAGAGGGCGAGGACGAGGGCGAGGGCGGTGCCGGATGAGCGAGGTCCACGACCTCGCTGCCCGCCTCGACGAACAGCTCGCCGATGCCGACACCGCGCTCGCTCGCCAGTACCCGGGTGACCGAGGCGGGCGCCAGCCCCTCCACACGGTGTACGTCCCCGCCTCCTCGTATGCCGCGCGCACCGTTCCCGACTGGGGTGGCCGAGCGCTCGCCCTCCTCGACGAACACGCGCCGGATGCCGCGTCCTTCGCGCGAGTGGTCGGCCTTCCGGAGGGACTGTCCGAGGAGGTGTATGCGCGGGTCCGGACCAAGCTCAGGGACGAGCCGATCGAGGACCTGCGGATCGACTTCGAGGACGGCTACGGCAGTCCACCGGACGGGGACGAGGACGCGGCGGCCGACCGCGCTGCCGACGCCCTCGCAGCCTCCCTCGAGGCAGGCACCGCGGCACCCTTCCATGGGATCCGGTCCAAGTCCTTCGAGCCGGCGACGCGGCGGCGCGGGCTGCGCACGCTGGACCGCTTCATCGGGGGGCTCGCCCGGTCCGGGGCAGCGGGCCCCGGTCTTCGGCTCACCCTGCCGAAGGTCACGTCGGTCGAGCAGGTGTCGGCGATGGTCACGGCCTGCGAGTGGCTCGAGGAGGCGCACGAGCTCGCGCGGGGTGCGCTCCGCTTCGAGGTGCAGGTCGAGACGCCGCAGGCCGTGCTCGGACCCGACGGGACGGCGCTGGTCGCACGCATGGTCCACGCGGGGGGCTCTCGCCTCCTGGGGCTGCACTACGGCACGTACGACTACTCGGCTTCACTCGGCATCGCTGCCTCGCAGCAGAGCATGGAGCACCCGGCCGCTGATCACGCCAAGGCCGTCATGCAGGTCGCCGCCGCCGGGACCGGGGTGGCCGTCTCGGACGGGTCCACCAACGTGCTCCCCGTCGGTGACCGCGCGGCCGTGCACCGGGGCTGGGCCCTGCACTATCGCCTGGTCCGGCGCTCGCTGGAGCGCGGGTTCTACCAGGGCTGGGACCTGGATCCCGGACAGCTGCCGACCCGCTACGCCGCGACGTTCGCCTTCTACCGGGAGGGGTTCGCCTCCGCGGCGGGCCGGCTGCGCGCGCTCGCCGGTGAGGGCGTGTCCGAGTACCTCGACGAGCCCGCCACTGCGGCTGCTCTGGCGGGATTCGTCCTGCGCGGGCTCGAGTGCGGGGCGATCGATGTGGACGAGGTGAGCGAGCGGGCCGGGCTCGACCGTGGCCGGCTCGCGGAACTGGCGCGCCGCCGTCCCGGCTGAGTCCCCGCCCCCGCGCTTGCACCCTCGAGTGGCCTCGGTGTCCACAGGGCTGGCTGTGCGCAGCCGGGCCACTCGAGCGAAATCGACGGGGGGTGAACGCTCCATCGGGCGAGGCGACGCGCGTAGGTTCGGCACATGCGGCTCGAGGTGGTCCCGTGAACGGGGTTCGACGCTTCAACGAGGCTGAGGCCGGCAGGCTCAGACCCGAGCTGTCGGCCTGCTGCGACGTGCCGGCCTGGGTCGAGGCGGTCCTCGCGGACCGGCCGTACGCCAGCCTGGACGACCTCATGGCCGCGGCCGACTCCGCGGCCCGTCGGCTGACTCACGAAGAGGTCGACCGAGCGCTCGCCGCGCACCCACGCATCGGGGATCGCGCCGAAGGCTCAGGCGCCGGGGCCGGCTGGTCCCGTCAGGAACAGGCGGGGGTGGGGCCCGACGAGCAGACCCAGCGGGACCTCGTGGCGGGGAACCGGGAGTACGAGCAGCGCTTCGGTCGGGTCTTCCTCATCAGCGCCACCGGCCTCGCCGGCGAGCAGATCCTCGCTTCGCTGCGCGAACGGCTGCGAAACGACCAGGCCGCCGAGGCAGCAGTGGTCGCGGAGGAGCTGCGCAAGATCGCCCTCCTCCGGCTGCGCAAGCTCATCGAGGACGGAGTGCAGCTGTGAGCACCGTGACGACCCACGTCCTCGACACCGCCCTCGGCCGTCCGGCACGGGGCGTTCCGGTCCGTCTCGAGCTGCTCGCGGACCCCGCCGAGGTCCTGGCGTCCGCGGTCACCGACGCCGACGGACGAGTCGCCGACCTCGGCCCCGACCGGCTCGCTGCGGGTGCCTATCGGCTCGTCTTCGACACGGCGGCCTACTTCGAGGCGAGCGGACAGGACGGCTTCTTCCCGGAGGTCAGCGTGGTCTTCACCGTTGCTGCACCGGACGAGCACCACCACGTCCCGCTGTTGCTGAGTCCCTTTGCCTACTCGACCTACCGGGGGAGCTGACCCGCATGGCCATCAGGCTCGGAGCCAACCAGTACGGCAAGGCCGAGGTCCATGTCGTCAGGGTGCACCGTGACACGCCCCGGCACGAGATTCGTGACCTGACGGTCAGCACCGCCCTGCGGGGCGACTTCAGCCGGGCGCACATCGAGGGCGACCAGGGTGACGTGCTGCCGACCGACACACAGAAGAACACCGTCTTCGCGTTCGCGAAGGAGAAGGGGATCGAGTCGCCCGAGGAGTTCGGGCTGGCCCTCGCTGACCAGTTCCTCGCCACCGTCCCACGCGCCGACGGGGCGCGGATCGAGCTCGTCGAGACGACGTGGGACCGCATCGACGTCGACGGACGGGGCCACGACCATGCCTTCGTCCAGACCGGCGGGGGCCGGCGCACCGCTGTCGTCAACGTCGACGGGCGCGGCGCCGACCGCCGTGCCCACATCGTCTCCGGCGTCGGCGATCTCGTGCTGCTCAAGTCCACCGGCTCGGAGTTCCACGGCTTCCTCAAGGACAGGTACACGACCCTGCCCGAGACGACTGACCGGATCCTCGCGACGTCGCTCGTGGCCCGGTGGCGGTACCGCTCGAGCGACGTGGACTGGAACGCCACCTACGCGTCCGTCAAGGCGAGGCTCCTCGAGCGGTTCGCCCAGATCCACTCCTACGCCCTCCAGCAGACCCTCTACGGCATGGGGCAGGCCGTGCTCGAGCAGTTCGAGTCGATCGACGAGATCAGCTTCTCGGCACCCAACAAGCACCACTTCCTCGTCGACCTCTCACCGTTCGGCCTCGAGAACCCGAACGAGGTCTTCCACGCCGCCGACCGGCCGTACGGCCTGATCGAGGCGACGGTCGTGCGCGACGACGCGAGCGACCCCGGCTCCACCTGACCCCGCAACACACCCGGTCACCTGCAACACACCGACGTCCGACGCGGGTGTGTCGCACGTGACCGGGTGTGTTGCGGGGTGGTGGGGCGGGAGGGCTGGGAGGTCAGGTGCGTCGGGGAGCGAGCTCAGCGGCATACGGGCCAGGGGTGCAGGCGCAGCGAGGGGTGGCGGTTGACGTCCTTGTAGAGCAGGTAGCGGAACCGCGCCGGACCCCCGGCGTAGCAGGCCTGGGGGCAGAACGCGCGCAGCCACATGAAGTCGCCCGCCTGCACCTCGACCCAGTCCCGGTTGAGCAGGTACATCGCCTTGCCCTCGAGGACGTAGAGGCCGTGCTCCATCACGTGCGTCTCCGGGAAGGGGATGACGCCGCCGGGCTGGAAGGTGACGATGGTGACGTGCATGTCGTGGCGCAGGTCCGACGGGTCGACGAAGCGGGTCGTCGCCCAGGCGCCGTCGGTGCCGGGCATGGGGTCCGGCTCGAGGTCCCGCTCGTTGACGACGACCAGCTCGGGTACGTCGAGGCCCTCGACCCGCTCGTACCGCTTGCGGACCCAGTGGAACCGCGCGACCGCGTCGTCGTCGTTCCGCAGGCGCCACGCGGAGCCGGGCGGGAGGTACGCATAGCTGCCCGCGGTGAGCCGGTGGGTCGTCTCGCCCACGACCAACGAGAGGCCGCCGTCGACGACGAAGAGGGCCGCCTCCGCCTCCGGGTCCGGCTCCGGCTGGTCGCTCCCGCCGCCGGGGGACACCTCCATGACGTACTGCGCGAACGTCTCCGCGAACCCGGACATCGGCCGCGCAAGGATCCATACGCGTGTTGCGTCCCAGTGGGGGAGCAGGCTCGCGGTGATGTCGGACAGGGTCCGGCCCGGGATGACGGCGTAGGCCTCGGTGAAGGTGGCGCGGTCCGTCGTCAGGTCGGTCTGCGTCGGCAGACCGCCCACCGACGCGTGGTAGCGCGGGCTCGAGTCCATGGGTCCATCTTCCTCACGACGGGCGAGTGGAGGGCGGCAAACCGTGGTCGCTCTTGACGTGGTCGTCCGCGGGCGCCGGGTCGTCACGCCGTCCGGTGAGTCGGCCGCCGTCGTCGGGGTGGCCCAGGGGTCCATCGTGATGGTCGAGCCCTGGGACGAAGGCGCCCTGCCCGACGCGCCGACCGTGGTCGAGCTCGGCGACGACGAGGTCCTCCTCCCAGGGCTGGTCGACACCCACGTCCACGTCAACGAACCGGGCCGCACCGCGTGGGAGGGGTTCGCCTCGGCAACCAGGGCGGCGGCGTGCGGTGGCGTCACGACGGTCATCGACATGCCCCTCAACAGCATCCCCGCGACGGTCGACGTGGCGGCTCTCGACGTGAAGCGGGCAGCGGCTGCCGGCCAGGCGTGGGTCGACGTCGGGTTCTGGGGCGGCGCCGTCCCGCACAACATCGGGCAGCTGGGCGGGCTGCACGACGCGGGCGTCTTCGGCTTCAAGTGCTTCATGGTCGACTCGGGAGTCGAGGAGTTCCCGCCGTTGGGATCCGAGCAGATCGAGCGCGCCATGCGTGAGATCGCTTCGTGGGACAGCCTGCTCATCGTCCATGCCGAGGACGCCCAGGTGATCGGTGAGGCGGCCCCGCCGCAGGGTCGCCGCTATCGCTCCTTCCTCGCCTCGCGGCCGCCGACCGCCGAGGACACCGCCATCGGCCGTCTCATCGAGCTCGCGCGGCACTCCGGGAGCCGCATCCACGTGCTGCACGTCTCGTCATCGGACGCCCTGCCGCTGATCGCAGCCGCCCGGCGGGAGGGCGTCCCGATCACCGCGGAGACCTGCCCGCACTACCTGGCGCTCGCCGCCGAGGACGTCCCCGACGGTGCGACGCAGTTCAAGTGCTGCCCGCCGATCCGCGAAGCGCGCAACCGCGACCTCCTCTGGGCCGGGCTGGGCGACGGCACCCTCGACGTCGTCGTGTCCGACCACTCGCCCTCCACGCCCGACCTCAAGGCCCTCGACACCGGCGACTTCGGCGTCGCCTGGGGCGGCATCAGCTCCCTCCAGCTCGGCCTGTCCGTCGTCTGGAGCGAGGCGCGGAACAGAGGGTTCACCCTCGCCGACGTGAGCCGCTGGATGTCGCGAGGGCCGGCCGACCTGGTCGGTCTCCCGCGGAAGGGGCGCATCCAGGTCGGCGCCGACGCGGACTTCTGCGTCTTCGCACCGGACGACTCGTTCGTCGTCGACCCGGCCCGCCTGCAGCACAGGAATCCGATCACCCCCTACGCCGGGCGCCGCCTCGACGGCTTGGTCCGCAGCACCTGGCTGCGCGGTGAGCGCGTCGACATCGGCGCCGAGCCCCGCGGCCGGCTCCTTGCCAGCGGCAGCCCGCCACGCGGGTCTGCCGACCCGACACCCGCAGGCCGTATGCCGCTGAGCTGAGTGAGCTCAGCGGCATACGGCCCGGGGTGGCCGCGTCAGCGGTAGTTGGTGAAGGTCAGTGCGACGTCGAGGTCCGCCGCCTGGAGCATCCGCTGCACCGCTTGGAGGTCGTCGCGGGACTTGCCCGTCACGCGCAGCTCGTCACCCTGGATCTGGCTCTTGACACCCTTGGGGCCCTCGTCGCGGATCAGCTTGTTGATCTTCTTCGCGTTCTCCTGCGAGATGCCCTCCTTGAGCGGGCAGTCGAGGTGGTATTCCTTGCCGGACAGGCGCGGGCCGGCCTCGGGGACGTCGAGGTGCTTGAGGCTGACCTTGCGCTTGACCAAGTGCGTCTGGACCACGTCGAGCACCGCCTTGCAGCGGTCCTCCGTGTTGGCCTTCATCTTGATCACGTCGCCGGCCAGCTCGACCGAGGCGCCGACGTTCTTGAAGTCGTAGCGCGTCGCGATCTCCTTGGAGGCCGAGTTGACCGCGTTGGCGATCTCCTGCTTGTCGAACTTGCTGACGATGTCGAACGAGGAGTCGGCCATCGTGGCTCCTTTCGTGAGGCTGCTTGGTGGGGTCGGTGTGGCGTGGTCTGGGGGAGGCGCTGACGGGTGGCAGGCCGATTTCGAGGCCCGCCGGATCTCTTGCTATCCTTCCAGACGCACCACGGCAGGTTGCCCGAGCGGCCAATGGGAGCGGACTGTAAATCCGTCGCGAAAGCTTCGAAGGTTCGAATCCTTCACCTGCCACCGAGTGCCCCGAGAGGCCCTGACCAGCGGAAACGCTGGCCAGGGCCTGTCTCATATACCCCTGGGGGGTGTCTCCCACAACTGATTCCGAAGGTGCGAGTGCGGGTCGCTGGCCTGCGGAGACGCGCGGGCGTTCTGCGCTGGTGGGGAATGGGTGGGGAAGTTGATACTCCACCGGCCGTGACAGCCGGAGTTGCGGGTCGTTGACCTGCAGCAACGCCGGGGGGTGGGGTATGCAATCGGAGCAGAAACCCAGACCGTCTCGATTGGGGATGACGTCTCGGTGAGTGGCAAGACCGAGCTCCGAAGCGCGGCCGCGGTTTATCAAAAGCGCGGCGTGTGAACGACATCCTGGGAGGCCTTCGACGGACGAACGATGACCCGCATCCCTCCAACGGATCAGTACGCCCCCGGACATCACGGGAGGTGTCAGTCCGATCTCCGCGCGGAGGGTGAGCTGATGCCCATGGGCGTCATCGTCGTCCAACAAAGTGTTGGCGTTTCCGCAGGTCAGAGACCGTTGTGCAACTGCCGTGGTGGTAAGGGGTGGGGCGCTGACCGTCCCATGTTCAGAGCGCCGAATTCGTGCTGGTCACAAGCGAATTCACGCTGACAGTGCGATCCGATGTGCGACTCAGAGTTGCTATGGGCAGCTGACGAGTGTCTCTGCTGCCGACCTAGCGAGCACGCCCACCATGACGGTTCGCGCCTCGAGGGCGAGACAGTTAGCCACACCGCAAATTGCCTAAAGCGTCTCGATGGAGAAGTCGAAGACGGAGGAGTCCAACTGCGAGTAGCCGCCGTAGTCGACGAGCTCGTACAGGTCCGAACGGTGCTGCATCTGTGCCGTGAGTGACGCAAAGCTTCCCTCTGAGCTCAACGTGGCGAGCGCCCTGTCAGCGGCCCCCATGGCGAGCCTGAGGAGGGATACGGGCCAGATCACGAGTCGGACGCCGACTGCGTGGAGCTCGCTTGTGGTGAACAGTTCGGACTTGCCGAACTCCGTCATGTTTGCGAGAACCGGTACCTGGACCGCAGAGCACATTCGCTCGAACTCGTCCAGCGTCCGCAGGGCCTCGGGAAAGATCACGTCCGCTCCCGCGTCTGCCAACAGACGCGCCCGTTCGATGGCCGCGTCGAGGCCGCCCACGACTCGAAGGTCGGTGCGGGCGATCAGGACGAAGTTCGGGTCACGCCGGCCTGAGACGGCTGCCTTGACGCGCTGTGCAGCCGTGGCGTCGTCGACGACGGCCTTGCCGTCGAGGTGTCCGCATCGCTTGGGGCTCATCTGATCCTCGATGTGGATGCCGGCCAGCCCGGCGTCCTCCAGCTCCTGCACGGCCCGGGCGACGTTCAGGACTTCCCCGAAGCCGGTGTCGGCGTCCGCGATAACCGGCAGATCCGTCATCCGTGTGATCTGGCGACACCGGGTGGCGACCTCGGACAGCGTCGTGAGACCCACGTCGGGTAGCCCCAGGTCAGCCGCAACCACGGCGCCGGAGACGTATGCCCCCTCGAACCCGTGCCGTTCGACCAGCCGAGCAGTCAGTGGACTGGGGACCCCCGGCAGTCGGACAAGGCTGCGTCCGGCCAGGAGCTTTCTGAAACGAGTACGGACCTCGCCGTCGGTGAGCTTTCGATAGAGCAAGGAGAACCTCTCGTGGGTTGCCGGGAGATGGCACGGGCCTACAGGAGCGTGAGGCGGACCTCCCGGGCGTTGCGCATGTGCAAGCTCGCGGCTACGGCCGCGAGCTCCGGATCCCCTGCGTCCACGGCGGCGATGATCGCTTCGTGCTCCGACAGCACGGTCTGCTGGCGCTTCGGCGAGCTGTAGGTCGTGGATGGCAGGCGACGTATGGCGTTCTCTATCTGGAGCATGAAGCGCCTGAGGTAGACGTTGCCGGTCGCGTCGCTGAGGATGCGGTGGAACTGGCGGTTGAACTCCACCATGCCGTCGGGGTCGTGCTGCGCAGCCGCCTCGGCCATACCTGCTTGGGCCGCACGCAGTGCCGCCACCAGTTCATCGGTCCGCCGGGCAGCGGCGAATCGGGCGACGGTCCCCTCCAGCGGCTCTCGGACCGCGTAGAGCGCCAGGACGTCCTCGAAGCTGACCCCGGCCACGATGGTTCCTTGATGCGCGTGCTTGACGGCAAGCCCATCATCGGCAAGTCGACGCAGGGCTTCGCGGACCGGTGTCCGGCTCACCGAGAGCTCGCGCGCGATCTCGTCCTCACGTAACCACGTCCCAGGGGGAAGATGCCCCGTGATGATCGCTTCGCGCAGGGCATCGGTGACGACCTCGGTGGCCTTCCCGCGGGACGGGAGATCAACCAAGAAGCGGGACAGCGGGGTGGCTGACAATGAAGGACTCCTGACTGGTTCGAGGGGTCTGTCACCGATCGTATGGCCAAGCGCGGGACGCGCATCCCCGTCGGACGGTTCAAAAAGGGGTGGGATCGTTCCTGAAGGCCTTCCGTCCTGGATGTACATCCACTATCTTTGCATGCAACCTGCATGCGAAAGGAGCGGTTCGTTGACCATTCTCGTCGGCTACACCCCTACTCTGGAAGGCCACGCCGCGCTCAAGGCTGCCACGAGCGAGGCGACCCTTCGCGGCGAGCGTCTACTCGTCCTCAACGCCGGAGAGCGACCTGGCCAAGCCGATTCGTCGTCTTTGGCCCACTTGGAGCCCGACCTCCGGGCAGCTGGGGCCGAGTTCGAACTGCGCCAGCAGTCGCGAGGTCTCAGCGCGGCCGATGAGGTGCTCGCCACCGCCCAGGCGGAGTCCGTGCAGCTCATCGTGATCGGCCTTCGTCGTCGCTCCCCGGTCGGCAAGTTCCTCCTCGGGAGCAATGCCCAGAAGATCCTCCTCGACGCCGACTGCCCGGTCCTGGCCGTCAAGGCATGAGCGGGGACGCGCTCGAGGACTCCACGTCCTCCTCGACCGCCCGAACAGGGGGCGCCTCCACGATCCGAATCGCGCTCATTCGTGGTGATGGCATCGGTCCAGAGCTCATGGACTCGGCGCTGGAGGTCCTCCATGCAGTGGCGAACAGCTTCGACTTGGTCCTCGCCCTCACTGATGAGCAAGGCGGGGCGGCCACGTACGCCGAACATGGTGAACCCCTGCTCCCGGGCGCACTTGACCGCCTGCGCAGCGACTACGACGCCATTCTCAAGGCCCCCGTCGGACTGCCCGGAGTGCGTCGGCCCGACGGCACGGAGGGGGGCCTCCTGGGTGGCGTCCTGAGAACTGGGCTGCAGACCTACGCCAACATTCGGCCCATGCGTCTGCTCCATGGGGTCCGGACCCCGGTGAAGCACGCACCGGGCTCGATTGACTACGTCCTGGTACGGGAGAACACCGAGGGTCTCTATCTCTCCCGGGGCATCGGCATCGTCACCGAGTCAGCAGCGTGCGACCAGCTCCTCGTGACCCGTGACGGATGTGAGCGTGTCGCCCGTGCCGCGTTCCGGATCGCGCAGCAGCGGTCGGGCGCGCCACTGGATGGCGTCCGGCGAGTCACGTGCGTCGACAAGAGCAACGTGCTGAGAACGTTTGCCTTCTTCCGAGCAGTCGTCGAGTCGGTGGCCCCCGAGTTCCCGGACGTCGAACTTGACTACCGGTATGCCGACGCCGCAGCGCACGATCTGGTCGCCGATCCCGGGCGCTTCGATGTGGTCCTGACGGAGAACTTCCTCGGAGACGTCCTCAGTGACCTCGGGGCGGCCACGGTGGGCGGCCTTGGCATGTGCGGCAGCGGCAACATCGGTGATCGGGCAGCGTACTTCGAGCCCATCCACGGCACCGCCCCCGCCATCGCGGGTCAGGGACTGGCAAATCCCACGTCGCAGATCCTGAGCGCCGCCTACCTCCTGCGGCATCTCGGTCTCGAGGAGCCAGCCCGCCGCATTGAGGGTGCCGTGGAGAACGCCTACGCGGACGGAGAGATCGTGCTGCTTCCCTCCGGGCAGCCGAAGGGCGGGACCCGCTCGGTCACCGCCGCCGTCGTCAAACGCATCTGACCAAGCCCCACCTTCGAGAGAATCTGCGAGGAGCCATTTTGGACCCCACGACCCGGACCCACGACGGGGTCACCGCGCCGGACCTCAGCGGTCCCTGGGATGTCGTCATCATCGGCGGGGGGAACGCCGCCCTCGTGAGCGCGATGAGTGCCCATGACGAAGGTGCACGCGTCCTCGTCCTCGAGAGGGCAGATGTCCAGTTCCGTGGGGGCAACAGCCGGCACACGCGCAACATTCGCTGCGTCCACGACTCAGCTGACAGGTACAACACCGGTGCTTACACCTACGACGAGCTCTGGAAGGACCTATGCGGCGTCGGCACCGGCCCGAGCAACGAGGCCCTTGCCCGACTGACGGTCGAGGAGTCGCGAACCGCGCCCGACTGGATGACGGCACACGGGGCCCTGTGGCAGCCACCCCTGGCAGGCACTCTCCACCTCGGCCGCACCAACCGGTTCTTTCTCGGCGGCGGCAAGGCGTTGATCAACCATTACTACCGCCAACTCGAGGAGCGCAGCATTCCGGTCGCCTACGAGACGCGAGTCGACGAGATCGAGTTCGAGGGCGACCACGCCAAGGCTGTCATCGTGGAGACGGCCGCGGGCCGTCACCGTATCCAGACCTCGACACTCGTCTGCGCGAGCGGAGGTTTCGAGGCCAATCTCGAGTGGCTCGGGAAGTACTGGGGAGAGGCGGCGGCCAACTATCACGTTCGGGGGCCCAAGTTCAACGACGGCCACGTGCTGCGCTTGCTGTTGGATGCCGGGGCGGCGGTGGCCGGCGAGGAGCGCGGCTTCCACTCGGTCGCGGTGGACGCCAGGAGCCCCAAGTTCGACGGCGGTATCGCCACGCGCATCGACGCCATCCCATTCGGGGTCGTGGTCAACCGTGATGGTGACCGGTTCTATGACGAGGGCGAGGACATCTGGCCCAAGCGGTACGCCATCTGGGGGCGCAACCTCGCGGGCCAGCCGGACCAGATCGGATACGCCCTGTGGGATTCCAGGGTCCAGGGACAGTTCCTACCCCCGATGTACGGCGTCACCTCTGGCAGGTCGGTGGCGGAGGTCGCCTCAAAGCTTGGCCTCGACGCAGAGGGAGTCGGACGCACGGTCGCGGCGTACAACGCAGGAGTAGCCCCTGATGCACGTACCAGGTTTGACCCCACCCGGCTGGACGGAGTCACCACGTCCGGGGTGACGCCTCCCAAGACAAACTGGGCGCAGCCGTTGGACACGCCTCCCTTCTACGGGATCGCCATGCGCCCAGGAATCACCTTCACGTACATGGGTGTGCAGGTGGATGCCGTCTCGCGGGTTCAACGCGTCGATGGCACCGCGTTCGACAACGTGTTCGCGGCCGGCGAGATCATGTCCGGAAACATCCTTTCCTCCGGATACCTCGCTGGCTTCGGGATGACGATCGGTACCGTCTGGGGCCGCATCGCGGGACGAGAGGCAGCACACCATGCACGTCGATGACCAGAAGCCGGGCGTTGGCCCCTTTACGGAGCTCTTCGCCGAGGCTGAGCGCCAGCTCAACATCTGCAACTCGTGCCGGTACTGCGCGGGCTACTGTCCGGTGTGGCCCGCTCTCGAGCTGAGGACCGAGCTCACCCGGGCCGACATGACGCACCTGGCCAACTTGTGCCACGACTGCCAGGACTGCTTCACCGCCTGCATGTACACGCCGCCCCACGAGTTCGCTGTCAACCCCCCGAAGGTCTTCGCCGAGCTCCGCGAGCGGACCTATGACACCTACGTCTGGCCGAGCCGGCGGCTGGGATTCCTCTCGGGCCGAAGCGGCGTGCTGCTCGCTGTTCTGGGCGTGGCGCTGCTCCTCACCGCTGTCAGTGTGCTCACGGTGGGTTCAGACATCTGGACGAGCGCAGGGGACGGCTCGCCGTATGCCGTTGTGGGCCACGGCCTTCTCGTGGCTGTCGCCGCTGCGCCAGCGCTCTATTCGGTTGGCGTGATGCTCCTGGCGGCCTGGCGGTATTGGCTCGACATCGGTAGGAAGCCCTCGGAACTGTTCGACGGGCGCTCCTGGATCAGGGCGCTGGGTGCGGCGGCGGTTCTTCGCCACCAGAGCGGTGGGGACGAGGGCTGCAACTATCCCGCCGACGAGCCGTCGGGAGCCCGCAAGATTAACCACCAGCTCGTCATGTACGGCTTCTTGCTCACCTTCGTCTCGACGACCTCAGCGGCGGTCCTCGAGAACCTCATGGGCGAGTACCCGCCGTACGCGTATCTGTCCGTGCCAGTGGTTACCGGCACGCTTGGCGGGGTGATGGCGACGATCGGTGCGATCGGCCTCCTCGTGCTCAAGCACCGGGCCCGTTCGGTTCGAACCACAGAGTCGATGAAGGAGGCGGACACCGCGTTGATCTGGGCGATCCTGGTACTCATGGTCAGCGGTCTCGGGGTGCTCATCGGTCGGACGACCGTCCTCTTCGCCCCCATGCTCGTCCTCCATCTGGGCGCCGTCCTCGTAGCTTTTGCCATCGCCCCGTACACCAAGTTCGTCCACTGGGTGTTCCGCCTGCTGTCGATGGTGGCCAACGAGAGGGAGGTCCTGCAGCGTGACGCAGCAACCGTCTGAGGGCGCGGGGTCATCTCGCGGCACGCGGCGGTCCGCCACCCGGCCTCCCTGAGGCGGTCCCGGCCTTGGATCAGGCCGGAGCGTAGTCTCGCGCCGAGGCAATCAGCGTCCTTAGAAACGCCACCTCGGCCGGAGCTCGCACGCGATCGTGCCGGTGAGCAGCGAGGATGCGACGAGCCGGCGCGGACTCGCCCAAGGACAGGATGCGCACTCCGGGGTGCTTGTTCACCACGGCGCAGCGCGGCGCCAGGGCAATGCCCAGGCCCACGCTGACCATGGCCTGTGCCTCCTGGTAGTCGTTCGCATAGAAGGAGATGCGCGGAGTGAACCCCTCTGCCCGGCAGCTACGCTCGAGGACTTCGATGACCGGGTGGCCCTGTGAACGGATGATCCAGTCTTCTTCCTGCAGATCTGCCATCGATACTTGTCGACGCCGAGCCAAGCGGTGATCAGCCCCGACTATCAGGACAGTGGGGTCCTGGAAGAGCGAGGTGAGCGCGAACCTGCTGCCTTGGATCCGACTCCACTCGTAGTCCCAGAGCAGCGACACCCCCACAGTGCCGCTCTCGAGCATCTCAACGAGCTGCTCCTCGCGGGCGCTGTGCACGTGGAGCTGGATCGCCGGGTACTCCTTGCGAAACCGGCTCAGGGCCAGCGGGAGGAACGACGAGCCAACCGTGGGAAAGGTCCCCAGGTCGAGCCGGCCGCGACGTAGCCCCGCGATCTCGGCGAGATCCGATTCCGCGGCCGCGAGCTGGCGCAGCACCGTCCGGGCATGGTTGGCCAGCACGTGACCGGCGTCCGTCGGGATCATCCCCCGAGCGTGGCGCTGGAGAAGGGGTTGGCCGACCTCGGCCTCCAGGCGTCGCAATTGCTGGGAGACCGCAGAGGGGGAGAACATCAGCTCCGCCGCCGCAGCGGTGATGGAACCCGTCTCGACAACGCGAAGGAGCAGTTCAAGCCGCTTGACGTCCAGCAACGGTCCCCCTTTTTAAGCGTTGCTTCACCGTATCGCACCAACCGGTGGACCATGCGTTCTGTCTGCCGACGAGGTCCCGTGACCTGCGACGATGCAAGAAGGCAGGACCGGGCCAACCTCGCTACCTGCTGTCCGCGAGTCCTGCGAATGAAGCAAATGTGTATGGGCCTGCTGGAAGTCGCGATGGTGCTTCACCTTTGTTTGCCGTCAAACTCGACGAGGCAACTTAGGTCGGTCACCGTCATCCGGACGGGCAGGCGTGCATCAAACGGCTTGGTCACATCTCGGGCACGGGCCTTGTCTTTTGGACCTGAGTCCTCTAGGACTGTATGCAATCTAGGAGAGGTTGTATGAAAGTACCCGGCGTCATCATGCGAGGCGGCACGAGCAAAGCCGTCTTCTTTCACGAGCGCGACCTTCCGAAGGATCCCGCCGTGCGGGACGCATTCATTCTTGCTGCCTACGGCAGCCCGGACCCGGATCGTCGGCAGCTCGACGGCCTGGGCGGTGCCACCTCGACAACGAGCAAGCTGGCCATCATCGGTGACGGGCGTGACCATGGCGTCGATGTGACCTACGAGTTCGGTCAGGTGTCAATCGACAGCGCCCTCGTCGACCGGCGGGGTAACTGCGGGAACATCTCTTCAGCCGTTGGTCCCTTCGCGGTCGATGAGGGTCTCGTCGAGCCCAAAGAGGGGACCACCGAGGTCCGCTTCCTGAACGTCAACACCGGAAAGGTCATCGTCGCGCACGTGCCAACGCGCGACGGCGCGTTCGATCCTGACGGGGACTTCCTCATCCCCGGAGTCCCCGTTCCGGGCTCGCAGATCCAGCTGGACTACGTCTCCCCTGGCGGCGCGGTGACCGGTCGCTTGCTGCCGACGGGCAACGTCCGCGACGTGCTTGAGGTCGACGGTCTGGGATCGATCACAGTGTCCTACGTCGACGCGGCGAACCCGCTCGTCTTCGTGCGATGGGAAGACCTGGGCCTGACCGGTGACGAGACGCCCGACTCCATCGACGCGGACGCCGAGGTGCTCGCCCGCATCGAGGCGGTGCGGGCGGCGGCCTCGGTCCAGGTCGGCATTGCGTCCACGCTCGAGGAGGCGACGCGTTCCATGCCGTCGGTCCCGAAACTCTCACTCGTGGGCCCGCCTCGTGACTACACGACCGCCAGCGGTGAGCGCATCGCCTCAGACGCACATGATCTGCGTGCCTCCATGATGTCGATGGGCCGGATGCACCGCTCTCACCCGCTGACCGGTGCCATCGCCACGGCCGTCGCGTGCTCCATCCCTGGCACCGTCGCGCACGAGGTCGCCACCACCCACGACGGCAGGACCCGGATCGGTCACCCTGCCGGAGTCATGGACATGTCGGCCCGCCCCGCAGAGCGCAACGGCGAGTGGACCGTTGACGCCGTCGCCGGGTTCAGGACGGCACGCCGACTCATGGAAGGTCACGTCATCGTGCCCGACTCGCGCCTCGGCACCCGTGCCGCGGTCACAAACCCCATCCCCTGACAAATCAACCACCACAAAGAAGGCAGACAATCAATGGCGATCAAGACCCTGCCCAAGGCCATGGCAGCCCTCGCAGCAGCGGGGCTTGCCCTGACGGCATGCGCCTCCCCGGAGAACAACGCTGCGCAGCAGGCCGGCGAGGACGCGAAGCTCCCCAGCCGGATCACCCTGGTGATCCCGTACTCGGAGGGTGGTGGCACAGACACCTGGGCCCGGTTCATGACGAAGTATCTCACCCAGACCGTCGAGGGAAAGCCCACCTTCACGCCGGAGAACCGTCCGGGTGGAGAGAGCATCACCGGCTCCAACGCCTACGCGGCGAGTGGCGGCACTGACGGCAGCCAGCTCCTCGTCACGTCGGGGACGACCTACTTCCAGTACCTCCTGGGTCGAAAGGAGGTCAACTTCGACTTCTCGAAGATGCGACCCCTCATCCTCAATGGCACCGGTGGCGTCATCTACGCGAGCAAGGCTTCAGGCATCACGTCCGTGGAGGACCTCAAGAACCCGGCTCAGCCCCTCAAGTACGGCGCCATCAGCGCGACCGGTCTCGACCTGTCCACTCTCCTCGCGTTCGATCTGCTCGAGCTTGACGTCCAGGCGACCTTCGGGTTCGAGGGCCGGGGTCCGGCGCGTCTCGCGCTCGAGCGCGGTGAGGTCAACATCGACTACCAGACGACGTCCGCCTACCAGTCGGAGGTCGAGCCCCTCGTCGAGAAGGGAACGGCCATTCCGCTGATGTCCTTCGGTCAGGTCGACGAGTCCGGAAACGTCGTCCGGGACAAGAACCTGCCCAACCTACCGACGGTCGAGGAGGTGTACGAAAAGCTCAACGGGTCGAAGCCGAGTGGTCCGAAGTACGACGCGTACAAGGCGTTCCTCCTTGCCGGCTACCCCTACCAGAAGGGTCTCTGGATCAACGCCGGGGCTCCGGACTCCATCGTGACCCCGTTCTGGGACGCGGCAGAGAAGCTCAAGGACGACCAGACCTTCAACGCCGAGGGCAAGAAGGTGCTCGGCGGTTACCCGATCACTTCGGGCCGCGACGCCGGTCCAGCCCTCGAGAAGGCGTTCAACATCAGCGACGAGTCGCGGAAGTACGTCCTGGACCTGCTGAAGAACAAGTACGAGACGACGGTCGAGTCCAAGTAGTCGGCCCCGGGGTGGCCTTGGACTGAGCATCAGCCGGGGCCACCCCGTCCACCCCCTGACCCGAAGGACACGACCGTGTTCGACGCTGCACTCGAAGCCCTGGCGGCCCTGCTCGACCCAACGCTACTCATCTACCTCGTAATAGGCGTCCTCGCCGGCCTAGTGATGGGTATCATCCCGGGGCTGGGCGGCACCGGCGCCGTGGCCGTACTCCTACCCTTCGCCTTCATTCTCGAGCCGACTCAGGCGCTCGCACTGATCATCGGTGCTGTCGCCGTGGTGCACACATCCGACACCATTGCGGCTGTTCTCATCGGCGTCCCCGGCTCCGCGTCCGCGACGGTGACACTGATGGACGGCCATGCCATGGCCAAACAGGGCCAGGCGGCGCGAGCTCTCTCCATTGCCTTCCTGTCGTCGATGGCTGGTGGCGTCATCGGCGCCATCGGTCTGACTCTGTCAATCCCCATCGCGCGCCCCCTCGTCCTCGCCTTCGGGTCACCAGAGTTGTTCATGCTCACCGTCCTAGGCATCAGTCTCACCGCGACCCTGTCCCGAGGAAACATGCTGCGGGGGCTCATCGCGGGCGTGCTCGGCGTCCTGCTTGGCCAGATCGGTGCGGCCCCTGCGGCCGCCGACTACCGGTTCACGTTCGGATCGCTTTTCCTCAACGAGGGACTCGACCTCGTCGCCGTGGCGCTCGGTGTGTTCGGTCTCGCAGAGGTGATCCACCTCGTCGCGAAGCGGGGAGCGGTCTCCGAGGTCACCGGCATCGGTGGCGGGTGGCGACAGGGTGTCCGTGACTTCCGGACGCACTGGACGCATGTTATCCGGGGTTCCCTGATCGGTATTTGGGCCGGCGTCCTGCCGGGAGTCGGCGCCACTGCGGGCACCTGGATGGCTTATGGCTCCGCTGTGGCGTCGTCCAAGGACAAGAAGAAGTTCGGCAAGGGTGACCCCCGGGGCATCATCGCCCCCGAGAGTGCGAACAACTCCGTCGAGGCGGGCGACCTCATTCCCACCCTCCTCTTCGGCATCCCCGGTGGTGCGCCTGCAGCGCTCCTCATGGGCGCGCTCCTCGTCTACGGGGTCGAGCCCGGCCCGCGGCTCATCACAGACCACCTCGACATCATCTACACGATCGTGTGGAGCTTCGCCATCGCCAGCATCCTCGGTGCCGCGCTGTGCTTCGGCATCTCGACGCCCCTCGCGCGCCTGAGCAACGTGCGCTTCCCCGTGCTTGGAGCCGGGCTGATCGTCATCATGTTCGTCAGCGCCTACCAGGAGCCGAAGCAGTTCGCGGTCCTGCAGGTGATGCTCCTCCTGGCGGCTCTTGGCTGGTTCATGAAGGCGATCAACATGCCGCGGGCTCCATTCCTCATCGGCTTCGTGCTGTCGATCCCGATGGAGCGGTACTACTTCCTGACGACCCGCCTCTATGAGGGAACCGAGTGGGTCACCCGTCCTGGCGTGCTGATCATGCTCGGAATCCTCGTCCTGCCGCTCCTGCTGGCGGCACGTCGCCGACTCGCCACGAACCGTGTGGCTGGGGTCGAGATGGCTGAGGACGATGACGAGGGGCCCGACGTCGGTGCGCTGGAGCGCAGTTGGGTTCCCTCGATCATGGCAGGTCTGTTCACCCTGACATTCCTCGGCGCGCTGGTCCAAGCCCAGTCCTTCTCGACTCGGGCGGCTGTCATGCCGATCGTCGTGGGAATCGTCGGGCTGCTCCTTTCCCTGGCCATGCTCATTCGCGAGATTCGATCGCACCGTCGCGACTTGACCGGGTCGGAAGGCAAGTTGGATGTGCTGCGCAACGTCGGGGCCGCCTTCCTGTGGATCACACTGTTCGTCGTCCTGGTCTACGTGCTGGGCACCATGCTGGCAGCGCTGGTCTTCGTGCCTGTCTTCCTCTGGGTCGTGGGCAAGATGGCTCCCTGGCGCATCGCCGTCTACACAGCCGTTCTTCTCGTCGTGTTGTGGGTGCTCCACCACTTCGCCGAGATCGTCCTTCCTGTCGGCATCTTCACCCCGGGAGTTCTTCGATGACCATGACCGCGTCTGCCCATTCCTCCAGCCGGAGCCGCCAGGGTGCTGCCCGCGTCGTGGTTGTCGGTGGTGGCAACGCCGCACTCGTCGCGGCCCTGAGCGCCCGCGAGAGCGGCGCCGAGGTCCTCGTCCTCGAAGCGGCGCCGCAGGATCTCCGAGGAGGAAACAGCCGGTTCACCGGCGGCATTTTCCGTGTCGCCCACGGGGGCCTGGAGGACTTGAGGGAGCTGGTTGCAGCGCACTCCTCCAAATGGTTCGATCGCGTTGACGTCCCGGCTTATCCGCAGACGGTGTTCGCCGAGGACATGACCACCACAACCGCCGGCCGGGCAGCGCCGGACCTCCAGCACGTCCTCATCGACGAGTCCTTGGACACCGTCCGCTGGATGCACGGCAAGGGTGTCCAGTGGGAGCTCGCCGTCGGAAAGCTCATCGATCCGAACCTCATCGACGATGACACCCGCTACCGGCTCCCCGGCGGAGGCGCCCTTCGTGCGCACGAAGAGGGGGTCGGCCTCATCGAAGACCTCTATGCAGCGGTCGCGCGGGAGGGCATCGAGGTCCGGTACTCGAGCCCGGTCGTCGATCTCGTCATGGAGGGCAACACGTGCAAGGGCGTCGTGGTACGAGGCGGTGACCGTGACGAGGTCATCGACGGTGTCGTCATCCTTGCGAGTGGGGGATTCGAGTCCAATCCGCAGATGAGGCAGCGGTGGCTCGGGCCCGGATGGGACTTGGTGAAGGTGCGAGGAACCCGCTTCAACATGGGCGTTCCGCTCGAGGCCGCCATGCGACAAGGCGCCCAGCCGTTCGGCCACTGGGGCGGATGCCACGCCGTGCCCCTCGACCACCACGCCCCGGATTGGGGCGACCTGCGCTACACCGACAAGTTCAGTCGCTACAGCTACCCGTACTCCATCATGGTCAACGTGCGCGGTGAACGCTTCGTCGACGAGGGCGAGGACGAGGTGTGGCTCACCTACGCGAAGACCGGAGACCGGGTGCGCACCCAGCCGGGCGCCCGGGCGGCACAGATATTCGACTCGAAGACGGTCCACCTCCTCGAGCCCCGCTACTCCACGGGTCGCCCAGTCACCGCCGACACGATCGGGCAGCTGGCCGTAGAGCTGGGCGTCACGGCAGACACGTTGGTACGCACCGTGGAGGACTTCAACCGGGCCTGCGCCGACGGCGAGTTCGACCCCTTCACCAAGGACAGCCTGCGCGCGGCGCCGCAGGGCCAGCCGGTGAAGTCAAACTGGGCCCAGCCCATCGACACTCCGCCGTTCACGGCATACGAGATCACGTGTGGCATCACATTCACGTTCGGGGGCCTCCGGACCACGCCCACCGCGGAGGTCGTCGACACCGCCCAACGGACGGTGACCGGGCTGTACGCCACGGGTGAGATCACGGGCGGCTTCTTCTACCTCAACTACCCAGCGGGGGCCGGGCTCACTCGCGGCGCGGTCTTCGGGCGGATCGCCGGTCGGGAAGCAGCAGCGCTGGCCGCCACGCGAGTGGGCAATGTTCAGTGATCGCCCGGTCGTCCTCATCCTGGACGATCGGGAACAGCTCGTGCGCGCCGCGCCGGCCATGCGTCGGCTGCAGGAACTGTGCCGCGTCGTCGCCCTGGACGCGCCCATCGATCAAGCCAAGGATCCCGAGCTTGCCGAGGTCTCCCTCCTGCTCCCCATCCGGGAGCGAACACGGCTGGATCGGACCGTTCTCGACCGTCTCCCGGGGCTGGAGCTCGTCGTGCAGACCGGCGGCCACGCCTACCACGCCGACGTCGAGGCCCTGACGCGGCGCGGCATCCCGTTGTCCCTCATGCGTCACGCAACGGCCGTCACTCGCGCGATGCCCGAACTCACCCTCATGCTGGCGATCGCCTGCGCGCGTCGCATGCCGGAGGTCCAGAATGTGCTGGACAGCCCCACTTGGCGGGTCCCGCCCGGCCGCACTCTGGCTGGTCGACGGGTGGGCATCCTTGGGCTGGGGCGCCACGGCCAGCAGGCTGCGCGCGCCTTTCGCGCGATCGGCATGGACGTCGTGGCCTGGGCGCGCGAGTCGTCAGACGGCCGGCCGGTGGAGCTCGACGGCTGGCCCATACCCCGGCTCTCGCTCGAGGAGCTCCTCGCCACCTCGGACGTGGTCTCGATCCACCTGCGTCTCTCCCACGAGAGCGCGGGCCTTATCGGGGCGTCCGAGCTTGCCGGGATGAAGAAGGACGCCATCCTGGTAAATACGTCGCGCGGGGCGATCCTTGACGAGACAGCACTCGTCGCGGCGCTCAGCGACGGTGCCTTGGGCGCAGCCGGCCTCGACGTGTATGCCGCTGAGCCGCTGGCCTTGGACAGCCCCCTGCGAGGTCTGCCCAACGTCGTTCTCACTCCCCACATCGGGTGGCAGGTCCAAGAGGTCTTTGAGGAGTTCGCGGCGATCGGCACGACGCAGATCGAAGCGTGGTTGGACGGTCGCCTGCCGCGTGCACAGCTCGCCAACCCCGGCGTGCAGCTCCCATTGTCCTGCCGGGGTGGCTTGGAGCCGTGACCTCGGGCCACGGAACTCAAACGGTTGCTCTCTTCGTGGGCGCCGCCGCCGGCGCGGGTGTGCTGACCACACTGAACGTTCCAGCTGGGGGCATCATCGGCGCGGTGCTCGGTAGCGCCACCGTGTCGATGCTTCGCGAGCGACCGTCCTCCACGGCTCCACTCAGGCTAGCCGGCCTGTACCTGCTCGGGATCGCGAGCGGGCTGCGCCTCAACTCCCAGACGTTGGCACAGCTCGCCGCGCTGGCGGTCCCTTTCGGCGCGTCCCTCTGCGTGCTCCTGGTCGTCCAGATTCTGGTCGCGTGGAGCCTGACCAAGTTGGGGATCGAGCCCAGAACGGCTCTCCTCGCCGCGGCACCCGGCGGGATCAGCGAGTTCTCCTCGTTGGCGGCGGACGTGCGAGCTGATGTCGGAGCCGTCACTGCGATCCACATCGTCCGGGTGATTGTCGTCGTCCTCGTGGCACTTCCCCTCCTGATCGGCGTACTGCACTGATGGCTGCTTGGGAGGCGACCACCGGGATGCAGTGGGCCGCCGTCCTCGTCGTCGGCGGCCTCGGTGCCCTGGTCGCCAAGCGCTTGCGGGTGCCCATGTGGGCTTTCAGCGGGACACTTATCGCCGTCGCTCTGAGCCATCAGCTGATCCAGCTCGACGTCTCGGCGCCCCCGCTCTGGTCGCTCATAGCTCAGGTCTTGGTCGGCACGGCCGTGGGGTCACGAGTCGACCGGCCCACCGTTCGGCGGTTCCGCTCCACACTCCCCGGTGGCTTGATCGTGGTGTCGCTGGTCGTGCCTGCCGGCATCGCGCTGGGCTACATGATCCACTGGCAGGCCGGCGTTCCCGCTCTTGACAGCGTGCTCGGCATGGTGCCCGGCGGCGTACCGGAGATGGTCGCTGCAGCCACGAGCCTCCAAGGCAACAGTGCCCTCGTGGCGGCGATGCACGTCGTGCGCCTCCTCGTCGTCGTGTGGCTCACGGCATGGCTGGTAAGACGCGTCAGGGTGGATCCACCGGTGGACGGGCCGCTGTGAGCTGATTCAGCGCGTCGGCACAGGAGAATGTCCCTGTAAGCAACAGAGCTGGAGTCCTTCACGCTTCCATCCGGGTCGCGCGAGGGGCGCCTCGTGGGAAGTTCTCGCGCAGCCAAAACGACCACGTCGACACCTGGCCGCCCCCACATTGCCTGCCTAATGGGCTGGCTGCACCCGCGAGCGCACGACTCGCTCGGTCGGAGGCCCGCCAGCAGCGCCTGGGCGAATTGGGGCGCCTGGAGCGGGCGGTATGACCTGCGCTTCCGCCCGACCCATCAGGATGCCGGTACCAGATGGGCCGACCCCGCTTGCTAGTCCGTTGGTGACCGACTGGCTACGGGAGCCTCCGTCCGGCAGTGGGGGAGTTGTGGGGAAGTTTCGCACCGGGCGTGGTTCCTGCAGATCAGGGACCCGCGCACCGTGGGCTGTAAATCCGTCGCGAAAGCTACGAAGGTTCGAATCCTTCACCTGCCACATAGTGTCCCGAGGGGCTGTGACCTGCGCAAACGCGGGTCACGGCCCCTCGTCCGTACCCAACGGGGTATGTGAGGCTACGGATTCCGAAGGTGCAGTGCGCGGGCCTCTGACCTGCGGAAACATGGACTGAATAGTGGCTCGTGCAGAATGCGTGCAGAAGTTCGGGTTCTGCGCGGCCGCGAGCGCGAGGCACGTACTGTTGACCTGCAGCGACACCGGGGAGGGGGTATGCAATCGGAACAGAATTCGGGTCCGTCCCTGTTGGCGCATGTGCAAACGCGACGGATCGCCTTAAGCGCGCGGGAGTGTGGATGACTCGTGCCAAGCGCAGCGTTCACGCGCGAGGACCAGGTCCATGACTTCCGACGGGTTGACCCAGGAGTCGGCGGTGCTCTGTCCCTCTCCCACTGTTCGGCCTCGCCGGGTCCGTCCGCTTAGCCTCGATCCACCGATGAGCCTTCGGCTGTCGGCGTGATGCCTTCCGCGGGCTGAGGGTCGTGTGGGGGCGTGGGTGATCGCCCGACCTCGCTGTCGGGGTGTTCCACGTCGGATTCCTCGGGTTGCGCCGTTCTCGGGCTGGGTGGTCAGGACGGTGTCGTCATGGGCGGGTCGGCGACCCGGTCGAACAGTCGGGTCCAGGCGTCGTGCCAGGGCCACGCTTGGGGCAGGTGCAGGGTGATCCGCC